>CALVXA010000069.1 GCA_944368635.1 uncultured Clostridia bacterium
CAACAGACTGGGTAAACGTTGAAATATGCGGCGTTAAAGGCAAGCGCGAAACTACTACTATGCCCGGCTCCGCAGGTTCGAGCTGGTACTTCCTGCGTTACTGCGACCCCCACAACGATAAAAAATTTGCAGACTATGACCTGCTTAAGTACTGGATGCCCGTAGACTTCTACTGCGGCGGTAAGGAACACCTCGTCGGTCATCTCCTGTACTCCCGTTTCTGGAACAACTTCCTCTTTGACAAGGGTCTTGTACCCTGCAGGGAGCCGTTCAAAAAACTTTTCCATCAGGGCATGATTTTAGGTGAGGACGGAAACAAGATGTCCAAGTCGCTGGGCAACGTAATAAATCCCGACGACGTGGTGAAGGCATACGGTGCAGATGTACTGAGAATGTATGAAATGTTTATGGGACCCGTCGCAGACACGAAGCCCTGGAACACCGCAAATATCGAGGGCGTAAAGAAATTCATCGACAGAGTATACAGACTTTATATGGAGAGCAAAGTCATAAGCTCTCAGCCCAATGCCAACCTTGAAAAAATCTATAACCAAACCGTAAAGAAAGTCGGCGAGGACTATATGTCGATGAAGATTAACACCGCAATTTCCCAGATGATGGTCTTCGTGAACGCCGTATACAAGGAAGTTTCGGAGGGAAGAAACTTCCCCGCCCAATATGCAGAAGGGCTTATAAAGCTTCTTAACCCCGTAATTCCCTTCCTCACCGAGGAAATCTGGAATGTAGCTCTCGGTCACAACGGTACGATAGCATATGAAAAATGGCCTGAATATGACGAGACAAAGTGTGCGGAGGAGACATTCGAATATGCTGTCCAGATAAACAACCGCATAAAGAAGAAGCTTAACATCGCCGCCGATGCAGACGCAAAGCGCATCGAGGAAATTGTCCGCGCCGATGAGGAAATTGCCACACTTATCGAGGGGAAGCAAATCAAGAAATTTATAGTCGTACCCAAACGTCTTATAAACATCATAATGTAACATGCTGCAGACGACTTAAATGTTCACATCAAAGGTCCCCGCAATGCGGATATCGCAATGCGGGGACCTTACTTTATACAGTAAACTTCTTATTTACAGAAGATAACCGCCGCCTAAAAAGGCGGCGGAAAACTTTATGAAAATATGCTCTTGCTTATTTAACACTTCCGCTTTTTATTCTCTTTGACATATTCCTTAAGGTGCGCAAACATGACCTTTTCGCCCTGTTCGCTGAGCATAACGAGATATTCTTCAAGCAATGCGGCAGTTTTGGGATGCATGCGCATTTTATCCTTTCTGCCGTTAAAATACTCAAGCGGTGAACTGTCTGTGTAGTCCTTGCCCTTATACGTCTTGCTTGCCGCAACCCTGTCGCATATCATTTCTGCAAAGTATACAGGCGGCATTTCGACGCATATAAAGCCGCCGCAGGCGTCCGAATCGCTCCAGTACTCGAAGTGATGCTTGTTCCTGCCCTTATGGTGAAGCCATGCTGCGGAATAGCCGAAAAGCTCCCTCTCCCTTGCCTGAGGGCTGCGCGTACCCTGAAAATATCTGACTCCAGGCCAGAACTCCGAAGGGGAATATTTGGACAGGTCATGCGTCAGACCCTGCCAGTAAAGTCCTACCCTGAAGCAATGTTTCCTTACAAGTCTTCTGTGATGATTTATCGTGTGCAGATGTTTAAAAAAATTCATCTTATACTTCCAGAGTCAATCCGTCGTACGCCGCCGTAAAGCCGTACTTTGCCGCAACCTTTTCAATACGCTCCGCAGTAGGGTTACAGTTGTGGGAAAAGTGCGATATAACGGATATACTTTCATCGCCGACAATTCCTGCACGGCTAAGCTTTTCCTTTACTTCAAGTATTTTGGGGATGCCCATGTGTCTCGCCCCGCTGATTGTCGGCTCCTCAAGAAATGTACAATCATATGTCACAATATCCGCTTTTGCTCCGCACTGTGCAAGATAAGCCACTGACTCATCGGACAAATCTCCAGTATCGTGAAGATGAAGATATCCCTTTCCGTTGCGGGAAATGTAGTACAAAAGCGCTTCTTCCCGCGTACCGTGCATGGCAGGTACGGCACAGACAAAGTAGTCGCCTACCGAGCGGCAACTCATTCCCTTTACAAGGTTAAAGCGGACATGACGCGCCACTTCAGTTTTCATCTCCCTTGCCGTACATTCTTTAAAGACTTCGCCTACTTCCGAATTGCCATATATTTCAAGGATGTCTTCCGAAAGCTGAGCATATTTGTAACCGCGCAGAATAAAATCGTGCGCGTAAAAGTGATCCATGTGCGAATGTGTCACCAACAGATATCGGACGGCAGTAAGGTCGAGCTTCCCGCCCAGCGAGTGCACATATGATTCAGGCGGAAAGTCCACAAGCAAATTGTCATCCACCGCAACCTGTGAGCGGGTGCGTACGAAGTCCGGATGTAAGAGCCTGGACTCTCTGCAATATTTACAGCCGCAGAACATGGCGGGGAACCCCTCCGCCGCACCTGTTCCCAAATATGTTATTTTCATAAAATTACGAACTATATAGTTACAGGGCGAAAAATTCGCCCTGTAAATCAGAATTCCATTAAAATTGTTACAGGCCCGTCGTTTTGCTGACTTATCTTCATATCAGCGCCGAATACGCCTTTTTTTACGGGTATGCCCTCACTCTTGAGCTTTTCGACGCAGTAGTCGTAAAGCTCCTCCGCGCGCGACGGCTGTTCTGCCCCCGTAAAACTGGGGCGATTGCCATGCGTGCAGTCGCCGTAAAGAGTAAACTGCGAAATCATGAGTACTTCGCCGCCGACGTCCTTTACGGACAAGTTCATCTTTCCGTTTTCGTCTTCAAATACACGCAGCCTTGCGATTTTATACGCTATTTTGTCCGCGCTGGAAGGCATATCGCCCGACCCTACGCCGAGAAATACCGCCAGACCGAACGGAATTGATGAAATGACTTTCCCGTCGACGGACAGGGTGGTCTGCTTAACACGCTGTATTACAGCCCTCATGAAACTTACGGCAGATTATTTGCCGACCCTGGACATATACTCGCCGCTTCTGGTATCGATACGTATGGTCTCGCCCTCTTCGACGAACATGGGCACCTGAATTACGGCACCTGTCTCCACCTTTGCGTTCTTCAGCGCGTTGGTTGCCGTGTTGCCCTTCACGCCGGGTTCGCACTCCACAACCTTAAGCTCTACAAAGTTTTCAGGTTCTACGGAGAATGCAGTTCCATGAAGGAACTTGATGGTTACGGTATCGTTCTCCTTGATGTACTTGAGCGCATCCTCGACCTGGTCATAGTTGAGGGGAATGATCTCGAACGTTTCGGGATCCATAAAGTTATAGAACTCGCCGTCGGTATAGGAATAGGTCATCTTCCTCGTCTCCACCTGTGCGGTTTCAAGCTTTGCGGTAGGGTTGAATGTTATGTCCGAAAGCACCTGTCCCGTCACCACGTTCTTAAGCGTTGCCCTGACGAACGCTGCGCCCTTGCCGGGCTTTACGTGCTGAAATTCAGTTACGGTGTAAACGCCCTTGCCGTTGTACTCGAAAGTAACGCCCTTTCTGATGTCGCCTGCTAAAATAGATGCCATATATTTTACTCTCCTTAATAGTTTGCTTATGAAAAATTAAATGATATACAAATTTTTGTCGCTGTCCGTAAGGCTTACTACCTTCCCTTCTTTTAGCGTTACGGTATCCTCTATCCTGACGCCAAGTTTGCCCGCAATGTAAAGACCGGGCTCGTCGGAGAAAACCATGCCGTCTGTAAATATGCTTTCGCACGACGGAGAAAGCGAAGGACTTTCGTGAATGTTTATGCCGAGGCTGTGTCCGAGCGCGTGCGTGAAATACTTGTCCAGCCCGAACTTCGCAAAGTAGTCCCTTGCAATCGCATCGCCCTGCTTCCCGCTCATTCCTGCAGCAAATTTTTCTTTTACGAGGAAATGTGCGTCAAGAACCTTGGCGTATATATCCTTGAACTCGCCATGTCTGCCGTCATCGCCAAAAAGAAGCGTCCTTGTGCAGTCAGAACAATAGCCGTCAACCTTACAGCCAAAATCAAGCAGTATGGGATCGCCGAACTTAAGCTTAATATTCCCCGTTTCGTGATGGGGCACGCTTGCATTTGCGCCAAACGCGCAGATGGTGGAAAAACTTGTGCCGCTTGCCCCGTGTTTACGCATGAGATATTCCAGGAGGGCTGCAACCTCATTTTCTGTCATGCCCTCTTTAATTTCCCCGAGAAGCTCCTCATAAGCTCTGTCTGTTGCTACGCAGGCTTTCTTAATGCTTTTAATTTCGCCCTCGTCTTTGACAGCCATTGCCCTTTCAAACAGCGAAAGGCTGTCTACGATTGCGTATCCGCATTCAGTAAGAGCGAGATAGTCCGATGCGGTTATCCTGCCGAGAGGCATTGCAAGCTTTTTGTACTTTGACAGAAGGGAGGTGAGCTTTATACCTCTGGGGTACTCAAGTACTTTGAAGCCGAGCGGGGTTAAGCACTTTTCCGCCGCTTCAAGATAGCGGCTATCTGTATAAAAACTTACGCCTTCATCATCGGCTACCACTACGCCAAAGGAACTTGAAAAACCTGTAAGATAAAAGCGCAGGTCATCTTCCCTTACAACAAGCGCATCGGCGCCGCAGTCATCGAATAACTTTTTTACTCTGTCAATTACCATATTATTTTACCAAAAAAATAATTATATGTCAACACTATTGTATATTTCTTTCATCGAACGGGCATCCTCTGCCTGCGTGCCGTCAGATTCACTCACAATGTAGGGCTCCAGCTTAAACCGCTTAAGCGCAACGGCAAGCGGTGCAAATTCAGGACCATATGTCATATCGTCGAAAGTCAGGTGCTTAATCTCCCCTCTTCCGCCGTACATAATCTTGGAAAAATGTATGTGAAAACCCCTGGCCCTGTCATATCCAAGCTCGGAAATCATGTAGTCAAGGCGCTGCGCATAATCTTCTGTAGTCTTAAGACTGCCCTGCTCCCTCGCGTTAATATGTCCGAAATCCATGCACGGAACATATATTTTGTCCGTCTTGCAGAACCCGACAATTTCCTCCACAGTGCCTATCTGCGCAATTTTCCCCATGGTTTCCGGAGAATAAACTATATCCTCAAGATTGTTGAGATAGATGTAGTCGGTAAGCCGCTTTATGCGTTCTTGCGTCAGCTCTACGGCTTTTTCTCTTGTCATTTTGCCCTGCGTGGAGGGATGAAAGACGAGTCGCTTACCACCTAAAAGCTTTAAAAACCTTGCACTGTTTAAAACGTAGTTATAGGACTTCTGTGCCGCCTCGTCATCGGGATTGGCGAAGTTTATAAAATATGGCGCATGGACGCTTATTTCCATACCTGCAGCCGCAAAGCTTTCGCCTATTTCTGCCGCTTTGCTCTCCGACAACATTATTCCCCTGCCGAAAGAATATTCAAAACAGTCAAGCCCGTACATCTGCAAAAATTGCGGAGCCTGTACGGTATGCTTGAAACCTGCCTCGTAAAAGCTGTTACTGTTTCCGCTTGGTCCGAATTTAATCAATTTCGCTTACGGCAGTCCCCTCAGACTGCACTCCTCCGTCAGTATTGTCCTGCTCTGTCACACTCTCGGTCTTATTGTCGGCACTGTCAATCCCGTCAACTTCCGCATCAGTGCATTCGGTAACATTACACTGCGCTTCAGAACTTGCCAACTGTTCTTCATGCGATTCCGCCGACGCATCTCCGTTTATATAGGCAATGTCGCGTTCAAGCTGCGCGGCAAGTTCGTGCGCGTCCGCAAACGTTCTTATATCCCTGATATACTCTTCAAAACATACAGTAAGCGTTCTTCCGTAAAGGTCGCCGCTGAAGCCTTCATAATATACCTCCAGCGCCACTCTTTCATCGCCGAACGTGGGACAAGTGCCGTAATTGGCAATACCTGTATACTGGACGCCGTCAATCAGCGACGTCACCTTATATACGCCCCTCTTGAGCGGGTATTTCTCCGCGGGATAGAAAATGTTTACCGTTGGAAATCCAACTTCTTCTCCCCCTCTTCCGGCGCCGTGAACAACTTCTCCCGTAACATTAAAGCGAGAGTCGAGCAGCTTGTTGGCCTTGATGACGTTGCCATCATCCAGACATGATTTAATGAGCGTTGTGCTGACCTTTTCTCCGTCGCACAGCACATCCTTTACGGACATATACCATACTCCGTTTTCATCGTCCTCCGCAAAGCTCTTAAGCGTAGATGCCTTGCCCTTCGCCTTTGCACCGAAGCGGAAATCCTTGCCGCTCATATACGCCTTGACATTTATGTAATCGTCTATGGTATGCAGAAAATCGAGCGCGGAGATCTCCATAAATTGCTCGTTGAAGTCTATGGCAAGTACGAACTTTACGCCAAGACTTTCAAGAATCTGTAACCGCTCTTCAAACGTATAGACAAGCTTTCCGCCCTTGCCGTCGCGGAATATCATAACGCCAAGGTCAAGCCCGTTTATCTTTGCCTGCAGCTTTGCCTTTTTTATAAGCTCTCTGTGCCCGAGATGAATCGCATCGAAGCAACCAAGTACAAGCAATGCAGGAAAATCATATTCGTCTTTGCCGTATTCAACTACCTTTAACATAATTTGGTCCTAACCTTTAATATTCCGTCCTGCGCTGCCGCTAAACCGTAAAAGCTGCCGTCGCACGCATAAATTTTATACATCCCGTCCGCAAGAGCGCACTTAACACCGAGGCCGTTGAACAGCTTTTTAGCGTCGGCGAAACCGGGATGTACGCTTTCAAATGGCAAAAGGCTGTCTGTAGGAATAATGTAATCCTTGAGATTTTCAGCCGTAACAGACTCTGTACTGACGGCATTTTCAATTCTGAACGGCCCGCTTGCCGTTCTTACAAGCACACTCATACAGGCAACTGTCCCGAGTTTTTCAGCCATATCGCGCGCAATGGAGCGAATGTATGTCCCTCCGCCGCACTCAATCTCAAACTTATATTCGGGACCGTCATTGCTTAAAAGTCTGATATAATTTATTTTCACGCGCTTGGGGGCAAGTTCAAATTGTTCCCCCCTGCGTGCCAGCATATACCCTCTGCTCCCGTTCACGCATTTGGCGCTGTATTTAGGAGGTATCTGGTCAATTTCTCCGACAAGCATGGGGATGACGCCCTCTATTTCCTCCCGTTCGGGTACTCTGCCGCCATGTCGGAGAAGCGTCCCCGTAACATCCAGCGTGTCATACTCCTCGCCGAAACGGAAGGTTGCGACGTATTTTTTTGTCTTACCCAGAAAATAGTCGAACAGTCTTGCAGCATTGCCTATTGCCACAGGCAAAACGCCGCTTGCCATGGGGTCAAGCGTACCCATATGTCCGCAGGGCGTCCCGCTCAGCCTTTTAATTATTGCGACTTCGTGCGCCGAACTTACTCCCTGAGCCTTGTTTATGTTTATAAATCCCGTCATTTAACTTAATTCAGAGCTGTTGATATACCGAATAGGTTAACCTGTCGATGACCTCTTCCAGCTCGCCGAAGAGCATACAGCCGCTTGCAAGAACGTGTCCGCCTCCGCCGTACGACGACGCGACGGCGTTGACATTTGCGCGCTTACTGCGGAGCGAAGCCTTGAACTGGCCGCGCTTCACCTCCAACAGGGAAATTGAGACTTCCACCTCGTCTATCGACAGGGCATAGTCCACAAAGCCCTCCGTATGGCTCTTATCCGTGCCTGTCTCCTCAAAGTCTTTCTGCGTTATATTAATAAAAGCAAGCCTGCCGTCAAGCGCAAAGCGCAGTCTGCCAAGCACCTTTGCAAACAGCAACGCCCTGCCCTTTGTCTGGCGCGTGAACATGAGATAACCTATTCTGCTTGTGTCCGCACCCTTTGCCCTGAGCATGGAAGCCACTGCAAATGTTTTAGCGCTTACATCGTTGTGGGAAAAATTTCCGCTGTCTGTAATCAGACCGAGCGCAATGAGGTCGGCAATCTCCTTTGTAATTTCAAAGTCTGCTGCCTCGAAAATTTCCGGCAAACTTTCGCAAGTTGCCGTGCTGTCCGGCACGAC
>CALVXA010000070.1 GCA_944368635.1 uncultured Clostridia bacterium
CCACGACCACGACCTCCTGGTCGAGCTTCTCGATCTTGCGCTCCTTCGGGGTGTACCAGAAGGCCAGAATAACCAGACGGCCGCAATACGCGCGTTTATTATTGCGCCCATGCACATGGGACAGGGTTCAAGCGTGACGTAAAGCTCGCATTCGGGTATGCGCCAGCTCTTCAGTTTCCTGCAGGCCTTGTCTATTGCCTCAATCTCGGCATGGGCGGTTGCCATCTGTCTTTTGGTACGTCTGTTATGTCCGCGTGCAATGACCTTCCCGTCGCATACGACCACGGCGCCTATCGGCACCTCGCCCTCTTCAAGCGCCTTCTTCGCGCACTTAAGCGCACTCTTCATGAACTTATTTTTTTTCATAATTTTCCGTAAAATGTCTTATTATTTTGGCACATTCGGATATGTCCGACAGCGAAGTTATGGGATGACTGAGCAGATCGGAACCGCATTCTATGGTATAAGACGCAATGCCGAGGGAGCTTATGCACCAATCTTTGTAGCCGCCGCAACTTCCCGTTATTCGCTTTACGGCGTAGCCGCAACATTCCGAAATTATCCTTGCGCCCCTCTCGTCGCCGCGACCGCCGTATTCCCAATAGATTTCCCCGCCCTTGGTGTGAAAGGCAAAGGTGACGGAGGGTTTTACCCTGCGCGTAAAGCGGGCGAGCGCCGCACTTTCCGGCTCTGACAGCGGGTAGTCGCCAATGCAGTTTTCCGCGCCGCGGACGCGCGTGTTCAGCCTGCCCTGTCCCCAATCTGCGGGAAAATTGCAGTTCAGGTCCACGCCGCGCGCGTTTGCCTTCCACATGGGCTCTGAAGTCTGGGAAATGACTGCCCCGTCGGGATTAAGAAGGGGTATGACGTATCCGCCCCAAAGACAGCCGAGCTGTATGTGTTTCAGCGACAGCGCGGCGGTAATCCACTCCCTGCCGTGTACGCCGCCCACCGAGATGAACTGTCTGCCGTACTGGCTTCCCACATGCATGGCGTATATTTCCCTTCCTCGGCAGGAGTAGCCTATTACGCACTTTTTCCCGCGATAATGTCTGTAAAAAGCACAAACTTCGTCATATATCATACGACTATTATATTCTTTATACAAAGAACATATCAGTCGCGCACAAAAAACGGTTATGCCCGGGCAGCCGCGCGCAGGCACCTGAAAACCATCTTCGCCGAACTTACTTATTTGTGATATTCGGAGCCTGAATTTATCATGAACGTCCTGTAAATCTGTTCGGCGAGTATGACGCGCATCAGCTGGTGGGGAAAGGTCATGCGGGAAAACGACAGCTTCATTTCGCAGGCGTTTTTGACCCTTTCGGACAGTCCGCATGAACTGCCTATGACGAAAGTGATTTCCCTGCCCCTGTCGCACTGCGTCTTAACCGCGGCGGCAAGCTGCGTGCTGGACATTTCGCTCCCCTCTACGCAGAGGGCGATGCTGCACCCCTTAAGCTGTCTTATTATTCCGTCCGCCTCCTCTTCTATATTTCTTCCCTCGGCAAGTTCCGTAATTTTAAAATTGCAAAAGCGCGACAGCCTTTTTGCGTATTCGGCAACAGCGTCCCTGTAAAACGCTTCCTTTATTTTTCCCACGCAGACTATGTTTACCTTAATCATACGAACAACCCTGCAACCCACTGCACTGCCATGGCGGCTATGCCCACAGCCGCGCCGAGAAAGAACTTTGCAACGCCTTGCCTGTAACCTTTTGCAGCACTCTGTTCACCCACGCTCTGCACAGACGTATTTTGACCGCCATATGCGCTTTTGCGGCGCTTGCCAGCCCATGCAAGCGCGATGATAGAGACAATCAGCGAGACAGCGGATAAAATATACACGACAACCCGTACCCAAAGTCCGCCTGCCAGAGCGCCCGACGCGTCATATGCGCCGCACGCGCTTAAAATAATTATGGAAGCGTTGTTGGCAAAATGCGCAAACACCGCAGGTCCTACCGAACGCGAGCGCACTGCAAGCCAGGCAAACGCACAGCCGCATATAAACTGATATATTGTCTGTTCGACAGAACCGTGATAGAGCGAAAAACACATACCCGTAAGCAGTATGGCGCGCATATCGCCCGTTTCGGACGCAGCGTTGTTTAAAATCATTGCCCTGAACAACAGCTCTTCGCACAGCGCAGGCAACACGGCTACCACTATCAGCACGGGAACTATGTTCCACCCGCTCATGTCGGGAAGAGACGACTGTCTGCGCACATACCCTACATTTTCGAGGGCGGAGATAAGAAGCTCGTTCAGCGAACCGAGAGAAAACATAAGCCCGAACACGAGCGCGAGCGCGACTGCATACCAGCCCGCATGAGTGCGTACGGGAAACAGGCTTTTTGCCCCTGCGCCGCAACGCGTATACATTACGGCGAGAGTTATTACGATGGCGACGGGCGAGACGAGATAGGACGCATACGCCGCCCACTCCGACCCCGCCGAGCCGCTTACTGAAATTATGGCAGAGACAACGAGGGAGAGCAATACGAGCAGGACGACGCATACCGAAAACGAAATGCCCGCGTTAAGCGCGCAGAGCCCGCCTGAATTTTCTGACTTCATGGGCATATTATACATTATTTATAGGGGCAAAGTAAATGAAAACGATTTACTTTTGAAAGAAAATATATTAAAATTTGTAGAGTATGAGAACATTAGACACAAAGGAAATTGCAGACAGAATTTACGCCATGGCGCTTAAGGCGGGCGTCACGCTTACCCCTTCCTGCAGGGCAGCCCTCAGGCAAGCAAGAGACACGGAGACTGAAGGCGCGGCGGCATTTGCGCTTGACACGCTTATCGCCAATGCCGAGCTGGCGGAAAGCGAAAATTTGCCCGTATGCCAGGACACGGGCATGGCTGTGGTAATGCTTGAAATAGGTCAGGACGTTTACCTCACGGGCGAGCTTCTGGACGATGCGGTGAACGGCGCGGTAAGGCGCGCCTATGCCGACGGATATTTCCGCAAGTCGGTATGCGACCCCATAACCCGCAATAACACGGGCGACAACACCCCTGCCGTTATACATACGCACATATGTGCAGGCGACAAAGTGGAGATAACCTATCTGCCCAAGGGGTTCGGCAGCGAGAACATGAGCGCAATGTATATGCTTAAACCCGCACAGGGCGTGGAAGGCATAATCTCCGCAATAGTGCAGACCGTGAAGAACGCAGGGTCCCGCCCCTGCCCTCCCGTATTCGTGGGCGTGGGCATAGGCGGAAGCTTTGACACCTGCGCATACCTTGCAAAAAAAGCGCTCACCCGCGACGTCGGCACGCACAGCGACAGGGCAGACATCGCCGAAATTGAAAAACAGGCGCTTGAGAGAATAAACGCCCTGGGAATAGGCTGTCAGGGCTTTCACGGCAGGACGACGGCGCTGGGCGTGAACTGCGAATGGGCATACACGCACATTGCGGGACTCCCCGTAGCAGTAAACATTCAATGCCACTGCATAAGATGCGAAAGGGCAACGATATAGGCGAAAATAAAACACGCAAATAACGGACATCGGACAGACACACCTATGAAGAAAATAGTTTTACCCTTGGACAAGAACTGCGCCGAACAGCTTAAAGCAGGCGACAGCGTGCTTATTTCTGGCGAGATACTCACTGCGCGCGACTGTGCGCATAAACGCCTTACGGAGATGATAGCGCGCGGCGAAGAACTGCCTTTCCCCATCGAAGGCGCGATAATTTACTATGCAGGGCCCTGCCCCGCAAAGCCCGGCATGGCAAGCGGAAGCTGCGGCCCCACCACCTCGTCGCGCATGGACGTATACGCCCCGCAACTTTTAGACCTCGGTCTTGGCGGAATGATAGGCAAAGGCGAGATGTCGGACGAAGTCAGACAGGCTATCGTGCGCAATAAGGGCGTTTACTTTGCCGCCATCGGCGGAGCTGGCGCAACATACGGCAAGGCAATAACAAAAAGTACGCTTTTAGCCTTTCCCGACCTTCTCAGCGAGGCCGTAAGAAAGCTTGAAGTGCGCGATTTCCCCTGCGTTGTAGCTTACGACTGCCACGGCGGCAGCATTTACTGATTTTTCGTCCGCCACAGACAGGCGCGTCTGACGGAAAGCATACCGCGTTCTTTGCGCATGGCAGCTTTCTTTAACAAAGGCGGCTGTCCGCCTGAACCCGCACGCCAAAAAACAATTGACAACGCGCGCGTTTTGGTCTATAATAATTTTATAATATCGTCAACGGCTGTGACCGAGACAGACGGAGAATGTATCCCCGCGCACAGAGAGGCAAACCCGAAGGCTGAAAGGTTTCCCATGCGGTTTTTCTGCGTTATTCCCTCGCGAGCCGGGCGCGTCAAACGCCTTTTACGGCGGAGTAATGCACCCCGCGACGCCCTGCGTAAACGGGTAAACGAAGGCGGAATTGTTTCCGCGGAAATCAGGTGGTACCGAGCAAACTAAAAACATTTGCTCCCTGTGCTTTGCACGGGGAGTTTTTATTTTTTCAGGAGCAAGAAATGAACGACACAAATATCGCTGAAAAACTTGAAGAGCTTAAGGCAAAGATTGAAAGCAGCCTGTCCGTAACAGACAGTTCCAAGGCCCTGTACGAGCTTAAGAACGCCTGTCTCGGCAGGTCGGGGGAAATCTCCGAACTGATGAAGGGGCTGAGAGATTTGCCCAAGGAAGAAAGACCGCAGGCGGGCAAGACCATAAACGCACTGCGCGACTGGGCGGAAGAACACTTTGCAGAGGCGGAAGAACGCATTAAGCAGGCGGAACTTAAAGCGCGCTATGCAAGCGAGACGATCGACGTCACCCTGCCCGGAAACAGGCACAAAACGGGCGCATATCACCCCAATACCCTGATTAAAAGGGAACTTATATCCATATTTGCGGGCATGGGCTTTACCGTGTTCGAAGGGCCTGAAATTGAAAACGACTACTACAATTTCACTGCGCTGAACACGCCCAAAGACCACCCTGCAAGGGATATGCAGGACACCTTCTACGTGACGAGCGACCTGCTTCTCCGCACGCAGACTTCGGCAGGACAGATAAGAGTAATGGAAAAGCAGGCTCCCCCCATCAAGATACTTTCGCCCGGCAAGGTGTACAGGAGCGACGACGACGCCACGCATTCGCCCATGTTCTCCCAGATGGAAGGACTTGTGGTTGACAAGGGTATAACACTTTGCGACCTTAAGGGTATGCTTGACGAGTTTGCCGCGAAGATATTCGGCAGCGGAGTAAAGACAAGACTCCGCCCCTCCTATTTCCCCTTCACCGAACCTTCCGTAGAAGTGGACGTGAGCTGTTTCGAGTGCGGAGGCAAGGGCTGCAAGCTGTGCAAGGGCACGGGCTGGATTGAAGTGCTTGGCGCAGGCATGGTGAACAGGCGCGTGCTTGAAGGCTGCGGCGTAGACCCCGACGTATACTCCGGCTTTGCTTTCGGCATGGGCATTGAGAGAATTGCAATGCTCAAATACGGCATAAACAACATGAAGATGCTTTTTGAGGGCGACACAAGGTTCCTCAGACAGTTCAGAATGCAATAAAGTTGCAATTTAAGACAGGAGTTGAGAATGTTATTACCTTTAAGCTGGTTAAAAGATTATGTAGACGTTGACGTAACCGCGCAGGAACTGCAGAAACTGCTGTTCGGTTGCGGCTTTGAAGTAGAGGAACTTATAGAAGTCGGCAAGGACATCTCCGGCATGGTAGTCGGCGAAGTCATCGACTGTCAGCCCGTGGAGGGCACTCACCTGCATGTCTGCCGCGTGGACTGCGGCGAATACGGCGTAAAGCAGATATGCTGCGGCGCAGACAACGTAAAGACGGGAATAAAGGCGCCCGTCGCACTGCCCGGGGCGACGGTATACGCCACAGGCAAGGACCACGTAACTGTAGAGGGCGTGATGACCATAAAGAAGGGCAAACTGCGCGGCATTGAATCGGACGGAATGCTGTGCAGCGGCGCAGAGATTGGCGTGAACGGCGATATGTTCGAAGGCGGCGACTACTGCGGACTGCTTCTTCTGCCCTCTTCGTTTAAAAACGGCAGTGACGTCAAGCCGCTTTTAGGACTTGACGACTATATCTTCGACATAGGACTTACAGCCAACAGACCTGACTGCCAGAGTATTTTAGGCATGGCGAGGGAAGTTGCGGCAATACTCGGCAAGCCCCTTAAAGAACCCGACTACTCCTACGAGACAAAGGGCAAGGGCGAACCCGTAAACGTAAAGGTGCTTGCCCCCGAACTCTGCCCCAGATATATCGCGCACTATGTCAGCAACGTCAGGATTGCCCCCTCCCCCATGTGGATGAGAAAGCGACTTGCGCTTTGCGGACTGCGCTCCATAAACAACCTGGTCGATATAACTAACTTCGTGCTGCTGGAACTCGGTCAGCCCATGCACGCATTCGACTGCGGGAAGCTTGCGGGCAGAGAGATTGTTGTGCGCCGCGCAAAGGACGACGAAACCATTGTAACGCTTGACGGAAAGAGCTTCAGGCTTAACCATGAAAACCTTGTAATCTGCGACGGGGATAAACCCTGCGCGCTTGCGGGCATAATGGGCGGCGAGAACAGCGAAATAACAGACGACACCAAGGAACTGCTTTTCGAGTCGGCAAAGTTTGCGCGCGACAGCGTGAGGAAGACTTCGCGTTCGCTGGGTCAACACTCCGACTCCTCCGCGCTGTTCGAAAAGGGCGTAAACGAGTACACCACCGAACACGCAATGAAGAGGGCGCTTCACCTAATACAGGAACTTGACTGCGGCACCGTAACAGATGTTCATGCCGACGTTAAAAGCGAGTATTCGCACGACGGCACAAAACAGATGACCGTGGACATGAAAAAGATCAATGCGCTGCTGGGCATTGTAATTCCTACAGACACGGCCGCCGACATAATGAGAAGACTTAACTTTGACACGACAGTCGAAGGCGACACCCTTCACCTTGTTGTACCCCCCTACCGCGAGGACATAGACGGTTACCCCGACATTGCGGAAGAACTGATAAGGGAGTACGGTTATGACCACGTCAACGGTACGTTCCTAACTGCGGCAAGCGTGACAAACGGCGGTTACAGCGACAGCCAGAAATTGGAAAACGCGCTTAAGGACAGGCTGGTCGCAGACGGACTGTATGAAATTTCAACATATTCCTTCTATTCCGAAAAAGACTTGGACATGATGAAAATTCCCGAAGACGCGCCTGAAAGGAATTTTATCAAGATACTCAACCCCATAGGCGAGGACCTCTCCGTAATGCGCACGACGCTCGCCCCCTCGATGGTGAACACCATTGTCAGGAATTTAAGGCGCGGCAACACGGATGGTATGCTGTTTGAGATTGCAAGCAGATATCTGCCCAAGTCACTGCCGCTTACCGACTTCCCCGAAGAGAGGGCAACGCTGTGCATAGGCATATTCGGAAACCTCACTTTCTTTGACCTCAAGGGCATAACAGAGGACATTGCAGACTTTTTGAATACTAAATTTGAATATGCGCCCTGCACAAAGCCCTTCCTGCACCCCGGAATCACGGCGGAAATAACCTGCGAGGGAGAGAGCATCGGATACCTCGGACAACTTGACCCCGAAATTGCCGAAAAGCTTTCCATGGACAGAAAAGCTTTCATCTGCGAGATAGACTACGCGAAGATGACATCGCACGCAAAGCCCTTCAGATACGTACCCCTTCCCGCCTTCCCCGAAGTGAGCCGCGACCTTGCGCTTGTTGCCGACACCTCCATAACCTGCGGTCAGATAGAAAAAGAAATTTATTCTGCCTGCAAGTATGTGAGCGACGTAAAGCTGTTTGACATTTACGAAGGCAACCAGATAGGCGAAGGCAAGAAGAGCATGGCATTCACCGTCACATTTATGCCCAAGGACGAGGCGATCACCCCCGAAAGGACGGACGGCTTCGTGAAGAAGATACTCGGCAATTTAAAGCGCACGCTGAATATTGACTTGCGCTGATAAAATATATAGCTTTCACAGCAAAACGGATTTAATTACGACTATGCGCCCTGCGGCAAAATGCCGCAGGGCGCATTTATCATGTAAAATCTGAT
>CALVXA010000071.1 GCA_944368635.1 uncultured Clostridia bacterium
GAGGGATTCGAACCCCCGGAAGCTCTCACTTCAGCGGTTTTCAAGACCGTCGCTATCGACCACTCAGCCAACCTTCCGTATTATTATATGCCATAATCTGTGCGATTGACAAACTATATTCTAACAGACCCCGCGTCAGCTGTCAATCGTTTTTGGCAGATATTAAATTTGACCCGCCAAACTTGCCCCAATATAATTGTCAAGGCAGAATTTGTGTGCTATAATTTAAAAAGGAAATTTTTTATCTTGAGTTGATAATTTGTTTCGCACAGTAAACTTTATAAGGGGTTAAAATGGATAAGATTATTCTTGACGGTATGGGCGGCGACAATGCGCCCATGGCAACCTGTGCGGGTGCGGTTCAGGCACTTGAAGCGGACAAACAGTTGTATATAATCATGACGGGCAGAAAGCAAGCGCTCACGGCAGAACTTTCAAAGTATAAGTACGACCAATCGCGCCTTGAAATTGTGGACTGTCCCGACGTCATAGACATGAACGACATTCCCACGGAGGCTGTCAAGAGAAAGCAGTCCTCCCTGATGGCGGCATACTGGATGCTCAAAAAACAGGACGATATCTGCGGACTTGTCACTGCAGGCTCCACGGGTGCGACGATTGTGGGCGGACAGCTCATACTCGGCAGAATAAGGGGAATAAAGCGTCCCGCGCTCTGTCCTGCGCTCCCTAACGCGAAGGGCGGCGTGACACTGCTTTGCGACTGCGGCGCCAATGCCGAATGTAAGCCCGTAATGCTCTGCCAGTTCGCCGTACTCGCTTCGGCATATGCGCAGGCGGGTTTCGGTATCACCAATCCCCGCGTGGGACTTCTGAATAACGGCACGGAGGAGCATAAGGGCGACCCTCTGCACCGGGAAACGTACAAGTACCTCAGGCAGATGAAGGGCATAAACTTTGTGGGCAATATCGAGGGACGGGACATAAATTACGGCGATGTGGACGTCGTCGTTACGGACGGCTTTTCAGGCAACATTGCGCTCAAGTCGATAGAGGGCTGCGCGAAGATGATTCTCGCCAACATGAAGACGCAGTTCACCTCCTCGTTGTCCTCGCTCATCGGCGCGCTGTTCATGAGGGGCGCGATAAAGCGCATGAAGAAAAATCTGGACTTCAACAAGTACGGCGGAGCGCTTCTGATAGGACTTAAAAAGGTCGTCGTCAAGAGCCACGGCTCCTCCAAGCCCGTGTCTGTATGCAATTCCATACTCAATGCGCTTACCATCTACCGCAACGGTCTTATTGGCAAAGTGGAGGAGATGCTGGAGGGCGTCGACCTTGACAATATAATAGTGAATCAGGAAGGTTAAATGGATTTCGCGGAAATTGAAAGGCGCATAGGTTATACGTTCGGGGATAAAAATCTTTTAAAGCTGTCGCTTACCCTCTCGTCATATGACGGGGAGGAGAATAACGAAAGTCTGGAATGTCTGGGCGATGCGTTGCTTACCTTTCTCGTCGCAGAAAAGTATTTCCGTCTCGGGCTTTCAGAGGGGGATATAACCAAAAAGAAACAGGAATATCTCTCCGACGCCGCGCTTAAGCTGGTGTCAGAAAAGCTGGGGCTTGACGACGTGCTTCTGAAGGATAAGGGGGACACGCACAATAAAAAAGCAGTACCCTCCGCGTACGAGGCGGTAACTGCGGCGATATATCTGGACGGCGGGCTGGAGGCGGCAAAGAAGTTTGCGTTCTCCACGCTTACTCCTCTCAGGGCGTCTTTCAACTACATTTCCGCCCTGCAGGAGCTGTTGCAGTCGCAGGGCAGACCGCTTCCCCGCTACGAAAAACAACAACTCGGCACGCCAAGGGAGCCGTATATGCGCGTAAGCGTGCGCCTGGACGGAAAGACGTTTACGGGAGAGGGCGAAAACTTCTCCAAGGCAAAAAAGATTGCGGCAAAGGCGGCGTATGAGTATGCCGCATCGTCATCGGACGGTAATTAAAGATGGTTCAATTCAAGAGTATAAAACTTGTCGGCTTCAAGTCGTTTGCCGATAAAACGGAAATTCCCCTGACCGACGGCGTCACCTGCATAGTCGGTCCCAACGGCTGCGGCAAAAGCAACGTTGCGGACGCCATCCGCTGGGTTCTGGGCGAACAGTCCGCCAAGATGATGAGGGGCTCGCAGATGATGGACGTCATCTTCAGCGGCACGGAAAAGCGCAAGAAGATGGGCTTTTGCGAAGTCACTTTAACCTTCGACAACACAAACCGCATATTCGACTATGACGCGGACGAGCTGGAGATGACAAGACGTCTGTACAGGGACGGCACAAGCGAATACCTTCTGAACAGACAGCCTTCGCGAATGAAGATTCTGACGGGACTTCTGCACGGCGCGGGCGCGGCGAAGGAAGGCTATTCCATAATAGGTCAGGGCAGAATTGCGCAGATAATGAACTCCCGTCCCGAAGAAAGACGTTCCATTTTCGAGGAGGCGACGGGCATAGTCGTCTTCAAGGACAGAAAGGCAGACGCCGAAAGAAAGCTGAACTATTCCAAGGACAACCTGTTCGTCTATGCGCAGAGAATGCAGGAGGTTGAACGGCAGCTCACCCCCCTTTCGCGCGCGGCCGACAATGCGCGCAAGTACAACGAGCTGTATTCCAACCTGCGCATGCACGAAGTGAACACCTATATCTGCCGTCACGACGGCGCCGCGGACGAGCGCGCGAAGATAAACGGGCGCATCGCGGAGATTAACAGACTGATAGAGGAAAATACCCGTCTTTCAGATTCCCTGCTCACCGATTACGAAAACTGCAGAAGCCTGCTTGCAGGGGCGGACGATACCTTAAAAACTCTCAACCAGGAGAGACTTGAATACACCGTCGGGCTGGAAAGAAGTACGGGCGAAAGCAAGCTGTTCAGGGAGCGTGCCAATGCCGTGAAGTATAAACTCCAGCAGGCGCAGGAAGACCTGGCGTTTTCAGCCAAGCGTACGCTCGAACTCGACAGGGAAATACGCCGCGCGGAGGAGTACGCCGCAAAAAACAACGAAAGAATTGAAAGACTGAATGTCAACAGCGGGCAACTCAAGGCAGAAATAACCGCTCTGTCGGAGAGCATAGCAGGTTTCGAGGTCATGACTGGCGAACACCGCAAGAAGGTCATGGACGCATTCAAGGACCTCACGGAGATTAAGGAAAACATAGGCTCACTCTCGGCAAAGAAGGAACTGATTGTGGAGCGCATGGGCGAGATGGACGAAGCCATGAATTCCGTCCGCGCCGAGCACGAGCGCTTAAAGCAGGAATATGCCCGCACGCTTGAAACCTCCGAGAAGTTGAACGGACTTCTCGGCAACGAGAACGAGCTTACCGAAAAGGCAACCGCCGACGTGCAGGCAAAGAACGAAAAATTGCAGACGTATGTCAGGCGCATTTACGACTTTCAGGCGCAGATATCCTCGCTCGAACAGAGTCTTCGCACATATACCGCATTGCGCGACAGGTTCGAAGGCTATGTCTATTCAGTAAAGCGGCTCATGTCGGATTCAAAAAACAATCCCGCGCTTTCGTCCAGGATAATGGGGCTTATCGCCGATGTGGTGAGTTGCGACGCGGAGTATGAAGTCGCCATAGAGACGGCGTTCGGCGGCGCAATGCAGAACGTCATCACGGAGACGAGGGACGATGCGCGCTACCTCATACAGTACTTAAAGGCTAACAGGGCGGGGCAGGTCACCTTCCTGCCCATAGAGGCCTTAAGGCCGAGGTATGAAAGCCAGCAGATTAAATCGGCCTGCCTTGAAAGGGGCGCCGTGGGCACCGCCATCGACCTTGTCCGCTACGACAAGAAGTATGAAAACGTAATTCACAACCTGCTGGGCAACACGCTTGTATGCGACGATATCCAGAGTGCGACCATAATAGCGGGAAGGTATCCCAGGGCGTTCAAGATAGTTACGCTGGACGGCGACCTTATTGCGACATCGGGTTCCATGACGGGCGGAAGCCGCAGGGAAAATTCCGCCAACCTGCTCGCCAACGAGCGTAAGCTCAAGGAAATTTCGGACGATATAGACACAAAGCGCAGTCAGCTTGCGCGCGCAGAGGAAAAGAGAGCAGAATCCGAAAAGGAGCTTGCCGAGGCGAGAGAACAGAGACAGCGGCTGGACGAAAAGTTGCAGGGTGCAAGGCTGGAACTTGCCGCCGCAAACCAGAAGCTGGACAACCTGATGCACAACATCACCGACAAGGAGAGCGAGTATACCGTATATAGGCAGTCGCGCGCCGGGCTGGAACAGAAAATCAGGGAGCTCGACAGCGAGTATTCCTCCAAGTCGGAGGGCGTGAACACGCTGTCGGAACAGTCTTCCAGGGCGTCTTCGGAGATGGACACCGTCAGCGAACAGTATGAAAAGTCCACCAGGGAGCGCAACGCGAAGATGGAAAAGCTCAACGCCGTTCAGGTGGAAATAGCGTCGCTTGAAAGTGCGGTTAAGTCCAACAGGGAGGCGGCAGAACGCGCCCGTGCGGAGAGGGAATCGCTCATACAGAAGGCGGCTGGCTTGAAGACTCTCGTCCCCGAAATGCAGAAACAGCTCACCGAATTCATGGACAAGGCGGCAAGGGCGGCGCTCTCGGCAGAGGAACAGGCAAAGCTTGACAATCTCGTTGCAAAGATAGGCGAAGTTGAAGCGCAGAAAAAACAGCTCAACGAAAAAGTTGCAGAGATAGACGCCTCCAAGCGCGAAACTACCGAACAGGGCGAAAAACTCGTCGAAAAACTGCACCTTCAGGAGCTTGCCCTTCAGAAGGTGGACGCCGACCTCGACTACCTGCAACAGCGTATTCAGGAGGAGTACGGCGAGGACTACGAAGGTTGCCTGAAGTACAAGGTCGAAAATTATGACGTCTCCGCTTCGGCGGCGGCGATTGCAAACTACAAGCGTCAGATAACCATGCTGGGCCCCGTAAATCCCACGGCGATAGAGGAATACGAGGAGCTGAACGCGCGTCACGAAAAGATGCTTACCGAAAAGGCCGACCTGGAGAAGGCGATTGCCGACCTGGAGAAGGCGCTTGCAGATATCAGGGAGGAGATGCTCAAGATTTTCAACCAAGGCTTCACCACCATAAACGAAAATTTCAAGCGTACCTTCAAGGAACTGTTCGGCGGCGGCAGGGCGGAACTCCAGCTGGATTACAGCAAATGCGAAGACCCGCTGGACGCGGGCGTGGACATAATCGCCAGCCCTCCGGGGAAAACGCTCCGCAATATCTCGCTGCTTTCGGGCGGCGAGCAGGCGCTTACGGCGATAGCCATACTCTTTGCAATATTGCAGATGAGACCCATGCCCTTCTGCGTTCTGGACGAGATAGAGGCGGCGCTGGACGAGGCGAACGTCGGAAGGTATGCCGCATATCTGAAAAAATTTGCACAGAAAACGCAGTTCATTGTCATAACTCACCGTAAGCCCACCATGGAAAAGGCGGACGTGCTGTTCGGCGTAACCATGGAGGAAAAGGGCGTTTCAAAGATAGTTTCCGTCAAGCTTTCGGAAGTGGAATCCAGGCTGGGCGGCGATACCGTGGCGAACGGCTGACGGCATACATAATACGGCGGGTGCGGCAAAGCGCCTTCCGCACAGAGGTAACAGATGGGAATATTTTCAAAGTTGGCAAATGCGCTCAAAAAGACAAAGCAGACGCTTGCGGGCGCGATAGGCGCGCTTTTTTCGCGCGATAAGTTCGGCCAGGATTTTTATGACGACCTGGAAGAAGTACTTATAAGTTCTGATATCTCCGTAACTACCGCCGAAGAGGTGGTGGAGGAACTCCGCGCAGAGGTCAGACAGGAGAAAATACGCGACAAGGACTATGTCATCGACTGTCTGAAGGACATTCTGCAGGAAAAGCTTGAGGAGGCGGAATTACCCGAAATCAGCTATCCCGCGGTGATAATGCTCGTCGGGGTGAACGGCGTAGGCAAGACGACGACAGTCGGCAAGCTTGCCGCATACTTTTTAAGACAGCATAAAAGCGTGACCGTCGCCGCGGCGGATACCTTCCGCGCCGCCGCTTCCGACCAGCTCTCCGTCTGGGCGGACAGGGCAAAAGTCAGAATAGTAAAGCACGAGGAGGGAAGCGACCCCTCCGCCGTTGTGTACGACGCGCTTTCCTCCGCAAGGGCAAAGAACACGGATGTCGTGATAATAGACACTGCCGGCAGACTGCACGTAAAGGCCAACCTGATGGAGGAGCTGAAGAAGATGTCCAGGGTGGTTGCAAGGGAGATGCCTCAGGCGCACTTCTACAAACTGCTTGTCCTGGACGCAACTACAGGCAACAATGCCTACAATCAGGCAGAGGTGTTCGACGGCGCGGTGGAGCTGGACGGCATAGTGCTTACCAAGCTGGACGGCTCTGCAAAGGGCGGCTTTGTAATTTCTCTCTGCTCCGAGTTGCAGATACCCGTAATGTTTGCGGGCGTGGGCGAAAAGATTGACGACCTCGAACTCTTCAACCCCGAAGAATTCATTGACAATATACTATGACTGAAAGGCAGAAGATGCTCGCGGGGGAGCTGTATAATGCCTCCGACGCCGAACTCAAAGCGCTGCGCGAAAGGGCGGCTGTGCTGTGCGATAAGCTTGACGGTCCGCTGAATGAAGAGGAGCGTATTGCCGCAGGCAGACAGCTTCTGGGCAAATGCGGCGAGCAGGTGTGTCTTCTCAAGGGGTTCCGCTGCGACTATGGCTGTAATATCCGTGTCGGCGAAAACTTCTTCGCCAACTACAACGTGGTGATACTCGACGTTTGCGAAGTGAGCATAGGCGACAACTGTCTCATCGCGCCGTGCGTCGGAATATATACGGCATACCACCCTCTCGACAGGGCGGTAAGAAAGTCGGGGCTGGAGTGCGGAAAACCCGTAAAGATAGGCAATGACTGCTGGATAGGCGGGCACGCCGTAATCAATCCCGGCGTCACGCTTGGCGACAATGTAATAGTGGGAAGCGGCTCTGTCGTCACAAAGTCGTTCCCTTCCGATGTTGTCATAGCAGGCAATCCTGCAAGGATTATCAGGCGGCTTAACAAAGAGGGAAAAGACTGACCCGTGAGGCGTTGCCGTTTCGGCATACGGGCTTTTGTCAGTGTACGGCGCTTTAAAATGCCAATATGCCGCGGCATTATGTCCATTGAATTTTTTTCGGCGCAATATTTCGCCGATGTTTAAGAAGGATATGCCGTAATTAAAATATGTAAACCGAAATAATAAAAGTTAAGGGCGGTTTGCGGGAAAAAATTTCCCCGCAAACCGCCCGCTTTTTTTGCCGCCTCAGCTGCCGTTACAGGTCGTCTGCATCCTGTACGGGCATTTCATGCTCGTCTTTGCAGGTGCCTGTGTAACTGCCGTCGGGGTCGGCCTTGCTCGAAAAACTGTTACTTGCAGTTCTTCGTGCTTTTGGAAGAGCCGCAGTCCGAAGTCCTGTTCTTTTCGTTCTTCTCATTCTTTGCGTTCTGCTTGTTTGCACTGTTGTTGGTCTTGTTCATAAACTCTCCTTTTTTTGTCCCAACGGTCAAAGCGCACTTTCGCGCCGCACAGGCGCCTTGTCGCCGCGCCGATCGTCGCCCTGCCGTTCGGGTACAGTAACAGTGTGCGCATATTCGCCGCGGTTATGCAATACATCGCGGTGGCATAATATGTAAGCGCGCACGCCGTCAGACGGCATGCGCGCACTTTTTGGGTTGAATACTTTTCTGTTGTATGCATGGATATGTGGCAATGGTAAGCAAATTTTTTACGCGTAGCCGTACTTTTTCCGCAGGCACAGCACGAATGCCGCGCTTACGCAAAGCGACAAAAGTTCCGCCGCGGGGCTTGCAA
>CALVXA010000072.1 GCA_944368635.1 uncultured Clostridia bacterium
CTTTGCCTGGCAGCGCCTGCCGCCTTCATGGCATATGCAAATGAACGGTCAGGCATTGTATCGTCGCAAAGCGCGAAGCCAGCTTTCATCTCCACGGAAAACAGATTATCCTGCAACCTTACAGGCGACGCAACATAGCGGAAGTTTTCCTCCATATCCTCTAACAGGTTGTCGAGTTTTTTCCCGTCGGGATATACAATGCTGAACGTGCCGAAGTCAATCTCAAATACATAGGTGAATTTTTCGCGTACCTTTCTTAAGACAAGCTTTTGTATTTCTTCGGCAGACGCCTTGCCGAAAAGGGTCTTTATTCCATCGAGATTTGTCATGACAATTTCACCCACAAGAACCCTTTTCCCGGGCTGAGTGAAACTGCGATAAGCCATCAAAAACGAATTCTGTGTGATAAAATCGTCAGAATTGCTCTCCGCGGCTATCATGAACGCATCGGCGTTTGATATATCTCCCGCATAAGCCGAGTAACTCCCCTTAAGTCGGGGCGAAACGCGCATTGCCACAAGTTTTTCGCCGTCGTCGCCGGTCAGTTTGACAAGATTGTAGTTTTCTTTGTCCAGTTTCTCCGGAGCAGGTATTGCCGCAACCGAAGGAAAAGACTTCCTGAATGCCCTGTTGCTCTGTACGACTCTGCCGTCGGAATTTACTTTGAGCAGATACTTATATCGGCCGTAGCGCACAGGGTTGCCCGTAATCCAGGCATAAACCCACAGTGCCGCAAGGATAATTGTACCGCAGATAACTATTGCCGCCACGGTATTTCCTACCATTGCGTTTATTTCCGCGGTGCGGACTGTGTAGTCCGATATCGCCGCCGCGCGGTAAACGCTGGTCGTATCGCCGTACTTAAGCGCAACGGGCGCAAATATGTAACGTCTTTCACCCAGAGTGAACAGCGACACAGAATCGTATCTCAAGCCGTAACCAGCAAGCGCCCCGCTTAGTATTCCGTCGTCGCCCAGCACGACGCCACCGCCGCCCTCTGCGAATATGATATAGTTGTCCGCAGAGCCGTGTTCCCGCAGGTAGCTCAATATGCTTTCCCGTGTCACGGTATCCGCAGAGAGGTCGGTGAGATCAGGCAAAAGGGCAGCCATCGCCTCGTCGCAAACCTCCGCCGTGTCGGCAGAAAACGCGTCACAGTCTGCCCTTACCGTATTATCCAGATAACGACTGACAATAAACAGGCCGCACAGTATGCACACAGAAATAATAATTATTGAAGTAACTATGAGTTTTAATACTGTGTTATGATTAAGTTGTTCTCTCTTTGCCCGTTTAGTCTTCACATTAACCTTCTTATTTATAATACCACATTATGTATTATAGCATTTTTAGACACATTGTCAAGGAGGTACAATTAATTTGATGACTACACTCCCGTTTATATATTATGTAATATATACTACCTAAAAAAGAAAAACGCTTCCGCTGACGACAATTAGCGTCTGCAAAAGCGTAAATTAATCAGTTAATGTAGTTTTGCACCCAAAATGTAATTTCAGTTTTTACATAAGCCCTTCCAAGATGAGTTTATCGGCAACAAGCGCAATAAATTCGGAATTCGTCGGTCTTTCGCTGCCAATATACACCCTTACGCCGAAAATCGCATTGATGGCGTCCACCCTTCCTCTGTTCCAGGCAACCTCAATGGCATGTCTTATGGCGCGCTCCACCTTACTTGCCGAAGTCGAGAACTTTGCGCCAATACTCGGATACAGTTCCTTGGTGACGTTGTTTATGATTGAAGGATTCTCAATGGTCATCTTGATTCCTTCGCGCAGATACTGGTACCCCTTGATATGCGGAGGTATGCCTATGGAAATAAAGATATTGCTTATCTTTTCATCGAGCGAACTGACCCTGCGCTTATCGCGTATCTGTTCCGACACGAGGTATTCTGGAGCCTGTTCTTCCAACACTTCAACCATCCTCTCTGTTACCGTATCGGCGGAGACGGGCTTGACGAAATAGTATTTCGCACCTTTTGCCTCCGCCTTGCTTACACGCCGGTCATCGGAAAAATTGGATATCATGAATATGTTACAGGGTATGTTATTTTCCTTTATATAGTTAAGAACGCCAAAGCCGTCTTCTCCGCAAAGCACTGTGTCAATTAAAACGCAGTCCGGTCTGTGCTGGTTTATAAGCGCAATGCCCACGTTGCCGTTATTGCTTACGCCGCAAAGCGTAAAGCCTCCCTGCCTTTCAAGGCTTGCCTTCATTTCGACCAGAAATTCGTCGTTGCTCACCAAAACTACAATTTTGTATGTATTCATCTATACTGTCTCCCTTTTTTTGAAGTAAGACAATTATAATACACAAAATTGCAGATGTAAATATATTTTGTACAATATTAAAAAATATTTTTGAATAATTTTGTACAATATTGTCGAATAACCTCGTAAATTATTTGGTAATAATGTCGAGATATTCGTCGTAAGTTACGTTTTTATCGAATTTTTTCGTGCCGTTAATCTCTATAATCCTGTTGGCAACGGTATTCATCAACTCCTGGTCATGCGAAGTGAGCAGAAGGCAACCCCTGAAGTTTTTCAATCCGTTATTGAGAGCGGTTATGGATTCCAGGTCAAGATGGTTTGTCGGTTCATCGAATATGAGAAAATTACCGCCTTCCAGCATCATCTTTGCAAGCATACATCTTACCTTTTCGCCGCCTGAAAGAACTTTTGCCTGCTTAAGCGCTTCTTCGCCCGAGAAAAGCATTCTGCCAAGCCAACCGCGCAGATACTCTTCGTAGTGGTCATTGCTGTACTGGCTCAACCACTGCACGAGGTTTAGTTCGCACCCCTGGAAATATTCATTGTTATTTTCGGGGAAGTAGGATACAGATATTGTTTTACCCCAGCGGATAGTGCCTGAATCGGGCTGTGCCTTGCCAGTCAGTACATCATACAACATTGAAATCGTGGTGGACTTGTCGCTGACTATGCCTATTTTGTCATCCCTCTGAACGGTAAATGACACATTCTCGAAGTACCCCTGCTTTGTGAGCCCTTCCACCATGAGTATGTCGTTGCCTATTTCCTTTTCAAACTTGAAGTCGATGTAGGGATATTTCCTCAAGGAAGGCTTAAAGTCGGAAATTGTAAGCTTTTCAAGTTCTTTCTTCCTTGAAGTTGCCTGGCGGGACTTGGAGGCATTTGCGGCAAACCTTGCAATGAATTCCTGCAGTTCCTTTGCCCTCTGCTCGTTTTTCTTGTTCTGGTCCTTCTGCTGACGCGCAAGCAACTGGCTGGTCTCGTACCAGAAGTCATAGTTGCCGAGCATCATGTTTATTTTGCCGTAATCGACATCACAGATATGCGTACATACCTTATTGAGGAAGTGCCTGTTGTGCGACACGATGATTATTGTGTTTTCAAAATCGAGCAGATAATTTTCAAGCCAGCGAACAGTCTTTATGTCAAGGTTATTTGTGGGCTCGTCAAGAAGTAAAATGTCAGGATTGCCGAAAAGCGCCTGTGCAAGCAGTATCTTTACCTTGCGCTTTGCATCCATATCGCCCATCAGGGTATAATAACAGTCCTCGCCTATGTCAAGGGCATTAAGTAACGTCTGGGCCTCATATTCGGCCTCCCAACCGCCAAGTTCGGCAAATTCCGTCTCCAGTTCGCTTGCCCTGACTCCGTCCGCTTCCGTAAAATCTTCCTTGGCATACAGCGCGTCCTTTTCGTCCATTATTTCAACAAGCCGTCTGTGTCCGAGCATGACGCAACGCAGAACCGTTACATCGTCGTATGCGCTTTGATTCTGCATAAGAACGGACATTCGCTCATTCTTGTCCATTGTGACTTCGCCTTTGTTAGGCTCTATCTCGCCGCTCAACACCTTCAAGAACGTGGATTTTCCTGCACCGTTTGCACCTATTATGCCATAGCAGTTGCCTTTAGTGAATTTCAGGTTTACATCCTCGAATAATTTCTTGCTTCCGTACTGTAAAGATACGTTCGTTACCTGTAACATTGTCTCCTCCCGTTATCAGCCCGCAAACTGGCTGTTGTATAATCTGCAATAGAACCCGTGCGCATTCATAAGCTCTTCGTGGGTCCCCTGCTCTATAATATTGCCCTTATTCATTACCAATATAAGGTCTGCTTCCCTTATGGTGGAAAGTCTGTGCGCAACAATAAAACTCGTCCTGCCCTTCATCATCGTGGAAAACGCGCTCTGAATCTTCATCTCCGTGCGCGTATCTATTGAAGAGGTCGCTTCGTCGAGTATGAGCATGGGCGGCAGACAGAGCATAATTCTTGTAATACAAAGAAGCTGTTTCTGTCCTTGCGAAAGACTGCCGCCGTCTTCCCCTATAACAGTATCATAGCCGTCGGGGAACTGCATTATAAAATTGTGCGAATATGCCGCCTTCGCCGCGGCAACGACTTCCTCGTCCGTGGCGTCCGGTTTGCCTATGACTATATTGTCCCTTATCGTTCCGCTCTTCAGCCATGTATCCTGAAGAACCATTCCGTAGTTTTTGCGCAGGGAATGGCGCGTAACGCTCCGTATATCGTTGTCATCCACATAAATGCTGCCGTCAATCGGGTCGTAAAAGCGCATAAGCAGATTTATAAGCGTTGTTTTTCCGCACCCCGTAGGCCCGACTATGGCTATTCGCTGACCCGCCTTCACTGATATATTCAGGTCCTTGATAAGCGGGTTTTCTGGCTCATAGCAGAACTCCACACCACTGAACGAGACATCTCCCTTCACATCTTCCAGGCGCTTTGAGTCTTTCACGTCAGGTATTTCGCAGGGTTCGTCAATGAGTTCATATATTCTGCCTGCACAGGCAACGGCATTCTGTAGTTCGGTAAGCACTTCAGAAATTTCGTTGAAAGGTTTGGTATACTGGTTCGAATAACTTAAAAGCGTTGTCAGTTTGCCTATGCCGAAAGCCACGGGAAGCACCGGATATATCAGCGTGAGCGCGCCGCACAGCGCTACCGCCGCATATACGAGTGCATTTATAAATCGCGTACAGGGATTAGTCAACGAGGAATAGAATATAGAAGAAAGCGATGCCTTGGTCAGATTTTCGTTTATGGCGTCAAATTTTTCGCTGTTTTCGTCCTCCCTGCCGAATGCCTGAACAACCTTAAGGTTACCTATCATTTCTTCTATAAACGCCGTCTGCTCTCCCCTGAGCGCAGAGGTCTTTTTGAACAGCTTGTATGTTCTGCCCGCGATGAACTTTGCAACAAACAGCGAGAGAGGCGTGATGAAGAACACTGCCAGAGCGATTATCCAGTTGAAATACAGCATGAGCGCAAGTACGCCGAGTATGGTTAGCACACCCGTAAACAGCTGCGTAAAGCCCATGAGCAGACCGTCCGCAAACTGGTCGACGTCCGCAACGCAACGGGACACAATGTCGCCGTAAGAATGTCCGTCGATATACTTAAGAGGCAGGTGCTGAAGCCTTGCAAAAGCCTCTTCCCTGACATCTTTGACCACGCTGTACACCACATGGTTATTGATCACATTCATTATCCACTGCGCAAGTGCAGTAAGAGCCAATGTAACCGCACAGAGAATGAAATAATAGAAAATGCCGGCAAAATCTACTTTACCCTGGTCTACAATCAACTCGATGGCATTACCGAACAGTATTGGCGCTACGAGGTTGCCGACAACGGTAAGCAATGCAAGAAACACCGAAAGGCTTACGGCGGGAAGGTATTTTCTGAGCTGACGCAATACGCGCCTCAATACGACGGACTGGGCGCCACGCTTTTCACCTTTCATTTTCAAGCACCCTCCTTCCCGTACTGCGATTCATATATCTCCCTGTAAACCTCACATGTCTTCAGAAGCTGGTCATGCTTACCGCAACCTACCAGCTTGCCGCCGTCAAGTACAAGTATCTTATCCGCATGGTGGATGGAACTTGTTCTCTGCGAAACTATGAACACAGTCGGATTATAGTCGAGCATACGCAGATTGTTGCGCAATCTTGCGTCCGTTGCGTAGTCAAGCGCAGACGCACTGTCATCCAGAATTAAAATTTCAGGTCTTCTTACAAGCGCCCTGGCGATGGTCAGTCTCTGACGCTGTCCGCCCGAAAAATTCTTTCCTCCCTGTTCGACCTGTTCGTCAAGCCCGTCAGGCTTTGACATGACCACATCGCCCGCACAGGCATAGCTCACCGCACTCATAATCTGTTCATCGGTAGCATTTTCGTTTCCCCATTTGAGGTTTTCCCTTATGGTTCCCTTGAAAAGAACGGCGCGCTGGGGAACAACTCCGCACATACTGCGCAGTTTTTCATCGCCGACGCTGTTCACGTCTTGCCCGTCTATAAGCACGCGTCCCGCGGATGCATCGTAAAAGTGCGGAATGAGATTGACAAGCGTAGTCTTGCCTGAACCCGTACCGCCTATAATGCCTATCGTCTCACCGCGTTCAGCCGTGAATGAAATGCCCGTAAGCGCATCCATGCCTACGTTGCCGTATTTCATGGAGACATTTTCGAACACAATAAAGGGCGCGCCAACGACGCGGTCGCCGCCGTCGGAATGACGCAGAGAAGGCGTCATCTTGAGTATTTCGTTAACTCTTCCGGCGCTTGCAAAGCACTTTGTAACGGTTATTATAAGGTTGGCAAGCTTAATCAGCTCTATCAGAATCTGCGACATGTAGTTGTACAGAGCAACTACTTCTCCCTGAGAAAGGTTGCCGGAGTTTACGCTTATCGCACCCGTGTAAATGAGTACAATTATGCCGACGTTAATTACCGCATAGGTGAGCGGATTCATAAGCGCGGAAATTCTGCCCACCCTTTTCTGCGAAGAAGTGAGGCTTTCGTTTCGCGCATTATATGCCGCAATTTCGTCATCTTCCTTACAGAAGGCACGCACTACTCTCGACCCTACCAGCGTTTCCCGCGTTGCTGCAGTTACTCTGTCAAGATTGCCCTGCGTCTTTCTGTACATTGGAATGGTTATCAGCATAATAGTGAACACAACCGCAAACAATACGGCTATGGTGATTGTAAAAACTACGCCAGCCATGACGCTCAGAACATATGCCATAATCATCGCGCCGAATACAATAAACGGTGAGCGCATAAAGAGACGCAGTACAAGATTTACTCCTGTCTGTATCTGATTAACGTCGCTTGTCATTCTGGTTATCATTGCAGAAGTGCCAAGCCCGTCAATCTCGTAATATGACAGCTTCTGCATTTTGGCAAACAGGTCTTTGCGCAGCTCTTTGGAAAAACCTACGGCGGCCTTTGCGGCAAAATACTGTGCGCTTACCGCGCTTATAAGCCCCACCACGCCAAGTCCGACAAGCACAAGGCACATATAAATTACGAACGATGCGCCGTCTGACTGGGCAAGCGCGCCCCCCTGTACCTGAGTGATATGGTCTATGATTGCAGCCACAACAAGCGGAATTATGAGTTCGAACGCAGCTTCCAACAGTTTGAACAGAGGAGCAAGCACGCTGAACAGTCTGTAATTTTTAATGTATTTTATTAAATCTTTCATTTAAAAATTGCTATCCGAAGGACACAACGGCAGTGCATTTATGCCCAAGATTATCCAAGTTCAGTATAACAAAAAGGCACACCAAAATCAAACAATGTGACGCTTCAATTAGATCGGAAGAGCACAC
>CALVXA010000073.1 GCA_944368635.1 uncultured Clostridia bacterium
GGTTCTCAGGCGGAGATACGGCTTATAACGTAAGGTTTCAGATAGCCGTCGTCGATATGCGCCTTGCGCTTTACAGGGTAAACGACTTTGACCTGGACGGAGCGGTGGATCTGGACGAAAACTATCAGGCAATAACCGAGGCTGCGGCAATATTCGATACGCAAGACGCCCAGACTGACGATGCCATTCAGGCTGTGCTGGACGCACATCCCGTATCAATTCCCGACATAATGCCCACGCAGGTGTATACTTACAGGCTGGACGTGTACAACCAGGGCGAGGTGGACAGCTTCCTCAATCTGGATGCCTACACCGACAAAAGCGCCATTCCTGCGGGGTTCAACGTGAGCTATTCGGCGTACCGACTTGCTGAAGACGGGACAGTCTCCGCCCTGGCGGTAGACGTGTTGGACGCCCCGTTCGACGCGGAAACGGGCAACCCGGACCAGCTTGTAGACGAGACGGAAGGCAACTATGCGCCCGTACCCCTCGTGCAGTCGGAAGGGGAGGCGGTGCCTTCGCTTCAGCTGTATATTCAGATTAAGTTCACTCTGGACGACGGAATGATAACCGACGGAGACAGAGTGTATAACCCCGCGACGGGCGAATATCAGGAAATTGTCTTCCCTTCCGAAGGTTACGGCACTACTTTCTACATAACTATTTCAGCATAAAGTTACACTCGCGGGAAGCATTCGTGTTTCGCAATTTACAGTCAAAAGCGGGGACGCGCGCGTGTACTATTACTTTAGATATAAAAAACATAAGCTCATTGAAAGCGAAAGAGGCGCGCCGCAGTCATGCGGCGCGCCTCTTTCTTGCTCATTTTTTATTTGAATATAAGTTTTTCAATGCAGCGCAGAACTTCTGCCGTGTCAATGGGTTTTGCAATGTGTGCGTTCATTCCGTAGTCGCGGCACTTTTGTATGTCCTCCGCAAACGCATCCGCCGTCATGGCGATTATGGGTACATCACAGTCATCGCGTCCGCCCTTTCTTATTGCTTCCGTAGCCTCGTAACCGTTCATTTCGGGCATACGCAGATCCATAAGTATTGCTCTGTAATATCCTGCAGGAGAGGCATTGAATTTATCCACGCATATTTTGCCGTTCTCCGCCCTCTCAATCTCCAGCCCCGAAGCGGACAGCAGTTCATAGGCTATTTCCCAGTTGAGGTCATTGTCCTCCGCCAGCAGAACTTTTACGCCCTTAAGCCGCTCTTGTTCGTCATGTTGCTCAGCTTGAGTATTCTCCTGAAGGAAGGGGAGCAGACCGTAGTACAGCGTCGACCTGAACAGGGGTTTTGCAATAAAGCCTGAAATGTCTTCATTCTTTGCATCTTCTTCCATATCGGAGCGGTCTGCGGCGGACATCAGCAATATATGTCTGCAACCCGAAGTCTCACGCAGCATTTTCGCTGTTTCCACTCCGTTCATGTTTGGCATATGCCAGTCAATAAGCGCAATGTCGTACTGTCTGTCTTCTCCGTGCAGCTTCTTTGCGGCGGATATTGCGTCCTTGCCCGAATATGTCACGTCGGCCCGGGCGCCAAGCGACAAAAGCGTATCCCTTGCCGCATCGCAGAAATCGGTGTCATTGTCCGCAAGCAGTATGGTGCAGGGGGGAAGTTTCATTTCGGCAGAATTTTCGTTTACGGTCGGGAAATCTGCGGTTACGATAAACTCGCTGCCCTTTCCGGGTTGACTTTCAATGTCAATCGTGCCGCCCATTGCGTCCACAATGTACTTGGTAATTGCCATGCCAAGTCCTGTGCCTTCCGTCTTGTTTACGCGGGCGTTGTCCTCCCTGACGAAGGAGTTGAATATCTTGTCGACGAACTCGCGCGACATGCCTATGCCGTTGTCCTTTACGGAAAAGAAGGTGCGCACATAATTTTCTCCCTTGGGCGATGGCGCCTGGCTCATGCAGACGGAAATAGTGCCGTTGTCCTGCGTGTATTTATTGGCGTTGGAAAGAATGTTTAAAAGCACCTGATTAAGTCTTACTCCGTCACACATCACCGTCTCCGCAATTATGTCCCTTACAGTGACGTGCAGGTGCTGTTTTTTTATCTTAATCTGCGGCTGGATGATGTTGACAAGCGAATCTATCATCTCACGCAGGGAAACTGCGGTGGTATGAAGCGTCATCTTGCCGCTCTCAATCTTGGACATATCCAGAACGTCGTTTATAAGTCCCAGCAGATGTTTCGATGATCGGCTTATCTTATTCAGACAGTCCTGCACCATCGCGGGGTTGTCCTTGTTTGCAATTGCAATGGCAGTCAGTCCCGCAATGCCGTTCATCGGCGTTCTTATGTCGTGGCTCATGTTTGAAAGGAACTCGCTCTTTGCCATGTTTGCGTGTTCCGCCTCGTTTCTTGCCGCCTCCAGCCTCTGCATCTGTTTGCGCGACATACTGAAGTACATCTGGTATATAATAATCAGATTTGCAAGCAGTACGCTTAAGATGAGTACTGTGGTGATTGTGCGCTTTGTTGCAAGTTCCAGTACGGTCTGGTCAAGCGTGCTGTACGGCATTACGGTCACAAGGTACCATTCGGTATGGGGAAGGGGAGAGCAGTAAATGTGTCTTCTGCCGTCAATGGCGTTAAGCATGGCGGAATATACGCCCTTGTCTGGGTCTGCAAGCGTAGCCTTAAGTTCGTCTGCAAGCTCCTGCGTGGATTTTCCGCCCTGCGGCAGAGTCTGTTCCCTGAATCTGTTGAAAAAATTGTCGCCCGTGTCAATGTTGTTTGGCGTGTTGTTCTTTACTACGTAAGTCCCGTCGCGCTGAATTATATGCGAGTAGGTAAGAGCTTCGCTTGCGTAAAGCGACATGGAATCGTTTATGTAGTCCAATGGCATGCTTGCGAGTATGGCAACGCTCTCTCCGCTGCCGTCAGGCAGTATGTACTTTGCAGGTATGCCGAAAAGCAGCCATTTCTCTCCCGCCGCATTTGTGGCGGAAGTTACTTTTTCCTCGCCCTTGTCTATGGATTGGAGCAGGTATCTGGGATAGCTCAGAGTGAGTTGTTCGCCCACTATGGGTAGCAGCGTTCCGTCGGAGCGGCAAAGCGTCATGTGGTCAAAGCTTCTCAGCGCGGCATAAGACTGAAGGGATGCGAGCATGGTCTGGTCGGTCAGATCTGTCGTTTCGGGGTCGTATTCCGCCACGGCGCTGTGCAGCTGGTCCATTTTGAAGCCGATAATGGTATCGAAATGGTTGGTAAGCTGTGCGCTCATCTCTTCCATGTAGATGTCGCCAACCGTGTTTACCGTAGCATCATTGTACTTCTGCGTGTAGTACAGCACAATGCCCACAAGCGCAATGCACATTGCAAACATCTCAACAAAGGTAATAATCAGGAATTTCCTGGTATTGTATTCGCGTTTGCACACTGTCATAACGTTGCCTTAAGTTGGTTAACGGCGTCAATTGTGGCGACGTATTTGTCGTTAAGTCGGGGGAAAAGCCGTCTGGCTTCGTCCATATTTCCCGACCGCAATGCCTCGCAGACGGCGTATGCGCAGACGTAAAGGGAATCAAAACTGAGGTTCTGGCACACGCCCTTAAGCGTGTGGGCTGCCCTGAACGCGCTCTCTTCATCACCTTCTCCAAGGGCTTTTTCAAGCTGTGAAAAACTCGGGTCGTCGGGAAACTTCAAAGTAAATTTAAGCGCAAGCTTCTCTCCGCCGAAGCGCGTCGTCACGCTCCCGTAGTTACCTTCCGTCTTTTCGTAAAACTCCTTCAGGTTCATTCGTTCTCTCCTAAATTCTTGTCGGCAATACGTGAAATGTTCGAAAAAGTGTGCTCCATGGAGGAGTCATAGAACAGGTATTTGCCCCTGCCCGTCTGTTTTGCCGTGTACAGCGCGCGGTCGGCGGCAAGGAACAGCTGCTCGGGGTCTTTGAATAATAAAGCGTCGTATTCGGCTATTCCCATGCTGACCGAAAGCCTGAATTCTTCCGACTCGTCAGTAACAGCGTTGAATATGCGTCCTGCGATTGCGTCCAGATTATCTTTATAATTTTCAAGATAAATGAAAAATTCGTCCCCGCCAACGCGTGCTACAATGTCGCGTTCGCCATGTACGCTTGCGTTAAGTTTGTCGGCAATCCGCTTTAATATTGTGTCGCCGAAGGCATGCCCGTAGCTGTCGTTTATCTGCTTGAAATAGTCCAAATCCAGCATAATGAACGCCTTTTTTGTCTTTGTTCCCTTAAGACGCGTTTTAATCTTTTCCTCGGCAGCTGCTCTGGTCAGAACGCCCGTAAGGCTGTCATGAGTGGCGCGGTATTCCAGCGTCTCTATAAGCGACTTCATGGCGTCTATGTTCATCATCTTTCCTATTACGCCCTTGTAACGCGGAGGGTCGTCGTCCGACCACAGCGACCGCGCCACAATTCTCGCCCAGATGCTGCGGCCGTTTACATTTATGCGGCATTCATGGTCAATCGCGGGATTTTCCGGAGTGGTGTTTTTAATCTTGTTCGACAGCTTGAAGAATTCATCCGGAGTCATTCCGCATATCATCTTTTTGCCGTCCTGTTCAATGGTGAAAGACTCTCCCCAACCTGTATATTCAGCCGCCCAGGAAGACATTCGGACGGTGGGAGGGTCAAGCGTGTATTCGAACTCCACCTCTTCGGTCATTGCGTCAAGGTAGTCTGACCGCGTGCGCTCTCTTTCAAGCAGATTGAGCGCGTGTTCCTGGCTTTGAATGCCGGTTCTGCGCAAAAGCGTGCGCGCGTCGGCCTGAGGAGTGCGCTCTGCCACAAGCGATTTTGCGGTAATTTCAAGGAGAGAGGGAAGGTCGTCCGCAACTTCCTTGAGGCAGTCCAAAAGCTTCGGGTTGAATGCGCCGCATTCGCCGTCGAGAATCATTCTGACCGCCTTATCATGCGGTATCGCGTCCTTGTAGACGCGCTTGCTTGTCAGCGCGTCGTAAACGTCCGCCAGAGAAACTACCTGCGCCGAAATTGGAATTTCGTCGCCCTTAAGCCCGTCGGGATAGCCTTTTCCGTCAAATCTTTCGTGGTGCCAGCGACAGATATCGGCAGCAACTTTTAAAAGATGATTGTCCTGCATAAGCGGCAATCGGGAAAGCATATCTGCGCCTATCGCCGAATGGGTCTTCATAATCTCGTATTCTTCGGGGGTAAGTTTGCCGGGCTTGTTGAGAATGGAGGAGGGTATGGCTATCTTGCCTATGTCATGCAGGCAGGATGCCATGCATATGCAGTCAATGTCCTCGGAGCGGAATGCGTGGGTGCGGATTTTTTTGAGGAATCTGGTCAGCAATATCTTTACCAGCGACTGAATGTTCAGTACGTGCATGCCGCTTTCGCCGTTTCTGAATTCGACAATGTTGCTCAGGATGTGCACCATTGCGCTGCTCTGCCTTTCACGCTGCACAATCTGGTCTTCAACCATGCGCGCAAGCTTTTTCTGCTTGGTGTAAAGCTGAAGTGTGTTCGCCACCCTGTGTTGTACCAGAAGCGCGTCGAACGGACGGGAAATAAAGTCGATCACGCCAAGTTCAAAAGCCTGCTGCACGTATGACGGGGAATTTTCGGAAGATATCATTATGACGGGGATGTCTTCAGTCATGCCCGCCCTCTTCATTTTCTTAAGTACTTCAAATCCGTTCATGACGGGCATGACGTAGTCGAGAAGCACAAGCGAAATTGTGTCGCGCCTCTTTTTGAGTGTCTCAATGGCTTCTCTGCCGTCTTTTGCCTCTACTATATTGTAATCTGCAAGAATTTCCGCGAGTATGGCACGGTTCATTTCGGAATCGTCCACAACAAGCAATGTGTATTTTGACTTCTGCCCGGTCAAGACAAAGCTCCTTCTGACGGAAATTCAAGGTTTTTCCGCCCTTCTGAATTTAAGCGACTGCAATAACAGACTTTTCGGCTGTTTTTGCAGATACATTATATATAATAATCACAATTCGGTCAATATATTTTTGTAAAGTTTGCCGTTTCGCGACCATATAAAAAATGTAAAATTCAGCCTCTCAATACAGGCGCTGTCAGATTTGTTGCGCTGTATCGGCTGGCAGGTTGTCTTTTGTCGCAGTATGTGATATAATAAAATCAAGGCGCAGGGTTTGGCAGACAGTGCGCCTAATGCGAATAAACTTATAAGGGGTAGAACATGTTAGGAAATTTTGTGTATTGCAATCCCACCAAACTCATTTTCGGGCCCGACTCTCTGAACTCGTTGGGGAACGAACTTGAAAAGTACGGCAAGAAGATAATGCTCGTCTATGGCGGCGGCTCCATCAAAAAGACGGGACTTTATGACAAGATAATTTCAATTCTGTCGGAATGCGGCAAGACGGTGGTGGAGGACGGGGGCGTAATGCCCAATCCCACTTACGAAAAGCTGAAGGAAGGCATGAAAATTGCCCGCGAAAATAAGGTTGACTTCATTCTCGCTGTGGGCGGCGGCTCCGTCATAGATTACTCCAAGGCCGTCTCTGTGTCGGCATATTGCGAGGAGGACCCGTGGGAGAAGTACTTCGTTCGTTTCGAGGACGTGAGCTGCAAGATAATTCCCGTCGGCAGCGTGCTTACAATGGTGGGCACGGGCAGCGAAATGAACGGCGGTTCGGTAATAACCAACCGCGAGCAGATGATGAAAGTGGGGCACGTCTTCGGCGAAAACGTATTTCCCAAGTTCTCCATACTCAATCCCGAACTGACGTATACGTTGCCCCACAGGCAGATGGTTGCGGGCTTTTACGACATAATGAGCCACATTCTGGAACAGTATTTTTCAGGCACGGACGATAACACTTCCGACTACATAATGGAAGGACTTTTAAAGTCGCTCATACACAGCGCGCGAATAGCCGTAAAGAATCCCGTCGATTACGAGGCGAGGAGCAATATAATGTGGATTGCAACGTGGGCGCTCAATACCCTTGTCGCAAAGGGCAAGACTACAGACTGGATGGTTCATATGATAGGACAGGCGATAGGCGCATATACAGACGCCACCCACGGCATGACGCTTTCCGCCGTGTCGCTTGCATACTATCGGTATATAATGCCCTACGGCATGGATAAATTCGTACGATATGCCGTGAATGTGTGGGGAGTGAACCCCGAAGGCAAGGACAAGCAGACGATAGCCGAGCAGGGACTTGAGGAAATGGGAAAATTCATGCGCGAAACAGGCCTTGCTATGACCGCGTCTGAAGTGGGCGTTACGGCGGACATGATTCCGGGCATTGCCCGCGCCACGCTCATTATGGACGGAGGATATAAGGTGCTCACCACGGAAGAAGTGGAGGAGATTCTTTTAGAAAGCCTCTGATACGTCATAGACCGCGGGATATGCGGTGCAGTCTGATTTAATGCGATATATATGCGCGGTAATTCAAATAAATAAGCCATATATGCAGGTCAATGCAACTGAATAAGGCATATATGCGGCTTAATGATTAAGTGCGGCATATATGCGGTGCAATTCATTTAATTGAGGCATATTACGGGGGCAATTCAATCTGATATTGGCAATAAAAAGTCGCGGATAAGGGCGGCGCTGAAGTGAACCCCAAAGTTTGGACAAAAAATTAAATTAAAATGTTTGGTAATGAGTTCGGTATTGCACCGGGCTCAT
>CALVXA010000074.1 GCA_944368635.1 uncultured Clostridia bacterium
ATTCTATCTGCGTATAGAGGACACCGATTTAAAGCGCAAGGTGGACGGCGCGGTGGAGTCAGTAATACGTTCCCTGAAATACTTCGGGCTCAACTTTGACGAGGGCGCGGAAATTGACTCCCCGCTCAACAAATACGGTCCGTATTATCAGCGTCAGAGGGCGGAAATCTACAGGGCGTTTGTCAAGGACCTCATCGCCAGGGGGCTTGCTTATCCCTGTTTCTGCACTGAAGACGAGCTCAACGAAGTAAGGGCAAAGCAGACGGAAAACAAGGAGATAACGGGCTATTACGGCAAGTATGCAAAGTGCCGCAATCTTTCGGAGGAGCAGATATACGCCAATCTTGCGGCAGGCAAGCCCTTTGTCATAAGACTGCGTTCAAGCGGCAATACCGCCAACAAGATAACTTTCCGCGACAGGATAAAGGGCGACATAACCGTCACGGAAAATGACCAGGACGTCGTAATACTTAAGTCTGACGGCATACCCACCTATCACTTTGCCCACGCGATAGACGACCACTTCATGCGCACTACCCTCGTCATAAGGGGCGAAGAGTGGCTTTCCAGTCTGCCCATTCACCTTGAACTTTTCAAAGTGCTGGGCTTTAAACTTCCCGCATACGGACACACCTGTTCGCTTATGAAAGTGGACAACGGCGTCAAGCGCAAGCTCTCCAAGCGCAAGGACCCCGAGCTGTCGCTTGACTACTACCGCAAGGCAGGTTATTACCCCAAGGCGGTTGTCAAATATCTCATGACCATACTCAATTCCAACTTCGAAGAGTGGGAGAGGAAGAATCCCTCCGCCGACATTTCGCAGTTCAAGTTCTCCATAGAGAAGATGGGAAAGAGCGGCGCGCTGTTTGACCTCGACAAGCTCAACGACGTGTCCAGGAACGAGCTTTCCACCCTTACAGCCGAACAGACTTACGACTTTCTGAAGGAGTGGGCGGACGAGTTCGGCACAGATGCCGACAGGGTGCATTTTGCCGACAGGGATACAATGCTCAGGATAATTTCTCTCATCTGCGGAATAGGCGCAAAGAAGAGGCGCAAGGACATTGTCCGCGCGGAATCCGGGGTGAGAATGCTTGACTACTTCTTCGACGATACCTTCCGTCCGACATATTCCTACCGCTTCGACGCACAGACGGTAAACGGCATACTCGACTCCTTCGCTGCCGTGTATGACCAATCGGATGACAATTCCGCCTGGTTTGCCAAGGTGAAGGACGTTGCCGCTCGGTACGGCTTCGCCGCCGAGATGAGTGCGTACAAGGCAGACCCCTCCGCATTCAGGGGCAACGTTTCGGACGTTGCGGAGATTCTGCGCATAGCCGTTACCGGAATGTCGAATTCGCCCGACCTTTGCACTATAATGGGCATACTTGGAAGGGAGCGCGCCGTCGCCAGACTGCATGCCGCACGCATTGACGGTTAATTTTGAAAATTAGGTGAATAATCTCATTTGCATTGTGTGCCGCCTTTGACATTTTTATGGCTGCGGTGGTAATATAAATACAGGACTAATTCAATAAATTAAAGGCGGTTACTGCCATGTTGAAGCTTGTAAACATAAAGAAGGACTATGTCGTTGCGGATGAATCTGTTCATGCGCTTAAGGGCATTTCCATCAACTTCAGGAAGAGCGAGTTTGTCTCCATACTCGGTCCGTCGGGTTGCGGCAAGACCACGCTCCTCAATATCATAGGCGGACTTGATAAGTATACATCAGGCGACCTGGTGATAGAGGGCGTAAGCACCAGCAAGTTTACCGACAGGGATTGGGACACTTACCGCAATCATTCCATAGGCTTTATATTTCAGAGCTATCACCTGATACCCCACCAGACAATATTGCAGAATGTGGAACTCGCGCTGATGATAGCGGGCGTGTCGCGGCGCGAACGCAGAAGAAGGGCGTTGGAAGCGCTTGACAAAGTGGGGCTCAAGGACAAGATAAATAACCGTCCCAACCAGCTTTCGGGCGGTCAGGCACAGCGCGTTGCAATAGCAAGGGCGCTCATAAACGACCCCGAAATCGTGCTTGCCGACGAACCTACGGGCGCGCTCGATTCCGTGACGAGCGTGCAGATAATGGAACTCCTCAAGGAGATTTCCAAAGACAGGCTCGTCATTATGGTCACTCACAACCCCGACCTTGCCTACAAGTATTCTACCAGAATAGTCAGGCTCAAGGACGGCGTCACGACGGGCGACAGCAGTCCGTATGCGGGCGACAGCGAAGCAAAGGAACTTACGAAACAGCAGCTGAAGGAGCGCAGAAAGGCAAAGGGCAGCAAGAAAAAGACTTCCATGCCGCTCCTTATGGCAATGTCGTTAAGCTTTAAAAACCTGCTTTCCAAGCGCAGGCGCACTGCCATGGTTGCCGTCGCTGGGTCAATCGGCATAATCGGCGTTTCCATGGTGCTATCCATTTCGGCGGGCGTAAATTCGTACATTGCCTCCATGCAGGACGATATGCTTTCGGGCAACCCCGTATCCGTCACGCAGACGGCGATAGACTATACCCAGCTTCTCAACTTAAGTTCGTCAAGCAACAGTCCGAAAGTGGACATAACCAAGCTGGACGACAAGCTGTACATTCAGTCGCTCATGGATACGCTCGGCTCCTTCTCGCAGGGGTTCAGCAAGACAAATAATATTACGGAGGCATATCTCGCCTATCTCAAGGGTATCCCGCAGGAGAACGTGCAGGTAATACAGTACGGCTATGACATGGATGTAGCCAACAATATCTATACCGACTTTGCGGTGGACGCCACAACGGAGGACGAGGCAACCAGAACTACTTCCGTCACGGCGATAAGAGGTATGTATACCCAGATTTTAAGCGAACAGGAAGACTACAAAGATTTCGCGGGGACAGTCTCCACGGTTGCTACGTTCGATGAAATACCAAATAATTACAATTATATCCTCAGCCAGTACGACATAATTGCGGCGGAAACGCCCGACGGAGTCACCTATGATGCGTCTTCCCTTACGGATGAGCAGATTAAGGCAATATTTGAAGATAAACAGAGCCTTGTGATGGTGGTATCCGAGAACGAGGTCACCGACCTGGTAATGGGACAATTCGGCTATCTGACGCAAAGGGAGTTTCTCAACTATGCCTTCAAAGCGGTGGACAGCGACATGTACGACGAACAGCTCGGACTTGTGGGAAGCGGTCTGAACGCAAACGGCGAGGCAGATTCGGAGAACGGGTTTGACATGACCAAGTTCATAGGTCCCGACTCCAAAAAGTTTACGTGGTACCCCAATAATCAGGTATACAGTCAGATTAACGGAATGTATTATTACCGTCCCTATCTGCAGGACAATTTCTTCTATTCCGAATATGAATATGAAGGGCAGCATTTCGTCACAGACATACCCGACCTTGGCGACGTGGACGCTTCTACGGGGCTTGAACTGGGCGTCAAAGTCATTCTCGAAAAGAAGAAAGATGTCTCCTACGGATGTCTGCAAAGCGGTTTCTACTACACAAATGCTCTGACGCAGTACGTCCGCGAAGACAGTATGGACAGCGACATTGTAAAGTATATCGAGGCTACGCCTTCGGGTGAAGTTCCCGCAATCGGCTATTCCTTCTACTACACTGCCTTTGAACAGGGCGAAGGGGGAGAGACGGTTAAGTCCGCGAATAAGGGCAACGGATACGTTTACGACTCCGGTTCTCTTATGGATATGATAACTTCAGGTCTTGGAGGAGGTAATTCGGGTATACAGGGACTGCCGATGGTTAAGGCTTCGCTCTTCGGCGGCGGCGATATGCCTTCCTCGATAAAGATCTATCCCACAGATTTCGACAGCAAGACAGCCATTACGGACTACCTTGACGGCTGGAACGCAATGTGCGAGGAGGGCGCGACATACACTTACACGGCGGATGACGCACAGCAGAGCGTGGTGCTTGCGGAGGCGGATAAGATAACTTACACCGATACTGTCGGACTCATCATCAGCATGGTAAATACGATGATTCAGATGATAACCACCGCGCTCATTGCATTTACTGCGCTGTCGCTCGTCGTCTCTACAGTCATGATAGGTATAATAACCTATGTTTCGGTTGTGGAAAGGGTAAAGGAGATAGGTATTCTCCGTTCCGTAGGCGCAAGGAAGAAGGACATAAAGAGGCTGTTCAATGCCGAAACGTTTATAATCGGTCTGCTTGCTGGCATTTTCGGTATACTCATAACTTACCTGCTGTCATTTATAGTAAATATCATAGTAGTTGCGGTGGCAGGCTTCTGGGGCATAGCGGCGCTTCCCTGGTGGCAGGCGCTGATAATGATAGCCTTAAGCATAGTTCTCACGCTCATTTCAGGGCTTATCCCTGCGGCGGCAGCGGCAAAGAAAGACCCCGTCGTAGCTCTCCGTACAGAGTAAATTTTTGAAAATTGAGTGTTAAACATTTGACATAAATTTTACAAAATGTTAGAATACAGGAGAATAAAAAAGAAATAATTTTTAAGGAGATATTTCTATCATGAAGAAAGTTACCAAGCTTATTGCAGGTGTTGTCCTTGCGGCATCCGTTGCTGCAACGGCAGGTATGTTCGCAGGTTGCGGAAAGGATAACGAAGATCCCCAGCCCCAGCCCCAGCCTCAGCCCCAGGGGACGACCTATACTGGTGCCTATGCTTATTCTAATACATGGGGAACCTACGGCGTAAAGGTTGACGTTACGGTTAACGACGGTAAAATCACTTCGGTGAAGTATGCCGATGCACAGCCCGATGGATGGACGAATGTAACAGCTTCTTGGGATACAGACGGTTCCAAGGCTGCAGGTGTTGCCGACTACCTCAAGAAGTTTGAAGGCAAGACCGTAGATGAAGTTCTTGCACTTGACGTTGCCGTAACTGCAACAGGTCAGCCTGACAGCGATAACGGCGATGCTTCCCAGGGCGACCTTATATATACCGGCGCAACGCAGACCAGCGGCAGAATTATCCTTGCAGTTCAGGATGCACTTGCTCCTGCATACGAAGGCGAATACAGCTACCAGAACTACGGCAATACTTACGGCGTTAAGGTTGTAGTAAAGGCTCTTCACGGTAAGATTACTTCCGTAACATATGCTGCAGAGCAGCCCGACGGTTGGACTAACGTAACGGGTAAGTGGGATACCGATGGTTCCAAAGCTGCAGGCGTTCCCAACTATCTTATAAAGTTCATGGGTGCAGATATTGACGAAGTGCTTGGTCTGGAAGTATTGAAGAGCGAGGTTGGCGAGCCTACCACAACCACTGAGGGTCAGCAGTCCCAGGGCGACTATATCTATACCGGCGCAACGCAGACCAGCGGCCGAATTATTCTCGCTGTGCAGGATGCGCTTAAGGATAATTTTTACTGCGGTACCGCTACAACCAATTACCATAGTACAGACATTACAATAAATACTGTAGTTGCGGTTAAGGATGGCAAGATTTCCGAACTTTACGTAAGCGATGATTCCGTTATAGCTACCGGCGATAACTGGATAACCAAGTTCAACGCAGGTGTTGCTGCCATGAACACTTCGCTCATCGGTAAAACCGTTGCTGAAGTGCTTGCTCTCGAAACCACATACACCCATGCCGATAACACACTCGGCACCGTTGCTACAGGCGCAACAGTTTCCTCCAACCTCTATGTCGCTTCTATAAAGGACGCGCTTTCTGGTCTGGCTGAATAATTTAAACTCTACAGAAATAAAAACAGGTTGTCTTCGGACAGCCTGTTTTCTTTTTTTGTCATTGTAAAATTCTTGCCTTGGCGGCGGTTAAAGTTGTATAATAGTTATTGAAATACAAGAGGTGAAATGATGAATTACAGAGAAGAATCGCTTAAAAAGCATGCCGAATGGAAGGGCAAGATTGAAATCGTCTCCCGTGTGGAAGTTGACAGCCGCGAAAAGCTGTCGCTTGCCTATACGCCAGGCGTTGCCGAACCCTGCCTCGCCATTCAGCGGGACCCCGAAAAGAGCTTTACGCTCACCCGCCGCTGGAATACCGTCCCCGTCATAACAGACGGCACGGCAATTCTCGGGTTGGGCGACATAGGTCCCGAAGCGGGTATGCCCGTAATGGAGGGCAAGTGCGCGCTGTTCAAGGCGTACGGCGACGTGGACGCATATCCTCTCTGCATCCGCTCCAAGGATACGGAGGAGATTATAAGGACGATTGAACTGCTTGCAGGTTCTTTCGGCGGAATAAACCTTGAAGATATTTCCGCTCCCCGCTGTTTTGAAATAGAGACAAGGCTCAAGCAGGATCTGGACATTCCCGTATTCCACGACGACCAGCACGGCACGGCAATAGTCGTCACCGCCGCGCTCATAAATTCGCTTAAGCTCGTCGGCAAGGATAAGCAGAACATAAAGGTTGTAATAAACGGCGCGGGCGCGGCAGGCGTTTCCATTGCCAAGTTCCTGCTCCGTTTCGGCGTGCGTGACATAGTTGCCTGCGATAAGGCGGGTATAATTGCAGACAGCGACGACTTCAATTCTGCCCAGAGTGAGCTTGCCTGCCTCACCAACCCGCGCGGCGTACGCGGCAAGCTGTCCGACGCGATGGTCGGCGCAGATGTGTTCATAGGCGTCTCTGCCGCAAACTGCGTTTCAGCCGATATGGTAAGGAGCATGGCGGAAAAGCCCATTCTCTTCACCTGCGCAAACCCCGTTCCCGAAATTTCCGTGCCGGAGGCAAAGAAGGCAGGGGCGTACATACATGGTACTGGTTCATCAGAAAATCCCAACCAGATAAACAATGTGCTTGTTTTCCCCGGACTTTTCAGGGGTGCGCTTGACGTCCGCGCAAAGACGATAAACTTCGAGATGATGATGGCGGCGGCATACGGCATAGCTTCCTGTGTGTCGGACGAGGAACTTTCCGTCGATTATATCCTGCCTTACGCATACGATAAGCGTGCGCACAGCCGCGTGGCGCAGGCAGTGGCGCAGGCGGCGATAGATACGCACGTCGCCAGAATTACAAAGTAATAAGAATTGCCGAATATGTTTACACTCTCTCTCGACCAATACCGCGGCAAGCGGATATGTGTCGCCCTTTCGGGCGGCAAGGACAGTATGGCGCTGGCGCACTATCTGAAGGCACACGCGGCGCAATACAACATTGTGCTGTCCGCCGTCAACTGCGACCACTGTATGCGCGGAGAGGAGAGTGCGCGCGACAGCCGCTTTGTGGGCGATTACTGCAAATCGCTTGGGATAGAGCTGTATTCTTATTCCGCGCAGGGGCTTAATCTGTGCGGAGAACGCGCCGCAAGGGAGTGGCGGCTGTCCTGTTTTGACGACGTAATAGCAAAAGACAGGGCAGACTTTGTCGCAACGGCGCACCACATGAACGACAACGCCGAAACCGTACTCTTCAATCTTGCAAGGGGGAGCGCGCTTTCGGGTGTTACAGGCATTGCGGAGCGCACGGCTCGCTCCTTCATAAGGCCGCTTATAGGCGTTAGCCGCGCCGAAATTGACGACTATATTCAGCATTTTGACATACCCTACGTCACGGACAGCACAAATCTCGTTGACGACTATACCCGCAATAAACTGCGGCATACGGTAATTCCCGCACTCGAACAGGCAGTT
>CALVXA010000075.1 GCA_944368635.1 uncultured Clostridia bacterium
ACGAGCGCGGACAAAAAGGCGTTTGCGCCGGGAACGACGGTATAGGCGATACCCGCGCCCCTGAGCGCGGCGCATACAGTCTGCCCCGGGTCGGAGATGACGGGCATCCCCGCATCCGACACAACGGCAATCTGCCTGCCTGCCCTGTCCTCCGCAATAATGCGTTCCGCCGCCTCCCTCTCGTTGAACTTATGGCAGGCGACGAGCGGTTTTTTTATCTCGTATGCGTTGAGAAGTTTAAGCGTGTGCCGCGTGTCCTCGCAGAATATCACATCGACGGAGCGCAGAGTTTCAAGCGCGCGCAGGGTAATGTCCCCCAGGTTGCCGATGGGCGTTGCCACAAAATATATCACTTTCCACCTCCGCCGAGAGTAGTGCCGCCGTTTTCCGCCGTGTTTGCAAAGTCTTCCATAATCTCCGTTCCCGGTCTGCCGCCTTTGACGGCTTCCGTCATGACGAGGTATGGTCTTGACGAGGGCGTACCCCTGACAAACTGCACCTTCTTTACTTCCATATTGTATTTTTTAAGCGTATAGCACATCTCCGCCAGCCTGTCCGCCCTGTTGATTATGTCCAGCCTGCCGCCGAATTTAAGGCACTTCGACGCCGCGCGGCAGATATCTTCGAGCGTTATGGTTATCTCCTTGCGGCACACTGCCCGCTCGTAGCTGATATTCTGCGGACCTCCCCTCTCGTAAGGCGGGTTGCACAGTATGAGCGTGAACTTTTCGGCATAGTCTGCCGCCGTGTCCTGCAGCCTGCCCTGCACAATGTGCGCCGTCATGCCGTTATATTCCGCAGTCCGCCTTGCCATGTCGCACAGCGCTTCCTGCATTTCAAACAGCGTAAGAGAGGTTACGGAGGGGTTGAGGCAGGCGAAATGGTACCCCACCGCGCCGCACCCTGCGCAGAAATCTGCAACGACGTCCCCGCGCTTTGCGCGCGCAAAGCGCGAAAGGAGTATGCTGTCCGACGTGAAGCGGTACAGATTTTTATTCTGTATTATTATCTTCTCGCCGAAAAGCACTTCGGCGCACTCGCCTTCTTTAAGCTGCATATATCTCAATCCTGTCTGCCGCAGTCCGCGGCCGCAATTATTCCCTGTTACAGAAAAAAACGGAACGCAAGCTTGCCTCGCGTTCCGCCTTTCGCGGAGATTCACTTCCGCCGTGGTCAGCCTTTTAATTATTCGGGCTTGATTGCACCTGTGGGGCAACCGTCTTCGCAAGCGCCGCAATCGATGCACTCATTTGCATCGACTACATACTTGTCAGCGCCCTCGGAAATAGCTCCTACAGGGCAGGTAGCTGCGCAAGCGCCGCAGCTTACGCAATCGTCAGAGATAACGTGTGCCATCTGTACTCCTCCATAAAGTTTTTTACGGCGAGTACGCACGGCTTTACGCACGCACTTCCGCTTGACTTATTATAACATAATACGCGGACGTTTGTAAAGGGCTACAACAAAAATTAACGCCCGCCGTCCGCGTATTTTTTAATAAATTTTTTGTCCGTATTGCGTCATGCGCGCCATATTCTGCGCATATGCCCGTACGCCGTGCTTATTCCGTCTGACCGTCGGGGTTCTTTGCGCCCTCGGCGGAGCCGTGCCGTTCCGCGCGGTTGGGTCTGCCCCTGAAGTTGCGCCTGTCGCGGCGGGGTCTGTTATTCTCCCCTTCGGGTCTTTCCCTTCTTTCGCCGCCTTCCGCCCCCTTCTGCCTCTTCTGTCCTGCAGGCCTGTCGCCCTTTGCGGGTCTGTCCCTGCCGTCCGTCCTTTCGGCCTGTCCTTCGCGCGGCTGTCTGCGTCCGCGGTGCCTGTCGCGCCTGCCGCGGTTGTCGCCTTCTGACCTTTCCTTTCCTGCGCCCTCTTCACCGTCCGTCTGCGCGCGCCTTTCGTTGCCGTCGCGCCTTTCGGGCTTTTCCTGTCTTTCGGGCTTTTCCTGTCTTTCGGGCTTTTCGCCCTCCTCCGCGGCCTGGGGCGAGGCTTGTTCTTCGGCGTCGGACGCGTCTTCCTGTCTGTCCTTGCCGCCCTTTCTGAACTTTATGTCCGAAACGTCAAAGTCGCGGTAGGTGACCGTGTCGTTATGCTCCAACTTCACCTTGACCTGCATTTTAAGCATATTGACGTTTATTACCGTTCCCCTTCCTTCGGGAGTGTCCGCCTCGCTGCCCACCTTGGGCACGTTTTTGCACGCCTCCGCATAGTAGTCGTTTTCATAGGCAAGACAGCACATAAGCCTGCCGCACAGACCCGATATCTTGCCCGGATTGAGCGACAGTCCCTGGTTTTTTGCCATCTTTATGGACACCTTGGAAAAGTCCGTCATGCAGCTTGCGCAACAACATTCCCTGCCGCAGGGGGCAAGCCCGCCCATGAGCTTGATTTCGTCCCTGATGCCTATCTGGCGAAGTTCTATCCTCATTCTGAACAGCGCGGACAGGTCCTTGATAAGTTCCCTGAAGTCCACTCTGCCGTCCGCCGTGAAGTAGAAGGTGACCTTGTTGCCTTCAAAGGCAAACTCGCACCCCACTATCTTCATCTCCAACCCGCGCGCAGCCACCTTTTCCTTGGCGGAAGCTATCGCCCCTGCGCGCCTCTCATCGTTTCGGCGCACCTGCTCCCTGTCGCGGTCGTCCGCAACGCGCACAACGGGTCTTAAGGGCTGAACCACCTCCGAATCTTCCACCTCGCAGGTGGGGATGACCACCGTGCCGAATTCCTGACCGTTGGCAGTTTCAACTATTACGTCCGTACCCTTTGCACACTGTGCGCCTGACGGGTCAAAGTAGTACACCTTGCCGCCGTTTCTGAATTTTACGCCTGTAATTGTAACCATCTTTTATTCTCCGTTGCCACTTTCAGCACTATGTCAAAGAGCAATGCCTGAAAGTTGGCGTTGAACCTGAGCGAGCGCAGAGCGTCGTTCACGCAGTCGGTGCCGAGTATGAGCGCCGAACGTGAAAGCGCACACGCGCCGCCCGACAATGAATTTTTCAGCTGCTGCGCATACAGCCGCTGCATTTCCGACAGCAGTTCGGCTTTGTATTTTGTGTCGCCGTACTTTACCGCCGCGGCAAGCGCCGCGCCCTCGTCCCGTGCAGAAGTCAGCTCCTGCGCGGCGGAGTGGACTTCCTGAAACCAGCCGCCTTCCAGCATATTTTCAGCCACGCCGAGTATGCCGCCGCAGGCTGCGCTTATCTCCCCGTTTCGGGCGTCGTTGCCCCGCCTTTGCAGGGCGGAATATATCTGCCCGCGCGTGAACGGAGGAATTTCCAGCAGGCGCACGCGGGAGCGCACGGTGTCCAGAACGGGCGAAAGCGAAGTTGCGCCAAGAAGGAAATATACCCCTTCGGGCGGCTCCTCCAGAATCTTCAAAAGCTTGTTCTGAAAGAGCGCTGCCGCCGCGTCGAAGTCGGAAATTATGAACAGCTTCATGTCCCCTTCCACGGGGCGGATTGCCGCTTCAGCCACTATCTGCGTCGCCTGCGCCACGGTGAGCTTCTGCCCGACTGCGGGGTACATCTTCACGTCGGGATGCCCCTCCGCGAGAATGAGCCTTTCACTGCGGCTGCCTGCCTCCGCCCCCGTCAGCGCCAAAGCGAACAGCTTAAGGGCGCTCCGCAGGTTGTACGCGTCGGGAAAGTGCAGCATATATGCGTGGGAAACCCTGCCCGACGCCCTGTCGCCACAGGCTATTCTGTACGCAACCGTACCCTTTAAAAGTACTTCCATACGCTTCCCCCCGTTCCCGCGCGGATATTCCCGCGCGAATGTAATTTCTGCGCCTTATTTTGCGCCCTTTTATGCCATATCTCAATATGCGGCGTCGGGCTTTCAAAACGCATTGCCTCGGCAATATGCCGCGTTCAACACATTCCGCAGTCCTTTGCCCCGAATATATTCCCCGTTCAACGCGTTCAGCAGTCCTTTGCCGCAGCAATATGTCGCATTGAGCGCTCTTTTCCGCGACGATTTAAATTATGCCTTCCGCCTTTAAGATCGAGTATATCCTGTCGGCAGTTTCGTACTTGGTGCCGCCGCACTCCACGGCGCGCATATAGCCGAACTTTTTAAGCTGAAGGGCGTAGCCTTCGTACACCTTTGCGTGGAACTCAAGCCCGAGCTGTTCTATCCTGTCGTCCTTGTCCGCGCCGTGCTTTCTTTCAAACGCCGCCGACGGCGTGATGTCCAGAAACAGCGTGAGGTCGGGGGCAAATTCGCCCAGCGCGGGGGCGTTTATGCCTGCCACGTAGTCAAAGCCAAGTCCCCTTGCATAGCCCTGGTAGGCAAGCGAGGAATGGACGTACCTGTCGCAGATTACCAGCGTGCCCCTTTCGAGGGCGGGGGCGACTATCTCCTTGAGGTGCTGCATTCTCGCCGCCGCGTATAAAAGCGCCTCGCACTCGTCGCACATCTCCTTGTTGGCGGGGTCGAGTATTATCTGCCTTATCTTTTCCGCAACTGCGCTTCCGCCTGGTTCACGGGTTACGATAAAGTCCCTGCCCTCCCTTTTCAGCCTTTCGGAGAGCAGGCGTATCTGCGTGCTTTTACCGCTGCCTTCACAGCCTTCAAAGGTTATGAATTTTCCCTTCATCTTCTGACTACCTTTATCTTGCCGTCCGTAAGCCCGAACGTGTTCTTTGCCGAGCCGAGAAGCTCCGCCGCCTGTGGCGTCACTATTTCGCCCGCTATTACTATGGGCAGACAGGGGGGAGTTATGCCCGCATTTTCGGCGCACATTCTGCCGACCGCCCTGTCGAGGGGCACGTATTCGCACTGCTGTCTGTGCGCATAGAGAAAGCTGTACGTCCTCTCCGCGACGGGTATGACGGGTCTTTCCCTGTATGTACCCTTGAGTTTTTTCTTTGAAAGTATGGCGCCGAGCGCGCCCTTGAGTTCTGTGAGCTGCCAGGGTTCGACCGCGGGGGAAAGATAGAAAAGAAGGTACCTGCCGTCGTTCATCTCGGCATATATGCCCTTCTTTTCAAGCGCGCGCTGTACTGCCGAGGGGTCGGCGTTCAGCGGCTTGAAATCCACCGCCAGCTTTGTCCAGTCCGCCGAGGGATAGAGCGGCAGCTCCGTCTCCTCCCTGAACTTTGCCACCGCCGCCTTTGCCCTTTCGAGCTTTGCGGGGTTGTTGACAAAGTACTTTATGCCGTATTCCACGCTTGCCATAATGGGGTAAGAGGGCGAAGTAGTCCTGAACAGCGACAGCGCCTCCTCCGCCGCGGGTATTATGTATTCGTTGCCCACAAGCACAACCGCGCCCTGGGTGAGTGTGGGCAGCGTCTTGTGCGCGCCGTCCACCCACATATCGGCATATACGCCGGCATAGCCTGCCCTGTCGCCTTCGAGGGCGAGGTGAGCGCCGTGCGCGCCGTCCGCAAACAGCAGGCGATTGTGCCTTTTAAGCACCTTTGAATATTCCCCGAGAGGGGCGATGTTGCCGTAGTAGTCGGGCGAAGTTATGATGACGCCCGCAATGTTCCTGTCGCCCGCAATCAGCTTTTCGATAAGCTGCGCCGAGGGATACCCCAGCACGCCGTCCTTCTCCTCGCCCTGCACGATTACGGGTTCCACGCCCATAAGCCTGCACGCGTTGAACACGCTCTTGTGCGAGGCGCGCGGCACTATGAGCTTGCTGCCGTAGCGGGAGGCGACGAATACCATTGCCATCACGCCCGAGGAGGAGCCGTCCGTGGTTATATACGCCCGCTTTGCTCCGTCTATTTCCGCAATGTCGCGCTGTGCCGCGGCTATCGCGCCGTCGGGGCACTGCAAATCGTCCGAAAAACTGAGTTCGGTGACGTCTATGGGGGCGACGGGGAACGCCGACCTGAAGAAGGAGACGTTCTTATGTCCGGGCATATGCAGCCTGTTGCCGTCCTTGCCCCTGTATTTCAGAAGCTGCGTTAAAATCTCGTACCTGTAAATCATTGTGCTTTTCGCCCGCTTTTAAAGGTTCTGACCTCTTGCGCCGTCACTTTCTGGGCTTCATGGTGGGAAAGAGTATTACGTCCCTTATCGTCGCGCTGTCCGTGAGCAGCATGACCAGCCTGTCCACGCCCATGCCAAGTCCGCCCGTGGGGGGAAGACCGTATTCGAGCGCGGTGATGAAATCTTCGTCCACCTGCGCGTTGCAACCGGGCTCCTGCGCCCTCTTTTCGGCGACCTGATTTACAAACCTCGCCTTCTGGTCGATGGGGTCGTTCAGCTCCGAGAAGGCGTTGCCGAACTCGTGCCCGCAGATGAAGTATTCAAACCTCTCCGTAAATGCGGGGTCGTCCGCCTTGCGCTTTGCAAGGGGAGAATTTTCCACGGGATAGTCGTAGATTATCGTGGGCTGGATGAGCTTGTCCTCCACGTTCTCCTCGAACAGCTTTATGAGCGCGTTGCCCTCGGAAATGCCTTCCTCCTCTGCAACCTTTTTATAGTCCTTGTCGCAGTACTTTGCAACCGCCTGCTTCATGGTAAGCCTCTCCCAGGGCTTGCCCATGTCTATTTCCGTGCCCTGATAGCTTATGACAGTCCGTCCGCACACCTTCTCCGTCACCGTCCTGTACAGGTTCTCGATGAGGTCCATCATTCCGAAGTAGTCGGTGTATGCCTGATACATCTCTATGGAGGTGAATTCGGGGTTGTGGAAGGCGTCCATTCCCTCGTTGCGGAAAATTCTGCCCACTTCGTATACCCTTTCAAGGCCGCCGACTATCAGCCTCTTGAGGTACAGCTCCGTCTCTATCCTGAGGTACATGTCTATGTCCAGCGCGTTGTGGTGGGTCTTGAAGGGACGCGCCGCCGCGCCTATTTCCAGCGTGGTCAGCACGGGGGTGTCCACCTCCAGATAGCCCATATTGTCGAGGTATGCCCTTATCTCCTTGAGAATTCTGGAGCGCAGGACAAAAGTCTTTCTCACGTCGGGGTTGACGATGAGGTCGAGGTCCCTCTGGCGGTACCTTATGTCGGGATTGGTGAGGCCGTGCTGCTTTTCGGGAAGGGGAAGGAGCGCCTTGGACAGCATCTCTATATGCGTGCAGTGTACGGAAATTTCGCCCGTCTGCGTCCTGAACACTCTGCCCTTTACGCCCACTATGTCGCCAATGTCGTAGTCCTTCTTGAAGGAAGCGTAGTCATCTTCGCCCACGTCCTCCCGCCGGACGTATATCTGTATCTGCCCGTCGCGGTCGGAGATATGCGAAAAGGACGCCTTGCCCATAATACGGCGGCTCATCAGTCTGCCGGCAAGGCTTACCTCCTTGCCGTCGTAACTTTCAAAGTCGGACTTTATCGCCTCCGAAGACGCGTCGGCTTCGTACTTTGTCTTCTTGTAGGGGTCTTTGCCCTCCGCGCACAGCTTTGCAAGCTTTTCCCTTCTTATTCTCGCCTGTTCGGCAAGCAACGCCTGTTCTTCTTCCTCGGAGATGGGTGTATTGTTATTTTCCTGCATTGTGGTAA
>CALVXA010000076.1 GCA_944368635.1 uncultured Clostridia bacterium
TTCAACGCAGTCGGCATGGGTTTCCGTGCGCACATACTGCCAGCCGCCCTGATGAACGCCGCCGCCGTTGTCGCCTATGTAGAAGTTGTAAGTGATTATGACCGCCGTAACCGTCCTGAAGAAACGCCAGTTGCCGTCCTCCGACTGTATGTCGGTGTAGTATACGTGCAGATTTGTAACTTCGTTCTGCTTTACCCCGTCCACTTTTTCGTCGGTTGCGGAGACGGAGCAACCGTAGAACGGCGTGTTTTTGTCTTTCTGTGTACCGAGGAGGGTAACGCTGTCCGCAAGGAAAGCTATGCTCTCCATGCCGTTATTGTCAAGGAAAGCGCCTCTGCCTACCGTTACTATGTTAGCGGGAACGACCACATTCTTTACGGGTTTGCCGCTTGTATTGGCAAATGCATAGTCTGCGATTGCCGTTACGGGGTAGCCGCCAATCTCATTTTCAAGCACGAGCGTTTCACCCTTTACGGAATACCTGTCGTTGAAGCCTGCCGCCCTGCCGCTGGCAACATACGAAAGCGTTGCTGCGTCGAAGGTGTATGTCACGTCGTTTACATCTACATTGGTAGCGACGAACGTACCGACGAGCCAGAGTTCGGTTATGCCGTCGGGCACTTTGTCGCCCGCCTGAACTATTCCGCCATCCTTGTATTCAACTGCGCCAAGCGAACTCAGCCCGTCTGCCGTGAGAGGCACGTCGTCGCCCGCAAAGGAGTTGACGAGCAGCGTTTCGCTGCCGTTGATTATGTACACGTTGACGGAAGCGCGTCTTATTTCGTACAGCACGGCGTCGCCGTCGAGAGTAAAGACAGCAGGCGCGGGTTCGCCCGAAGCGGAGAACGAGTACAGAAGCCTTGTACCGTCAGCATTGTACACGGGAGAAGAATTGTCGTACGTGTAGATTGACGAACCGTGCCTTACGGTGAGTTCTTCCCTGCTGCCGTCAAGTTTTTCTATCGTAAGAGTGTGGCTGTACAGTTCATGCGAGTAGTAGTTCTTCATGTCTGCCGTGGAGAAGCATCCGAACGTCTCGGCATAGCCTCCCTCCACATTATTGTAATAGTGGTCGAACTCTATTGCTACTCCCGCCGCGTCCGCCATCGCACACGCTTCCGCATACAGGCTGGGCGCATATCTGCCCTGGGTGAGAGGCGTACCCGTCACATACGAGTCTGCCGGCGTAAGCCCCTCCCTGTACGAAAGGTTCGCAGAGAAGGTGACGTAAGACTGAATGGCGCCCGCCGCCTTAATTCCGCTTATACCCGTGACATCGTCCCTTACTATCGCCGCGACGAGCTTTGTAAGCACACCGTCGGTGAGAACGCCGGCGTTCAGACTTACGCCGTAGTAGTTGTCTGAAATGCCGAGGTCGCTCTCTATGCCGCTGAAGTCGCCCATGGAGGATATCTCTTCGCCGCCTATCATGACGCGCAGCCCCTCCACATAGTCATACAGCGAAATCTCTTCCTCGGCGTCCTGCTTGCGCGCCGTATAGAGGAATATGTCTTCAGGCTTGGTAATGCCCGAATCCAGCTTGACGAGGTCGCCGAGCATGCCTATGACAAGGTTCCATGTGCTGTCGCTTATGCCCAGCAGATAGTTGAGCGTGGACGTGCCGTCAGTCGCAAACATATTGTCCACAAAGTAGGCGAACGTCATTACCTTGTATTCGGGGTTGCCCTGCAGATTTCTTGCAAGCGTAAGGTAGCCGTCCTGATAGGTAATGCCTATCGTATTCGACGATACGAGAGAGCCTGAAAGATTGCCTATCAGCGTGAAGTAGACGCCCTGCCCTTCATTATAACTGAATGTAAGAGTGCTTATGTCTATATTTATTTTTACAAGTCCGACTATGTTTGCGGAGATACTGCCTTCAAACGTGAAGGAGCCGTACAGGTTGCCGTTGTCGTCCGTCGCAAATTTTACAAGGTCATCGATGAAGTCGGGCAGGAAATCTATGCTTATGTACTCGTTCCTGTCCAAAGAGGAATAGTCGCGCCTTTGCGTCTTTTCGGACATGAGCGACAGCCAGCACTTCTGCTCGGAGCCGCCTTCGGGAAGGGCTATGTCCGCCATTGCCGAAGTCTTTACGGTGTGATACTTGTGATTTATTTCGGCATTGATTCTGCCAAGTCCGACGGCGTCAAGCCCAAGCTGGCTTGCTATGTTGTCGAGGTCGACGGTAGCCGTGGTGATATCGCCAGTGCGCGTTGCGACAAAGGCGCTGCTGAAGTTGAAACCAAGCACCTTTTCCAGCACGTCGGCAAGCTTCGATACCGTTCCGTCGTCAACCTGTGCCGCCTGTACAGCGGGAACTTCCGCCGAAGCAAGCTGCGAGGTAGGCAACAGAGTACCGATTACATTCATGACGTCGGTGTCCGTCACGGTCTTGAGAAGTACGCTTATGGTTTCGTACAGCCCCGACTGGGTAGCCATAACCTTGAGGTCGGGAAGCTTTACGTTGAGAACCTGCGAGAGATTGATGTAGAAATAGGTTTCGCCGCCCATTCTCTCGGCAATTACGTTAAGCGCAACCTTAACTCCCTTTACGTCGAGCGTCAGGTCGGCTTCGGCGACCTTTCCGCCTTCGCCCTGCTCTGCCGTTATGTACAGCGCCGCACTGACGGCGACGTCCTTAAGCTCCGCGAAGTTGGAGTTGTTTCCGTTCAGTTCGAAATTTATTGCGTAGGTGTCAGACCCGAGTATGCCTTCTATCGGGACGGAGTCTATCGCGTCGAACAGGAAGTCGTAGACGAGCTTTGTGAAGGGCGCGTTTCCGTCTGCGCTGGAGACTACTTCATAGTTGCCGCTTGCCGCAAGGTTATCTATTGCGGAGATGAGCTGGGCAGAGCCGGGATTGACGGCTATTCTGCCGCCGAGCGTCATGTCTGCAACCTTGCCGCTGTAATCGAGCGCAAGTCCGTCTTCCGTAACCTCTAACCCGAGCGCGTTTTCCTTGAGATATGTAAGAAGGAGCGACTGCGAGTCGAAATTGAGAGTAATGTCGTCAAGCAGGTCGACCCAGTCGGCGGAGGCAAGCGCCTTGAAGAGTACTGCAAGAAGCGCGTCTGTGTCCTCTGCCGCCGTCTGCTTCTCTGCAAGGGGAGCCGTCGACGCAGGCTGTGCGGGCGAAATAAGTCCGGAAACGGCATTATATATTTCACTGAACCCGTCAGATACCTGCTGTATGTCCTGAGGATATACGTCTATTCCGACATCGTTGATTATTAGTCTTATCGCGGGCACGCCGTCTGCGGGATTATCCATATAGACGAGCATGATGCGCGTTACGTCCTCGCTCTCCTCTGAAAGCTTTGCCGTGAGGTCGAGCGCAACATACGAGTCATCCTTCTTCCAGCTGATTTCCGCCTCGCCCCAGAGCTGTGCGGTTATGCCGTCCGCGGTGACGAAGGTTTCCCCCTCCTCCATGGATATCCACATTTTCTGTTGGGAGATAATCTCGTTCACACGGCCGACGGTGTTGTCGGCAAATTCCACAAGATCGGCAAGATCCTGCGCGTCTGCGGGCTTTTCTCCTTCCATACCCTGTTCGGAAGGAGTTACGAGCGCATTGAGACCGAGCGCGGGGGCAGCGACGCCTATGCTGCAGTCGGCGTGGTCGTAAGAGAGCGCGACGTTTCCGAATGTGATGCCGATGTTAGCGCCGAGTATTTCCAGCAGGTAGTCCGCATTGACGGATACGTACAGTCCGTCAGTCGAGCCCGTAAGTCCGGGAAGCAGTCTCGCAAAGTCTGCGGAGAGCAGCCTGACAAGTATGTCAGACGTCTGTCCGCCCATCTCGGACGAAAAGTCCGTATTTACTTCAAGCTTTGTGAGCAGAGATTTAACCGCCTCCGCAAGTTCGGAGATATTGCACTTTACGCTTATGTCCGTTCCCTTGCCGTTGAGGCTATTGAGCCGAACATAGATGTTGCCCGTCGTCTGTGCAGCGTAGTCAAACCACACGGACAGATCGGCAGATATGGTACTGCCTGCATATGTATATGAGACCGCCGCATTTGCACCGAGCGCAACGTCGGAGGCGTTGAACCATGCGGTGAGCGTGGCGTTAAGCCCCGAGAGTTCGCCCAACCCAAGCCCCGTTGCGGCAGAGCCGTCGAAGCTTATCGTCGCCTTGTAGCATTCGGCGTTCATGAACGCCTGCAGATCCTGTAAAAGGTATGCAAGGTCAAGGCAATCGGAATCATCGGGAAGGGAAATCTGACCGTCTGCCCCCTCCGCCGAGACGGAAAGTCCGACGGCAGGAAGAGTTGCGGCAAGTCTGCCGCCGTTTACGCCGTTTGCTCCCCTTTCGTAGCAGAGCGACAGCGTGCCTGCACTGAAGCCTGCGTCAATGCCGAACACGGAAAGCAGAGTATCTGCGTCGACGTCCAGTTTTATCCTCGAGCTGTCGCCGTAAAGTCCGGAGATGAGCGGCGAAATGTCAGCGCTCAATGCGCCGTTGATGAGCGAGGCAAGTCCGTCCGTGGAAGTTCCGAGGGGCGCGCCTGAATATGTAAGCATGGCGGAAACGGCGTCCGCAACCTGTTTTACGTCGCACTTTACGCCCAGGTCAGTCTTTCTGCCGTTGAGCTGCTTTAAGATGACGGTAGCCTTTCCGTAGCCGCCGCTTGCAGGGTCGTAGTCGTACCACACGCCCGCCGTTGCCGATACGGGAACGCCCTTATAGTTGTAGGAGAGCGCAATGTCCGCGCCTGCGGTTATGCCGCGGATATCCAGATATGTGTCCAGCGTTGCCTTAAGTCCCTTAACCGCGGGAAGGGTAACGCCCTGCGCAGTACCGTCCAGCGAGACGGTAAATTTAATAAGATCGCTTGCAAGCAGGGAATTTATGTCGGCGATGTAATCGGCAAGGTCGGCAGGTGCAGACGTCTTGTCGTGGCTTATAATTTCATCGTCTGAAACCTTGAGATTGAGCGAAATGTCCAGCTTTTGACCGCCGAGCGACAGAGACGATATTCTGCAGCTGCGGAACGTGACGGAATTTCCGCTGACGCCGAATTCAAATCCTGCGTCTATTCCCAATCCCAGGCCGAGCAGGTCGTCCGAGACAAGACTGAGCGAAGCGGAATTTTCCCTCGCCACAAGCGTGAACTGCTGCATGAGGTCGGCAAGCATATCGCCGCCCTCGCCGTTCTCCCCTTCGGGCTTGGTCGCCTCTTCCGCAAGCTGTCCGAGAGATGAGGCAAGTTCGTCCACGAACGAACCCAGCTCCTCCACGGCAAACTTGGTCTCCGCAAGGTTTGCGCTCAGGGCAAAGTCCTTGCCGTAATATGCGGAAAGATCGCCCTCGGCGTACTCAATGTACAGCGTCTGTTCGTCATAGCTCCTGCCAAGGCTGAGCTTTATGTTCAGAGTGCCTGCGATGTCCTCAAGGTCAAGCCCTGCGAACAGATAGCCGACATACGTGTTATTGCCCAGATTGACGCTTATTCTGAACTGGTCGCCGCCGCCGAGAATCTTGGCAAAGCCGTTGGACAGCACGCTCGTAACGTCGAGGACGAGGTCCTCCTGCACATTGCCGCCCTCCTCCAGGGAGTCGTCGCCGATGTAGTTTCTGTAGTAATTGTCATAGTAGGCGAAATGCGCCTCGTCAAAGTCCTGTCCGCCGTAACTGAACGTTGTGACGGTATCCGATACGGAACGCACCTTTACGCCCTTGTTGACGTTCGCGACGTCGCGGGTGTTGAGCGTCAGTATGCGCCACGAGGAATCGAACGTGGCGGTAAGCTCCACGCTTTCAAACGTGGGATAGCCAGCAAGCCCGCCCCTCGTCTTCATGCCGTACTGATAGTAATACGTTGAAAGCACGGGGTCAAGCACAAAACTCTGCGTAAAAGTTCCGTCCTGGTTTGCCGATACGTCGCTGCTGCTCAATATGCTTTCGGAATTTATGATATAGCTTGAAAGTTCCGTCTGGAGCAGTCCGTATGTGGTGTTGAACGCCTTTTCCGTGAAATATACGGGCGCGCCTTCATTCCACTTTGCCGTGAGGTTTGTAGTGGACGATTCGGGCACTTCGCTCTCCCTGAAATATACCTCGGGCTCCCCTTCGCTTCCGTTCACGACGGTACACGTCTGCGAACCGGACTTGACCATGGAAGAATAGGTAATGTCCGACGTTATCAGCACGCCGTCCCTGTAATCCTTCCATGTCCTTGTCTCCTGCGTGGCGATGGAAGCGTTTGTAACCGTATAGCCATAGCTGTGATAGACTGTCTGACTGTCCAGCACCGCAGCAATGTATGCAAGGTTTTCCGCACCTGTATGGTCGGTGGGCAGACTGCCGTCTTGCGGGGCGGGCGTCTTTGTTATTTCCACGTTGCCCGTTACCACAGGCGCCGCAGCGTTCTTGCGGCAACCGCCGACGCCGAACGCGCCCAGAGTCAGTCCCGCAACGGCAAGCACCGCCATAGCAAATTTTTTAACAGAAAATTTCATATTCGTTTCTCCGACGCGACCTCCGTAAATAAGCACGCGTACGCCAATGTTCAGCCATTATTTTCAGGCACTGTAACGTTACCCCGTTACACAGCTGACGTATCTATTATAATTTATACTTTCCGCAATGTCAACGAAATAACAAGCGTTGTCATATTAAGATATTACTTTTTTGCGACAAATTATTACAAAAGAAGTTATAAATTACCAAAAACAGCTTTGCGACATTATTGTATAATGCAAATGAACAAAGGGTACGGAGAATTGTCATATGACGGAAAATATATACATACAGTCGGCAAAGGGCGGCGCAGGGGCGACCACCGTTGCCGCGGGAACGGGCATGGCGCTTGCCGAAGCGGGCGAACGGGTGTGCATAGTCGATGGCGACAGCGTATGTGCAGACGGACTTTACGTCTGCGGTCTGTCGGGAATGAACGTCTATACTCTGGCAGATGCGGCGAACGGGGCATGCAGAGTAAAACAGGCGCTGACAGAACACAGGCAGAATTCCAACCTGTACCTTCTGCCCACGCTCGGCTGCCGCGACGGAGCTTTCATATCGCGGGCAGTGAAGAGCCTGGACGGACTTTTCGACTACGTAATCTGCGACGGCTGCGCCATGGAGGCCTGCACCCGCGCGATTGTGGTTACGGAACCCTATCCCCCCTCGCTCAAGGGCGCAGACGAGAGAATTTCGCGCATTTCGGACGCGGGGATACGCGACGTCTCTGTGATAGTCAACAAGGTGAACGGCGGTCTTATATACGACGGAAAAATTCT
>CALVXA010000077.1 GCA_944368635.1 uncultured Clostridia bacterium
GCCATCATGGTAGTTTCCCGCTTAACCCGTCCCGACAGCGCAAACATTGGTATGGAATCCAGCCAGCCGCCCATTACGCCCGTTATTGCGTTCGTGCCGCCGGGTCCGCTTGTCACGCAGACAGCGGCGATATTGCCGCTGTACCTGGCATACGCTTCAGCTGCGATTGCGCAAGCCTGCTCGTGATGGTTGAACACACAGTGTATGCCCTTCGCGTAGCCTATAGCGTCGTCAAGGTGCATTGCTCCGCCGCCCGTAACCATGCAGCAGTCCCTGATTCCGTGATTTACCAGAAACTCTGCAATATATTCGGATACCTTCATATTTTTACTCCCATTCTCTGACCCTGTCATTCCCTTTGCTCTGCCATATCAAAGATTTCCTGCGCGCTGTCGGCATACCTGACGCCGGGCAACCTCTCGTCCCCGCGTCTGAAGCCGAAACCGTAAGTCACTGCAAGAAAATCCGTGCCGCACTGCTTCGCCGCTACATAGTCGTGCATGGTATCGCCTATCATAATCGTTTTCGACACGTCCGAAACGCCGCACTCCCGCATACACAGCGAAATCAAATCGCTCTTTTTAAGCTTGCCCTGTATGTCTGCGCCATGAATGGAGTCTGCCATGCCGTCCACACCGAAATGCTTCAGCAGCGTAAGCGCATAGTCTTCGCGCTTGTATGTAGCCACCGCTACCTTTCTGCCGCACTGCCTGAGGCGCGCAAAAAGAGGCACTATGCCGTCGTACAGCCTTGCCTGTAACAGCGTCTTATTCTTATAAATTTCCCTGAAACACGCCGCACACTCGTCCGCACGCGCCCTGTCAAGGTTGAATACGGAAGCAAACGAGTCCTGTATGGGCGGACCTATGAAAGTTCTGAGCGTTTGCCCGTCAGGCATGGCAAACCCGAACTTTTCAACAGTGCCCTTTATTGCAGTAAGTATGCCTTCGGAAGTGTCCAGAACAGTTCCGTCCACGTCAAAGATATACAGGTCGTACCTGAATTTCCCGTTACACGTCATAGAGCGTTTCCGTAATAAACTTTACGTCGATTTTATCCTTCACCGACCGCAAGAAGTCATTCATGTATGCGTTGAGATACTCGCTCTTCTCCCTGACGAAATCGTACTCAAACTGGCTGTCATAGTAGTTCTGCGCGTCGGGTGAATAGCCGTCGAAACCGGCAAGCGCGACTGACTTTACGCCTAATTCGATGAGTACCTTAATGAACATGACGAGCGAGTTGTCCTTTATTTCCGTGTTCCTGTCGATGAGCGAACCGTAGTTAAGCCTGTATGCAAAGACATCGTCATTCGTTCCCGTCACGTTTGACGTGGCAATTATTTTATATTTGCCGACAGACAGAGCCGTGGACATCTGCACATAGCGCTTTGAATTGCTGAGGAATATATAGTCGGGTTTTATTCCGGCAGGTATCTGGTTTATCGCGATTACAACGGGACTGCGTTTTGCTATATAGCCGCATATCTTCTCCGACTCCAGCCCTATTGTCCTGCCAGGGCCTAACAACAATATTTCCCTGCCGCCGAGGCACTTTTTAAGCTTTTCCCTGTCGTCCGCATCGCTTATGTCGTTTGTCTGATAGTCGACATACAGCTGTTCGATGTATTTTTTATCGTACATCAGCTTTTTTTCGGGAGCTATTTTGCCGAGTATTTCATTTACCGACCTTACGGACAGGGTGTGCTTATTGAACAGGTCAGCAACATAGTTGGGGTGACAGTCGTTGGATGCCGCAATGTAATAGAACAGATTATATCCCCAGCGGCACTTGGAAAAGATGGGCATGATTGTAGTGTCTATCGCCTCCAACAGCTGACTGACATTGTAGTTCTTGCCGCAGTTGTCGTTCATGTACATGGCGATAAGTTCGATGGGCGCGTTGCCAGCGCTCTTTCCCATTCCGTACAGGCTGCCGTCTATAAGCATATCCCTGTCGATATCGTTGGAAAGCATCTTGATGCAGTTGGCGTAGCCCATCTGGAAATTGTTGTGGGCGTGATAGCCGAGAGCAATGCCGCTGTCAAGATTGTCGTTGAGCACGTCGAAATAGTGTTGAAGGTTATTCTGGTGCAGAAGTCCGTACGTATCGACCATGGAAACGGCATACGGCTTGACATCGTTGGCAAGCTTAATGAGTTCTAAAAGTTCTTCGTCGCTGTAACTTGTGACCGAAACGAGCTGCGCAAACACCTTGTATCCAAGTTCCTTGACCTGACGGCAGTACTCAAGCGCCTCCTTCATCAGGTGCTTTTTGAATATTACCCTTATGCCGTCCAGATAGGACTTTTCGCAGGGCTGTATGTTGCTTATGTCGCAGGTACCGTAATCGATCATTCCGACAACGGTTGTATTCTTGCGGTTAAGCAAACCGTAAATCTTTTCCGCTGACTGCGTATCGGGCATAATGCTGCGGTTTTCGTCGTATGCGCACCTGTCGTCAAGGAAGCCGACTTCTATAAAGTCCACGCCCGCCTCTACAATGCGTTCGAACACATTCACAAGCTGGTCGTGTCCGAAATTCCAGTTGTTCACGTAGCCGCCGTCGCGCAACGTGCAGTCAAGCAATAATTTTTTACCCATAACTTTAGTCCTTTATCTGTTGACAGCCTCTTTGATGACCTTGGCCATATAATCTATCATTTCGTCCGTCATTCCGGGATATACGCCCACCCAGAATGTGTTGTTCATGATAAAATCTGTATTTTTAAGGTCGCCTACGACCCTGTATCCCTCTCCGCTCTTTCTGAGTTCGTCGAAGCAGGGATGTTTTATGAGATTTCCGCTGAAAAGCAGTCTTGTCTGGACATTCTTACCCTCGATATAGCGGGTCACGGCATTCCTGTCAAGGCCGCTTTCGGGGCGGACGGATATAAGGAAACCGAACCACGACGGTCTGCTGTTTTGCGCAGGCTCGGGCAGAATTACCTTATCTTCTATGCACTTGAGGTCTGCGTACAGTCTTTCCCAGTTATGCCTTCTGCGCTCTATGAACGAGGGAAACTTTTTAAGCTGTTCACAGCCTATCGCCGCCTGCATATCCGTCACTTTCAGATTGTAACCGAAGTGACTGTACACGTACTTGTGGTCATAACCTTTGGGAAGCTCGCCGTACTGCCCGTCGAAGCGGTGCTTGCAGAAATTGTCCTGTCCGGAAGGGCATATGCAATCCCTGCCCCAGTCCCTGTATGAAAGTATAAGCCTGTTGAGAAGAGGGTTGTCCGTATATACGCAGCCGCCTTCGCCCATAGTCATGTGGTGGGGAGGATAGAAACTGCTTGTGCCGATATCGCCCCATGTCCCTGTAAATTTTGTCACGCCGTCTATGGTGTATTCCGTGCCGAGCGCATCGCAGTTATCCTCTATAAGCCAGAGATTGTGTTTTTCACAGAACACCTTTACTGCCTTGAGGTCGAAGGGATTGCCGAGCGTATGCGCAACCATAACAGCCTTTGTCTTTTCGCTGAGCGCCGCTTCGAGCGCCGACACGTCTATATTGTACTGCGGCACGGTTACGTCGACAAATACAGGCACGGCTCCGTACTGAATCGCAGGCGTTACTGTCGTAGGGAAACCGCACGCAACGGTTATAAGTTCGTCGCCCTTCTTTATTCTTCTTTCGCCGAGTTCTGGCGCAGTGAGCGCCGAAAATGCAATGAGATTGGCGGAAGACCCGCTGTTTACCAGGTGCGCAAACTTAACCCCTATCCATTCGGCAAATTTCTTTTCGAATTCGGAGGCGAACCTTCCCGTTGTCAGCCAGAAATCCAGCGTTGCGTCGGTGAGCGCCATCATCTCCTTTTCATCGAAAACTCTCGCGGCATAGGTTATCCTGTCGCCCTCTTTAAAAGCCGTCTTCTTCTCCTTGAATTCGCGGTAATACTCGCCGACAAGTTGTTTTATAAGTTCCCTGGCCTGCTCTTCAGTTTTATTCTCTAACATACTTAACCCTCTGTTTTATTTTTTTCGTAAATCGGATAATGAGTCAAAAGATATTCATAGTATGTGCCGCTCATATCCACATTCTCAAAATCATATCTCCACTGCAATTTATGGAAAGGTGTTTTCCTGACAGTATTTTCGAATGTTTCAGCATTAAATTGCTGCTTCATTCTGTCCTGAAGTATGTGCATTGTCAACGGTTCTTCAGGAACTACTTTCAACCAATCTTCTTCAAACTGTTTTCTCGCTATCTCAAAAAAGTTATTTACAAGCCAGTAATCGCAGCAGACGTTGTAATGTTTCCAATAATCATAGAACAACAATTTTGTAAGTTTAATTATCTTATTATTTTGACATGACGTGATAAAATAACTATTCAACACGGTGGGTATACCCCATGTTGCGGGGAACATAGTCTGATAGACGAACAAATCGCTGTTCATTATGTGTTCGGGAATCTCTCCGCCAGAGTAAAAGACGGTTCCATCCATCCATGTACCGCCGTACTTATCCAACAACCCGAATCTTATAATATCGGCATACCACTGATTTGTAATATATCCTTTCTTGTATTTTTCCTTAATATATTCCGGCAAAGAGATGTAGTCATCTATGTTGTTCTCGTTCAGAGTTATTATCTGATATTCACCTGAAAATCTGTCCAAAACAGATTGGTAACACATCCTGACTGTCGGAGGGGCATTTTCAATCCCCTGTAACCAAAGTAGCCAGATTATTTTGCTATGTTCATGCGGCAATAATGGATCTTCTTTTATAATCTGACGTTTATAATACTCCGTCTTTTTTCTGTATTTCTTTTCAATATTATGTTCAATCTTAAAACACCGTGTCTGTATATATAGATCATTGAGCCTCTTATAGTACTCCTTATCGGTAAGTTTGGCAGGCAACCGTTTTAAAATCAATTCAACACTAAGCCAAAATACCCCACATACTAAAGAACCTTTAATTTTTCTGTAAATTTTCTTAATAAGTTTAATCATTTTATTTACTTAGTTATTTTCCTTTTTTGAAGATTGCTCTTAATTTACTGACCATAATTTTAACCAGTTCTATAAAAAAGCTGTCTCTAAATATCAGAAGCATGACCGCATATGCTAATCCTCCGACAGTACCTATAACTATAAATGATAACACTGTATAGCCGAGATATCTTTGCAACAGATACATAAAGCCGAGCGACACAAGCCCGCCGAGCAAATATTTCCAGCAAGGAAAGAACACCCTTGCAAAGGATAACCCGTGTCTATTAAAAGTCAGCGCGCCCATAGCAATAAGTATCATAACTTCACAAAGCGCAGTTGCTATTGCCGCGCCTATCGCGCCGTATACAGGTATCATAAAATAGTTGATGACCACGTTGGTAACAGCCCCGACGGCAACGGAGATTGTCCAGTATTTTTCTTTGCCCATAGCAATGAATCTGTCACCAAAAATTCCCGAAAACCCCGAAACCAACAACCTTACCGACATTATACAGAACAGTAACGGAACTTCGTCATAGCCTTCGCCAAAGAACCACGAGGAAAAATTTTCAGACAACACCAGAAATCCGACAACAAGAAAAATTGAGGACATCCATATATATCTGCAAGTTTTGTATATCCTTTCGTTCATAGCCTCAAAATTTCCGTTCTTGAAGTCAAAAACATTTCGGGACATTGTCACCGACGAAAAGATTAGTATGAATGTCTGCGCCACATTGTTTATTTTATATGCCTGCTCGTAACAGCCGTTGTCGTAGTCTGCATTAGGCGAAAGCAGACCTATCATTGTCTTGTCAAACGTAGTGAATAAAGAAGTTATAATAACAGGAAGGAAAACTATCAGCGCACCCTTAAGATGTTTCCAAGGTTTTAATTTTCTCATCGGTACACAGCCGACAATACGATGCAGTCCGAGCCACATTATCATATAAGAAAACAAAACCGAACATGAAAGGTAGAGCGCATATATCCACACGTCGTTCTCAGTTCTGACGAATGCAAATATGAGCGCAACGCCAATGATCTTTACAAGTATATTTCGCAGCGCAATGGCTTTAAAATTTTCCTCCCCCGTGTACAAATACTCAATATCAAAAATTACCGCTACAAGCTGTAACGACGTAATCAACATCAATTTATTGTACTTTTCGCCAAAGCCGACAGTAAAGAGTATGGATGCAAGTACCGCAACAGACACCAATGTGGTAAATAATTTAGTTATGAATATTTCCCAGAATGCTATGCTTCTTTCTGCGCGGTTGTCCTGATATCTTGCAATTTCTCTCTGTCCATATATTGAAAATCCCAATCCTGCAACAAGGATAAAGTAAGACACTATCGATGTTACATAACTTATCTGTCCGTTGCCCTCTTCGCCAAGCACTCTTGCGAGATATGGCGTAGTTATGACGGGAATAATCAATGCCAGCAACTTACTTATAAGGTTATATATGGCATTCTTTTTTATGCTACTGTGCGGAACATCGGAATTGCCTTGATTTCCTGTGCCGCCTGCCTCGGCACCGCTAACAATGCCTTCGGCAGATATATTCTCATCCATTTATAAACTCTCTTATTTCAATGTCCATCTCGCCGCGGACATCTCCTCCGTCAAGATAGACCTTGGTCCAATCGCATATTTTGCAAATGGTTTCGCCAATGTGCCAGCGGGGTTTCCAGCCGAACACGCTTTTAATTTTTGAACAGTCAAGTTTAAGGAAATTTGCTTCGTGCGGACCGTTCACAGTCTTTGTGTACCAAGTAAGTCCTTCGCCCCAGCTTCTGCAGAACTTATCCATAAGGTCGCCGGTAGTCACGCAGTCGCAATCGTCAGGTCCCACATTATACCAACCTGCATACTTTTTGTCATTGTACTGCGCCTTTGCAATCATGAGGTATGCAAACAGCGGTTCAAGCACGTGCTGATAAGGTCTTGTGGAATTGGGGTTGCGCACAAGCACGCTTTCCCCGCGTTGTATGGAACGGATTGCGTCCGGTATAATGCGGTCGGCGGCAAAATCTCCGCCTCCTATCACATTGCCTGCCCTTGCCGTGGAAATTGCAGGACTGTCTGCCTTATCGAAAAACGAATTCCTGTAACTGTGAGTGACCAGCTCCGAACACGACTTTGAGTTAGAGTACGGGTCAAACCCGGCAAGTTCTTCATTTTCTCTGTACCACCTCGCCCACTC
>CALVXA010000078.1 GCA_944368635.1 uncultured Clostridia bacterium
AAAGGCGGAATCATAGTAGGGGCGCTTAAAGTCGCCTCTCTCGAAACGCACGCAAAGAGAATTACAATGACGGGCGCGAGATATGTACTGCCCGAAAAGCAGGACAAGACAGACCCCACGGACAAAAGCGCGCTGGAGAAGCTTTTCGAAGACATGCATGGCGACAGCGCACAGTTCATCGCGGACAGGGTCGCCGGCATTGCCCACTCCACCGCCGCCGACATGCTTGCGCAGTACGGTGAAGACATAACTGCCGACGAAGTGTACGAGTACGTCAATTCCGACGACATATCCCCGTGCGTGACGACGGAAAACGGAAAACCCACGGACTTCAGGGCGCGTTGTGCCTGCGGGGAAAAGACTGAATTCGGGGACATACTCGCAGCGCAGGCCGCGTACTATGACTTCTGCATTGCCGAAAAGCTGTTTGCCGACGAAAAGAGAAAGCTTTCGTCCGCACTCGCTTCGGCTGTCAAAAAGGCTGAAAAGCGGCTGGGACAGGCGGAAAGCAAACTTGTAGAATGTGAAAAGACGGAGGAAATTAAGCTTAAGGGCGAACTTATAACCTCCAACATATACGCGATAAAGCGGGGCGACAGATATCTGGAGGCGGTAAATTACTACGACCCGCAGTGCGGCACAGTGAAAATAGAGCTGGATACCCGCCTTACGCCCGCGCAGAACGCGCAGAGCTACTATAAAAGATATGCAAAACTCAAGCGGACGGCAATAAGTCTGAACGCGCAGAAAGCGGAAATCGAGGACAGGCTTTCATATCTTAAATCCATTGCCGCGAGCCTGGAACTTGCCGAAGTTTCCGCCGACCTCAAGGGCATTGCCGAAGAGCTTGCAGCGTTGGGGCTTTCGGCTCCGCCTGAAAAGAAGAACGACAAGAGAGCGAACGCCGCGCCCCTGCCGTTCAGAAAATACGAATGCGACGGATTTACGATTGTGTGCGGCCGCAACAACGTGCAGAACGACAGGCTTGTGAAGGCGCTGACGGAAAACGACGTATGGATGCATGTCAAATCCTTCCACTCCTCTCACGTCGGAATTGTATGCGGCGGAAAAACCCCGACGGACAACGCACTGAAATGCGCCGCGGAAATATGCGCATACTATTCGGAAGCAAGACAGAGCGGAAAGACGGCAGTGGACTATGCGCCTAAAAAATTCGTAAAAAAACCTTCGGGTGCGCACGCAGGCTTTGTTAACTATACCCGACAGCAGACCATCCTGGTCACGCCCGACGCACATCCGGAAATGAGGACAGACGATGAAAAGAGAAGATGAACAGACCGCGGCAACGAAGGAAACGAGCCGGACAAACGGCAGGGAGGGTAACGACAACACTCCCCAAAAGAAGCTGTATTTTTACATTGCCGCCGCCTTTTTTACGGCAGGACTTATACTGCTTATTCTGGCATTTGTACTTAAAAACGTGGGTACGTATGCACTTATTTCGAGCATGATTGCAGAGCTGATTGCAGTTTCGCTGCTGAACGCGCAGAAGAGATACGGCACGTTCGGGCTGTGCAGAATTCTGCGGTTTGCCTGCTATGCCGTAATGATTGCCGCCGTCGCCGTAGTCGTTATAGGAATAATAGCCATTACAGTGTGAAAACAATCGCGCACAGGGGAATAAAACATCGCGTTCCGTACAAAACTATATAGTAAATGGACGAGATTTACGCTGCGCTTTGCGCAAAACTCAGGGAAGCGGGAACGGGCAGATATGCAGTATTTTATGAAGACGAACTGCTGGAGGTCTTCCCCGAAAAGGAACGCGGACGCGACGCGCTGGAAGCGGCGCTTACGCGCCTTGCCAAGGAAGGCTGTATAGATGTGCGATATGCACGCGGACCTGCTTTCTGCCTTGCGTACCTAAAACCGTTCATACCGGCAACGCCGCAGCCGTGCGCCCCTGATGCAGGCGCAGAAAAGACAAACAAAAGCAGGTTAAGCGGAATGTTTGCCGTTTGCGCCGCCGCCTTTGCCGGGGGAGCGATCGGAGGAATTATAACCGCACTCATCGGAGGCGTGATTTAAATGCTTTCGAGGTATGAACACAGCGTGATGGGCGCAGTCTACGCACTGTGCGACGGCAAGGACGGCTGCATGGTGTCGCTGCTGGATATTATGAGCATACTGCCGACGGGCGGAAAATACAGCGCGGAGAGAATCGACCGCGCACTCCGCTCCTTACAGGCAGACGGTTACGTGGACATACTCTCTTCCGAACGGCGGGGAGAAAAGATGTATGTGATATCGCTGAAGGGCGACGGCAGAGACTTTGCCGACCTCGGCGCAAGAAGGCGCAGGGACTTTATGTACAAAATTTTCCTCGCCTTTATTGGCGCGTTGGCAACGTTTGTGTTTACCCTAATAATCAAAGCCATTTTCAAAAACTGAGGGGTCTGCAATAATGCAGACCCCTTACTATTGCCCGTTGAACGCACTTTTCGCCTTACATCCGAAATCAAGCAAAGGCACAGAAAAAAATGCATATACCCCGTACTATTGCCCGACGAACGGGCTATTCGGTTCACATTTGAAATTAACGATAGGCACAGAAAAAATGCGTACACCCCATACTATTACCCTGCGAACTATACTCAAGACAGGTTTACCGACACATGAAACGGGGTCCGCGAAAATCCGCAGACCCCGTACTATTGCCGAACGAAAGGTAATTATTTAATTGTGAGCCTCGCAGAAGGCCTTCATTGCAAGATGCATTGAATATACGTCCGCCTTGGAGATAACCTCGTAAGGTGCGTGCATGGACAGCACGGGAACACCGACATCGCAGGTATCTATTCCGAGGTTTGCAATGTAAACGGCAACCGTGCCGCCGCCGCCCGCGTCTATCCTGCCGAGTTCGCCGGTCTGCCAGATTACTCCTGCCGCATCGAACACGTCGCGGAAGTAAGCCACAGTCTCCGCGGAAGCGTCGCTCGTACCGCTCTTTCCGCGTGCGCCCGTGTACTTGGAGAGGGCTGCGCCGCAACCTACAAACGATGAGTTGCGCTTTTCGTATACGTCTTTATAGATGGGGTCGTAAGCCGCCGTGACGTCTGCGGAGACGCAACGCGACTTGTATCTGACGAGTATGGGATTAGCGCCGAGAGAGGCACAGATGCTGTCGATAACGTCGGAGATTACTCTGGACTGCATTCCCGTTACGCCGTAGCTGCCCGTCTCCTCCTTGTCGGCAAATACCGCCATTATAGTTTCGTCGCTGTCACATTCGAACAGCGCGGTCATTTCGGGATATGCGCACACCTTGTCGTCGTGACCGTATGCGTAGATGAGCGACCTGTCGAAGCCGACGTCGCGGGGCTTGCCTGCGGGAACGAAGCACAGCTCGCTTGTCTCGAAGTCGACTTCGGTTATGCCGTACTTGTCGTGCAGAAGATTGAGCACCGCCGCCTTTACCGCATTCTTTTCGTCCTCCTCGCCGTCGGGAACGGTTGCGATTAACGCATTGAGGTTTTCGCCCGTAATTGCCGAACCGAGGGGTTTGAGGTTCTGCTCCTGCGAGAGATGGGGAAGAAGGTCGGTTATGTAGAATATGGGGTCGTCATCCTCCTCGCCTACCGAGACTTCAACCTTTTTGCCTCCGGGAAGCATTACGACGCCCTGCAATGCAAGGGGAATTGTCGTCCACTGGTACTTCTTGATTCCGCCGTAGTAGTGCGTCTTGAGAAAAGCTATGCCGTCCTCCTCGAAGAGGGGGTTGGGCTTGAGGTCGAGACGGGGACTGTCCACGTGCGCGACCATTATCTTCATACCGCACTTTTCAAGGTCGTTTTTTCCTATCCTCATGAGGAAGATGTTCTTATCCCTGTTTATGAAGTACAGCTTGTCGCCGGGCTTTACCTTCTGCCCGAACGTGAAGGGCTTGTAGCCGTTTGCAACGGCAAGCGCCTCCGCCGAGTGAGCCGCGCCTCTTTCAGTCTTGGAAGTGAAGAGAAACTTTTTGTAACCTTCGGCATAGTCGAAGATGTCCTTCATCGTCTTTTCATCTGCTTCTTTGTAAACGTTTTTTACCTTATATTCGTATTTCATTTAAGCTTTTGCCTCCGTCGGTATATTATATCTTCTAAATAGCCTTTTGTCAATACGCAAAAAGTCAGGTTTTCCAACATTTTTTATTATTTTGGGGTCAGAAAACATTTACTATTTTTTGATTATAGTATATAATAATGTTCATGAAGCAGCGTTACTTTTCAGCCAAAAAGATTGCCGTTCTGGCAATTTTTACCGCGCTGAGCCTGATTACGTTCTTAATAGAAAATTTATTTCCGCCTCTTCTGTTGCCGGGCGCAAAATTAGGGCTTTCCAACACCTTTTCTTTTGCAGCGCTCGTAATCTATTCACCGGTAGAGGCGTTTATTATTGTGGGCATACGCACGCTTCTGGGCGCGGTCTTCGCGGGGAACATCTCCGCCGTAATGTATTCATTTACGGGCGGCATGGTGTCCATGGCGGTAAGTTCGCTGCTGATTTACCTCGTTTTTCCAAAGCTGAGCATAATTGCCGTAAGCATTGTCGCGGCGGTGTTTCATAACCTGACGCAGTGTACGGTGTATGTGCTTATCACCTCGACGCCTTCGCTGTTCGTATACGCCCCCTACCTCATGCTCATAGGCATTGCTTCGGGCGCATTCATAGGCGGCGTTGTGTGGATAATTTTCCGCAGGGTTCCCGTAAGCGTGTTTGAGAACGCTTTGGGGGTAAAGCACTCGGCGGCAAGGGAACACTCCCCTCTACCCTCCGAGACAGCGGAAAAAGCGGCTCTTCCTGCCGAAAATCCGTCCGACTTAAAGACGGCTGACGGCACGGACAAACCCCTGGGCACGGACTGAATTTGCGCGCCCGAAAATTCTGACGACTTTGCACGGCTTATGCCCTGAGGGCACAAAGCGGCATAATTACCCATAAATTTATGGCTGAAGGTAAATTCAGACACAATTTTTTTCGGTCTGATTGCAACGTGCAGACGAATATATCATGTTTAAATTTACTCTTTAAGGAGGTTTGGTTTTGAAAGCAATTAAAGCAAGGCCCTTTTTTGCCGGCATACACATCCACGACAAAAAGTCGTTGGCGTGCAACTGCCCCTGCGAGATAATGCCCGACCCTGAGACTGCCTACATTTCGCTGTCCCAGTCGCTTGGCAAACCCGCCGCAGCGTGCGTGGAAAAGGGACAAAGAGTGAAAGAGGGCGAGTTGATCGCCAAAGCCGGCGGCCCCATCTCCTCTGACGTGTTCGCGAGCATTGCGGGCGTTGTGGAGGATATAAGGGACATCGACTGCGCGTGCGGTAAGGAGACCTTTATTGTAATAAAGGGCGACGGAAGCGGCGAAAAGGCATATCTGCCCCCTCTCGAGGACGTGACCGCGGACAGCATTAAAGAGAGAATACGCGCCTGCGGCATAGTCGGACTTGGCGGAGCGGGCTTCCCCACCGCCGTTAAGGTTGCGCCCAAGACACCCGTCGACACGCTTGTGCTTAACGGTGCGGAGTGCGAACCCTATTTAACCTGCGACCACAGACTTATGCTGGAGCATACGAATGAGATCGCGCAGGGCGCAAGGTATATCGCCAAGGCGCTGGGCGTGAACAAGATTGTGATTGGCATTGAAGCAAACAAACCCGATGCCATTGCCGCATTTGAGGCCTTCGACGACATTCAGCCCGTGATACTTAAAAAGCAGTACCCGATGGGAAGCGAAAAGCACCTCATCTACGTCACGACGGGCAGAAAGGTCGGCATTGGCAAGCTTCCCGCAGACAGCGGCGTCGTTGTGCAGAATGTGGCTACGGCCTATGCCGTATACTGCGCGATAGAGAAGGGTCAGCCCCTGTATGAGAGGGTTGTAACCGTCTCGGGCGGAGCTGTCGCACAGCCCAAGAACCTCTGGGTAAAGGTCGGCACCCCCGTCAGCGAAATCGTTGCATACTGCGGCGGCGAAAAGACCTCTCCCAAGAAGGCGCTTCTCGGCGGACCCATGACGGGCGTTGCCATTGCTTCCTACGATGCATACACGCACAAGACGACTTCGGGCGTGCTTTTGCTTGACGAAAAGGAAGCGGCAGCCGAAGAACCTACGCCCTGCCTTAACTGCGGCAAGTGCGCGGACGTTTGCCCCATGCACCTGATGCCCATGAACACTGCCTTCTATTCGGCCGCAGGCGACTTTGAGACAGCCGCAAAACTCGGCAACACGATGAGCTGTATAGAATGCGGCGCTTGCGAGTACATCTGCCCCGCAAAGAGACCGCTTATTCAGGCAATAAGAAAGACAAAGGCGGCAGTAAGGGCCGCTGCTAAAAAAGGAGCGAAATAATAATATGGATAAAAGCATAGTTATTTCCACTCCCCCCCACGTCAAGACAAAGCGCACGACAAAGAGCATAATGCTCGACGTCATAATCGCGCTTGCCCCCGCTGCCATCTGCGGCATTGTATATTTCGGGCTGGATGCATTTATCATCGAGCTCACCGCAGTTCTCGGCGCCGTGGCTACGGAGTTTGTTTACTACTTCATTGAAAACAAGGGTTTCGGCAACAAGTGCAGGGACGCAGGCACAGTATGCCTTAAGTGGTGGAAACAGTTTGACTACACCTCCATCGTTACGGGTCTCATCCTCGCGCTCATTGTTCCCTCTGCAGTTAACTGGTACGAAGTACTCATAGGCGCGATAATTGCCATTGCGCTTGTAAAGATGGTATTCGGCGGAACGGGCAAAAACCTTGTAAACCCCGCGGCAATGGGCAGAATTTTCCTCTTCCTCAGCTTTGCCGCAAGCATGAACGTATACGTTGCACCCAACTTCGGCGCAGTGGTTGCGACCGAAGGCACGATTTCGACGGGCGCAACCTATCTTTCGGGTTCCCTCCTCAAGGGTAACGCCTCCACTCTCAGCTACGTTGACCTGCTGCTCGGCACAGGCCTTGCAGGCTGCATTGGCGAAACGTGCAAAATTGCGCTGATTGTAGGCTACATCTACCTCTCTGTGAGAGGCGTCATCAAGTGGTGGC
>CALVXA010000079.1 GCA_944368635.1 uncultured Clostridia bacterium
GTAAAGGAAGCGCAGGTACAGCATACGCACGTATATGACAGGGAAGTGGCGGAAGCCGGATATCTCAAGTCGGAAGCTACCTGCACGCAGGCGACAACGTATTACAAGTCCTGCGCGTGCGGAGAAAAGGGCACGGAAACATTCACAGTCGGCGACCCCCTCGGACACGACTTTGCCGAGGAATGGAGCTATGACGGCGAAAATCACTGGAAGATGTGTCAACGTGACGGCTGTGCCGAAAAGGACGAACTTGCCGCACACAGCGGCGGGACGGCAACTTGCGAACAGAAGGCTGTCTGCGCTGTCTGCGGACAGGAATACGGTCAGCTTGCGCAGCACGTGTATGACAGGGAAGTGGCGGAAGCCGGATATCTCAAGTCGGAAGCCACCTGCACGCAGGCTGCAACGTATTACAAGTCCTGCGCGTGCGGAGAAAAGGGTACGGAAACTTTCACAGTCGGCGAACCTCTCGGACACGACTTTGCCGAGGAATGGAGCCATGACGAGACAAGTCATTGGAAGGAATGTCTGCGCGACGGCTGTACGGAAAAGACTGAATCAGGCGCGCATACGTATGAAGACGGAATATGTACGATCTGCGGCGCAGAGAGCCCCGACCTTGCGGCGGCAAGGGCAGTGGATACTGCAATAGCCGAACTGCCCGCATTGGCAGAGCTTACATATGGCGACAAACAGGCGGCGGACGACGCGCGTTCGGCATACGACGCCCTTACGCAAGCACAGCAGGCGCTCGTTAAAAATCTTGCGGTGCTTGAAGCGGCAGAGGCTAAAATTGCCGAACTTGGCAATGTGGTTGCCTCCATATCGCTCAACACCGAAGGTGTAAGGCTTGAATACTTCGTGGGTGAGACCTTCTCCTCGGACGGACTTGTCGTAACGGCGACGCTTGTAAACGGACAGACGGATGTGCTGGAAGTTTCCGAATACAGCGTATCCCAACCCGATATGAGCCAGAGCGGCAAAGTGACCGTGACTGTCACCTGTACCGGTACGCAAGTAAGCGCGAACTTTGAAATAACCGTAAAGAACTATGACGCGCTCATAGAGGGAAGCGGCTACTACCTCGTGGAGGCAGAAAACCTTGACCAGACCGAATGGATTATTCAGCCCGGCAGGGAGGGAATGCAGATTGAAACTCCTACCAACCCCACCAGTGGCGGTAAGAGCATAGGCAGCCTTTCTTCAGGTTCGAAAGTAATAATCAATCTGTATTCAGATATAGAGGCAACGGTAAACCTTACGGGCATATTTGCGCAGGTAGGCGAAACATACAGCCTTTCTGACAACGTAAAGTTCACAATAAACAACAGCGAAATTCCCGTACCCGAAGCAACATTCGGTTCGGCTCCCGGAATACAGTACACCAACTGGAAGAACGTAGTGTTCCAGGCGTTCGACATAAACCGGGGACTGAACGTATTTGTAATGGAAATCGTGAAGGAAGGCCTTAATATCGACTGCTTCCAGTTTACGGTTACCGACAAGAACGACGTTCGCGAACTCACGCAGATAACAGTCACACCTCCTTCGAAGACAACCTATCAGGTAGGCGAAACGTTCGACCCCGCGGGCATGGTTGTGACTGCCGTGTACAGCAACGAAGATACGGAGACCATAAGCAACTATTCAGTTGACAGAACCGCCCCTTTCACGGGTGACGATATAGGAAGCGTTACCGTCACAATAACCTATCTCGACAAGACCGCCACCGTTCAGGTTACGGTAGAGGCGGGCGCACAGAAGATAGACACGCCCGATAACAGCGGTAACAAGATATTCCTTGACAATACGGGCAACGGATATATCGAGATTGACCGTACAGGCAAAACGTTGTTCGGCAACGGAACGGACTATGTGAAGATGTATATCTATGACTCCGTAGACGCCGACAAGGACGCGCCCCTCGGCACGGTATATATGGTCTATCATCCCGAAAGATTGGCAACTCAGGGACAGAAAGATACGCTTGAAGTCAGCGCCGACCTCGAAGGCGGCTCGGCGGTTGCAAAGTTCGACGGCGGTCCCGGAAATATGTTCGACCTCCACAGCGTAGAGTATGCAAATCTCGTAGCTGTCTTCAAGGAGGCGCTCGGCGACAATTATACCGAAGGGACGACGTACTACCTGGCATTCCAGGTAATTGCAGAGGCGGAGCCCGTAAACGGCATACAGTATTCGGACAGCGATGTCTCTGCAATAGGCAGCGCAGGCTGGACGATTTAAATACAAATACGGCGCCGGGGTGCGGCGTTGTCGCCGCACCCTGTGCCCCGCAGGAGAATTTATGAAAATTTTAAAGGCAATGGTAAAGTCCAGACTGTGGTTTATCACGGCGATAATCGTAATTGTGCTTGTGCTTGTGGTATCGCTTGTGCTGACGCAGGTAGGATTTATATACGAGACGTTCAACGGCATTCACGGCGGCGAGCGCAGAAAGCTTGTAAGCGGCAATCCGCACGAATATGTAAGGTATGACGCCGATTACAACAGCAAACAGGATGTGCTTGACGCGGCAAACGCCTTAAACGAGAAAATTGCCGCAGACGGCATGATTTTGCTCAAGAACGAGCAGAATTTTCTTCCGTTGAGGACAACAAAGAGCAACAACCAGACTGCACAGTCCGACCCCAAAATAAGCGTGTTCGGCAAGAACAGCGTCAATCTTGTATACGGCGGTTCAGGCTCCAGCGAAAAGGACGCCAGCGCGTCAGTATCCCTTCAGGACGCGCTCACCGATGCAGGGTATGACGTCAATCCTGTGCTGACCGAGTTCTACAAGAGCTCGGCCAGCGGGTCGGGCAGGGAAAAGTCGCCCGAAATGGGCAACATTCTCACGGGTTTTCCCACGGGCGAAACTCCCCAAAGCTCCTATACCGACCAGGTAAAGGACAGCTATAGGGAGTATAACGACGCGGCGATAGTGGTGATTTCCCGTCTCGGCGGCGAGGGCTATGACCTGCCCAGGACAATGTTCACCTATGGCAGCGGCTATACGACGTGGAGCCACAAGAGCAAGGAGCGCGTCCCCGTTGACGGTGCGCGTGCGGTTGACGACCACTATCTTCAGCTGGACGCAAACGAAACCGCGCTCATACAGGAAGTAAGCAAGAGCTTCGAAAACATAATTGTGGTAATAAACTGCGCGCAGGCAATGGAACTCGGGTTCCTGGATGACCCCGGTCACTATGCCTACAGCGACAAGATAAAGGCAGCGGTATGGGTAGGCAGTCCCGGTGCAACGGGCATAAATGCGCTCGGCGACATATTGAACGGCAACGTAAATCCCTCCGGTCATACTGTGGACACCTTCGCAAGGGACTTCAAGAACGACCCTACATGGGCGAACTTCGGCAATAACCTTTCGGGCGAGGGCAACCAGTACACGGTGGACGGCAAACTCAGAAGCAATTACTTTGTCGACTATGAAGAGGGAATATACGTAGGTTACCGCTATTACGAGACGAGGGACTACACGGAGGGAAGCGAACCGTACGTATCCGCCGCGGGCGAAGTGCACGGCACGAATACCACGGCGTGGGACAGCTGGTATGACTCCCGCGTGGTATATCCCCTCGGCTACGGCCTCAGCTATACCGAATTTGAATACAGCATTGAAAACGAAGCGGAGCTGGAGAGCATAACGTCTTTGAATTCAAAGTCTGAAATAACCGTAAAAGTAAACGTCAGGAACAAGGGCGGCGAGGCAGGCAAGGCAGTCGTTCAACTGTATGCCACTGCCCCCTACAATCCCGACAACAAGCCCAAGGCGATAGAAAAGGCGCACAAGGTGCTTGTGGGATATGAAAAGACGGACGTGATTCCCGTAGACGGCACCGCTTCCGTGGAAATTACCGTTCCTGCATATTATCTGGCGTCCTATGACTACAACGACGACAACACGAATACTTTCAAGGGCTATGAAATAGAACACGGCACATATGTGCTGAGCCTTTCCGAAAACGCTCACGATGCGGTACAGACGGTTGACTTCACGCTCGGCGAAGATTTGCTCATATCCGCCGACCCCGTAACGGACACCCAGGTGACCAACCAGTGGGACGACGCGAGCGGCAGAATAACGCAGTACATGAGCCGCAAGGACTTCGAGGGAACTTTCCCCCAGGCGCCCACGGAGCAGGAACGCGAAGTGACGCAGGAATTTTTGAACAGCATGAATTACGACGGCGTTGACGAGGGAAAACCCTGGTACACGGATAAAATGCCCGTATATCAGAAATCTGCGAAGGGCAAGACGGAAATTCAGCTGTACGAGCTTATAGGCAAGGAATACGGCGACCCGCTGTGGAACCAGTTCCTTGACCAGCTGACAGTGGAGGAGATGACCCTTCTCGTCGGCAAGGGAATGTACAGCACTACGGCGATAGACAGAATCGGCAAGTACAGAACTGTCTCTGCGGACGGTCCCGTAGGTTTCGCGGCATTCATGGGCGATCCCGCCGTACACGATACCTGCTTCTATGCAAGCGGCTGTATGGTTGCGGCTACTTACAACAAGGAACTTGCCGAAGAGTTGGGCGTAATGCTCGGCAACGAATCGCTCATCGGCGACACAAATGACGAGGCAAGCGCATATCACGGCGCAACGTACAGCAGCTGGTATGCCCCTGCGGTAAACATTCACCGTTCACCCTTCGGCGGAAGAAACTGGGAATATTACAGTGAGGACGGTCTGCTTTCGGGCAGCATAGGCGCGTCGGTAATAAGGGGCGCGGAGAGCAAGGGCGTGGCTACGTATGTCAAGCACTTTGCGCTCAACGACCAGGAAACACGTCGCTGCGACGGCGTCTCTACCTGGGCAAACGAGCAGGCGATGCGCGAAATTTATCTGCGCGCGTTCGAAATCTGCGTAAAGGACGGCGGTTCTACGGGCGTGATGAGTTCCTTCAACCGCATAGGCTCTACGTGGACGGGCGGCGACTATTCGCTGCTTACGCAAGTGCTCAGGAATGAATGGGGTTTTGTTGGTTCGGTGATTACGGACTTCAACCTGCCTGAATATGCATACATGGTCGTTGACCAGATGATAAGGGCGGGCGGCGATATAAGCCTCTCACAGAACAAGTTGCCTTCTTCCGATGCGGCGTCGCTCACTGCAACGCATGTTACCGCACTCCGCAATGCTTCGCACAATATGCTCTATACAATAGTCAACAGCAATGCCATGAACGGCTACGGCGAAGGCGTTGTATTCCGCAACACTATACCTGCATGGGTTGAGTTCATGATCTGGATAGACGTTGCCATAATAGCAATTCTGGCAATATGGGGAGTATTCGCGGTGCGTGCTACCCTCAAAAAGATGAACGGTACGGGCAACGGCGCGGCTGCAGAAGTTGTGGATGTGCAAAATCCCCTTGACGCCGAAGCTGCGCAAGAAAAAAATCTGCCCGTAAAGCAAGCAAAAAAGAAAAAGACAAAGGATAAGGAGGAAAAGTTATGATAAAAAAGGTGCTGACCGTTGCCGCCTGCCTTACGGCGGTTGCCGCACTGTCGCTGACATCGGCGTGCGGAAGCGGCAAGTCTGCGGAAGATCCGTCAGCCTCCGGTAAAAATATCTTTACCGTGAGGGTGGACGGCGGCACAGGCGACGGCGACTACTATGAAGGCGATATCTGCCAGATAAATGCAGAAACGCCTGCCGGCAAGCAGTTCATGTACTGGCTCAGCGGCGACCAACAGCTTTCCTCCAGCGAGGAATATCTGTTCACCGTGTCGGGCGATATGGTCATAACTGCCGTCTATGCCGATGCGGTGGAAGATGCATATAAGAATGTCTATACCGTAAGCGTAGGCGGAATCTCCTATAAAAACGGGATTACGCAGGTCGACGGCGTCGTAGTGGGCGACGGAGGATATCTGGAAGGCTCCGTATGCAGACTTTCGCTGAACGGAATTTACAGCACTGACAATACATTCCTCGGCTGGAAGACGCTCGATGCACAGGGGCAGTTAAGTCAGGATTTCATATCCATATCCCGCAACTGCACGCTTACCGTAACGCAGGATGTAACCGTCGTTCCCGTGTTTGACAAGGGCTTCGTAAGGATGAATACTCCCGGCAAGCAGACGGCGAGACTGAACGGAGCATATCTGGAATTCAACAGGGAGATGCCCGGCAGCGCGGGTTTCGTGGATTTCAACGACCCCAACATAGACTATGTCAAAGTCAGTGTCTACAGCAACCCCGACAAGGTTGGCGGACCGCTCGGCTGGTTTGCGCTTAAAATCAGTTCGGTAGACCCCACGGAACTCTGCGTCGAGTATTCGACGGGCGTAAAGGCTTTCGAATGTGTGGGTAAATTCACAAACTGCTTCCGCAACACTACGCTCACGACCGACCACACCCAATTCTTCATGCAGGTGCTCGGCGGAAGCATAACGCCTGGCGCGAATTACTACATGGCGTCACAGATAATCGTAAAGCAGGGCGTACAGGTAGAGCAGGACGGCATCATGTGCGAGCTGGGCGACAGTCTTGAATCTGAAACCAACGAAGTGTACTACTTCAGCGCGGGTTAATCGGGAGGTGCGAATATGAAAAAGAAAATATCTGCAATAGTCGCGCTTGCGCTTTCGGGGCTGGTTGCGGCTTCTGCCGCAGGCTGCGGCGGAACGCCTGCGACGTCTTCCCCGACCGCGGGCGAAGTATACAGCGTCAACGTGGTGAACGGCAGCGGAACGGGGGTATACCGTTCGGGGCAGTCGTGTACGGCGGTTGCGGAAGTGACGGACGGTATGCAGTTTGACGGCTGGTATATGGGCGTCGCAAGGGTCGGCGCAGCCTGCGAATGGTATGTGGAAGAGGTAAAGGTGGCAACCGACCTCACTTATACCTTCACAGTCGGAGAGGATACAGACCTTGTCGCAAAGCTTATACCCAGACAGGACCTCTGTACGCTCACAGTGGAGGGAGGCATAATTTCAGGTACGGAAGGCTCGTCGATTACTACGAATATGGGGTCGTCTGTGA
>CALVXA010000080.1 GCA_944368635.1 uncultured Clostridia bacterium
TTGGAGCGGGTGATGGGAATCGGACCCACGCAACCAGCTTGGAAGGCTAGTGTTCTACCATTGAACTACACCCGCATTTGTATGCACTATTCTTCGCGAAGCAGGTTACGCACAACTCAATGCTTGAGTATTATAGCAAATAGCAGTTTTTATGTCAACTCATTTTTTAAATAATTTTTATTATTTTTTTAAAATGTGCCGGACGGCAAAACTTTGCCCGCACCCGAAGTATGGCGGTATTATCTGCCGAGATATGCGCTTACGGAATGTGCCGCGACGTTGCCCTCCCCTGCCGCCTTTGCATACTGATAGGGTCTGCCCGTGCAGTCGCCCGCCGCAAACATCCCCTTTACGTTGGTTGCCATATTCCTGTCAACAGCTACGCTGCCGTTTTCCACGCGCAGAGCGGGATACAGCGTATCGCATGCAGAGTCCTTGAGCATGAACACCCCGTCCACTGCAATTTCTTTTCCGCCGACGACAATGCCCTCCACCTTCGTCCCGCCCTTTATCTGCGAAGGTATTCCCTTGACTATTTCCACATTGGGCAAGTTTACCGTACAGTTTTTGTACAGCGCGAAGAGGTACACTTTAGAGGCGTAACCTGCAAGCAGTTCCACCTCCCTTTCCTCCTCTCTGTCCGTGCAGACCACCGCGATAGTCTTTCCCCTGTACAGAAAACCGTCGCACACGGCGCAATAGCTTACGCCCCTGCCGACAAACTCGCGCTCGCCGACGATAGGTTTTACGCTCTCCACGCCCGTTGCCAGAATTATGCTTTTCCCCTCGTACATTTCCTGTCCGCAAGCGACGAAAAAGCAGCCGTCCCCTTCATATATGCCCGTGACGTGCCCCTCGGTAACGGATATGCCGCCGTGGAGCAACTGATCTTTCATAATCTGCACAAACTGTGCGCCGCTTGCGCCGTCCAGCCCGGGATAATTCTTGATCTTTTCCGCCCCCGCAACCTTATTGGAGAGATTCGCACTGCCTATCAGCAGAAATTCGCGCTTGAGCGCCTTCAACGTGAGCGCGGCGGAAACGCCCGCAACGCCCGCACCTATAATTATGCAGTCAACCATTTATGCACCTTCCCACAATTTATTATATATCCCGCCGGCAGCATTATACAGCCCACACTGACCCGGCAACCATCTCAGCGCAGCCTTGCTCGGCTTACTGCAAGCTTCCAGCCCTGCAGGGCGGCAAGCCTTTCTTGCCCGCTCATGGAGCAGCAAAAGCGGGTATAGCCGCCCTTCAGCTCCTCCAGCTGTTCCATCGTCCAGTACCCGCAGGCAAGTCCCGCAAGGTACGCCGCACCCAGAGCAGTCATCTCCACTGTCTGCGGCCTCTCTATGCCCACGCCCGATATGTCCGCCTGGAACTGCATCAAAAAATTATTCTGCGACGCCCCTCCGTCAACTCTTATGAAGTTGACGTCCAGTCCCGAATCTCTCTTCATTGCCTCTATCAGGTCCTGCGTCTGATAGGCTATGCTTTCGAGCGTTGCGCGTATTATGTGCGCCTTGCCCGCGCCGCGCGTTATGCCGCAGATTATGCCCCTTGCGGAGGCATCCCAATAGGGCGCACCCAGCCCCGTGAACGCAGGCACTATGTATACGCCGGCATTGTCCTTTACCCTACGCGCCCACGTTTCGCTCTCTGCGGCGGAGGATATCAGCCCCAGCTCGTCCCTCAGCCACTGTATCGCCGCGCCCGCGACGAACACAGAGCCTTCAAGGACGTACGGCGGAATTTCGCCCGCAGACGCCCCCAGAGTCGTGACAAGCCCGTTTGTACTCTTTACAGCCTTGTCACCCGTGTTCATGAGCAGGAAACACCCCGTGCCGTAAGTATTTTTAACGTCGCCCTTGTGAGTGCAGAGATGTCCGAACAGCGCCGCCTGCTGGTCGCCCGCAACGCCGCAAACGGGCACTTCCGCACCCAGAATTTCCTTATCCGTAACCCCGAAAAAACCCGACGAGGGCAGGACGGCGGGCAGCATGCAGGCGGGGATATCCATGAGCCTGAGAAGATCTTCGTCCCACCTGCGCGTATGTATGTTGAAAAGCATCGTGCGTGAGGCGTTTGTGTAGTCAGTGGCAAATATTCTGCCCTTTGACAGTCGCCACATGAGGTATGTGTCCACAGTGCCGAACAGCAGTTCTCCCCGTTCGGCGCGCTCTCTCGCGCCCTGTACGTTCTCCAGTATCCACTTTATCTTGGTCGCGGAAAAGTAAGCGTCGGGGACAAGACCCGTCCTCTCGTAGATGAATGGCGCATACCCGTCCTGTCTGAGTTTTTCGGCATATTCCGCCGTGCGCCTGCACTGCCAGACAATGGCGTTGGAAATGGGTCTGCCCGTGCGTCTGTCCCACACTATCGTAGTCTCGCGCTGGTTGGTAATGCCTATGCCCGCAAGGTCGCCCACGTCCGCATCCGCCATTACAAGCGCTTCCGCAATTACGCCCATTACGCTGCCGAAAATGTCGCGCGGGGAATGTTCCACCCAGCCGGCGCGCGGATATATCTGCGCAAATTCCTGTTGTGCCTTGCCCGCAATGCCGCCCCGTTCGTCAAAGACTATTGCCCGCGTGGACGTAGTCCCCTGGTCAATGGATAGTATGTACCGCATGATTTCCCCCGTATGTGTTACGCTTTAATTTTAGCACGGCGCGCCCTTCCTGTCAACGCACAAAAAATATTGCCCCGAAGAATGTTCTTCGGGGCAGAAGTTTTGTATTTATCCGTTCATCAGGTGAGCAGGAAGGTTGCAAGGAAGATTGCACCTATAACCCAGGTAGGTATGGATATTTCCCTTACCTTGCCCGTGAAGAGCTTTACGATGATGAAGGTGATGATGCCTATGCCGATACCCTTGGAGATGGAGTAGCCGAGAGCCATTACTATGAAAGTAAGGAAGGCAACGATTGCATCTGCGGGATCTTCCCAGTCAACCTTGACAACAGATGTCATCATGAGTACGCCGACATAGATGAGCGCGGTTGCCGTTGCGCACTCGGGAATGAGCTGCGCTATGGGCGAGAGGAACATTGCAAGAATGAAGCAGATTGCCGTAACGAGAGAAGTAAGACCCGTTCTGCCGCCTGCTGCAACGCCGGAGGAGCTTTCGACGAAAGTCGTAACCGTGTTGGTGCCGGAGATAGCGCCCGTGCAGGTTGCAATTGCGTCGGAGAGCATCATCTGGTTCATACGGATGGGCGTGCCGTCCTTTTCAAGCAGGTTGCCCTTGGAGCAAGCGCCGTAGAGCGTACCGATAGTATCGAACATATCTATCATGCAGAAGGAGAGTGCCGTGGTTATGATGAGTACTACGAGAGTGCCGGGCGTACCGCCGCCTGCAAGATATCCGTCGAAGTTGAAGCCGTCGGTGAACACCTTACCTACGGACTGAGTACCCCAATCGCCGAATGCGTCGAAGGGATTGGAAAGAGAGATACCTGCAAAGTAGTCAACAGCGCCCTGAACGCCGCATCCGTATGCGATTGCGGCAAGAATATAGAATACGACCGCCGTACCAAGAATACCCCAGAGTATTGCGCCCTTTACGCCCTTCTTGGACATTATTGCGATTGCTATAACGCCGAAGATTGCAAGGAATGCGGGAAGCATGCCGCCTACGCCTGCAGCCGCGGTGTAAGTCATGAATGAATTGCTGCCGTTGAAGATGTTGAGAATGTTGAAGGAAGCAAACGTAACGAGCGTGGAGTTCTCGTTTACGATTACCGTAGCATTCTGCATACCGATGAAGGCTATGAACAGACCTATGCCTACGGGAATTGCGTGGCGGACGCCTGCGGGGATAGCCTCGAATATCTTCTGCCTTAAACCCGTAACGGTGAGAAGGACGAAAATTACGCCGTCGATGAGCGTGAACAGCATGCAGTTTGCAAAGGTCAGACCGGAATAGTTAAGCAGAAGCGTATATACGATAAACGCATTCAAACCCATGCCGGGAGCCTGTGCGAGGGGCATCTTTGCATACAGCGCCATGAGGAGAGTGCCGACGATTGCGCCGATAGCCGTTGCAATGTAAGCGGCGCCGTAGGAAAGGCCCACCCAACCTTCGCTGAACATGGCGCCGTTGACCATGAGGATGTAGACCATCGCCATGAACGTCGTCAGACCTGCGACGATTTCCGTCTTGAAGTTTGAACCGCTCTTGGTTATTCCGAACCAGGCGTCAACCTTGTTGACAGGCTTCTTTTCTTCGACAGGGGCTTGTGCATTTGCCGCCACTTCCTCCGTCTGCTGAGTTTCTTCAGCCATTTGGAAAGTACCTCCGATAAAATTTTTTCTTATGTGGGAAGCACGGAGAAAGTTTTCACCCCGCTTTCACAAAATTCACATTTAGAATAACATTAAACGCTTAAAAAATCAAATAAATTTCGGCATTGTATCAAATTTGTTGACAAATCAGCGTACGCACGCCTTCATACAACGGCTATACGCGCTGACACAGCAGCGCAACGGGCAATTTTCCTCCCCCTTCAGAATGCAAAAGGCGCACCCTGAAAGAAGGGCGCGCCGCATATTCACGTAATACAACTGACTTACATAATACAAAGAGCTTTCGGGAGCTTCTGTGCGTATACGCCGCATTCAGTCACCCGCGCAAAAAGTGCATATTGCCGCCTGACCAAAGCGCACCCATAAAAAGCCGCGCCCGCACAGATTACTTTATGAGCGAGGTGCGAAGGGCATTGAACACGGCAAGGAGCATTACGCCAACGTCGCCGAAGATGGAAATTATAAGCGGGAAGGGCGTTATGAATACGCTGCACAGCATTATCGCCGCCTTGACGAGCAGTGAGCCGACTATATTCTGAAAGACGATTGAGCGCGTTCCGCGGGCAATCCTGCGCGCCTCCGCCACAAGCGAGAGGTTGTCGGACACAAGCACTATGTCGCTTGCCTCTATCGCAGCGTCGCTGCCCACTTTGCCCATGGAAACGGCGCAGTCCGCAACGGTCATCACGGGCGCGTCGTTTATGCCGTCGCCCACGTAAATGAGTCCGCCCTGCTTTCTGAGTTTTATCACTTCGTTCAGCTTTTCATTCGGGAGAAGCGCGCCCATTGCACTGCCAACGCCCACCTTTGCCGCCACGTCCACCGCCCTTTCGGGGCTGTCGCCCGTGAGCATATAGGTGTGTTCTATGCCGAGCGAGCGCAGTTCGTCCAGAGCCTCCCTTGCGTTCTGCTTCACGACGTCGTCTATTTCGATAACCCCGACATAGCCGCCGTCGTAAGACACATAGATTACGGTGGAGAGGCTGCGCTTGCGTTCGTAATTCACGCCGTACTTTTCCATGAGCTTGGAATTGCCGCAGAGAAGCACTTTGCCTTCGCACAGGCACTTTATGCCCATGCCCGCAATTTCCTCCGTCTCCGAAACCACGCAGTCCGCGGGGACATCTGCAAATGCGCCTGCTATGGGGTGGGCGGACGTCTTTTCCGCCGCAGCCGCCAGGGAGAGAGCTTGCTTTGACGAATAGCTGACTATCCTGAACGTTCCCTCCGTAAGCGTACCCGTCTTGTCAAAGGCGGCAACGGTGGCCCTTGCCATGCTGTCAAGACAGGTTGAACCCTTTACCAGAATGCCCGAACGGGCGCATCTGCCTATTCCGCCGAAATATGAAAGCGGCACGGAGATGACCAGCGCGCAGGGACAGGATATCACGAGGAATGACAGCGCCTTGTATATCCAGTCGAGGTATGTATGCCATGCGAATGTACCTGCGGCGAGACATACGAACGTGGGAACGAGCGTGGCAAGCACTACCGCCGCAAGCACGACTGCGGGCGTATAGTACTTTGCGAAGCGCGTTATGAACTTTTCGGGCTCTGCCTTGTTGGCAGTGGAATGTTCAACGAGTTCGAGTATCTTTGCAACGGCGGAATCGTTGTATTCCCTTATGACTTCCGCCTGAACGGCGCCCGTCAGATCTATGCTGCCCGACAGCACTTCGTCGCCCGCTTCCACATCGCGGGGGACGGCTTCGCCGTTCAGACTCTTGACGTCCAGAGACGCGCTGCCCGAAGTTATCACGCAGTCGACGGGCACTTTTTCGCCCGCACGTATGAGAATTTTGTCGCCCACGCGCAGACTCTCGGGCGAGACAATGGTCTGTCTGTCGCCGTCAATGAGCGTTGCCGTATCGCTCTTCAGGTCCATGAGTTCGGAGATGGAGCGTCTGGACGCGCCGACGGCAACGGACTGCAGCACTTCGCCTATGCGGTAAAGAAACATTACAGCCACGCCTTCGAAAAGCCCGTCGCCCGTGGTCAGGCCGAGCGCTATCGCGCCCACCGAAGCCACCGTCATGAGGAAATTTTCGTCGAATACCTTGCCCTTTATTATGTTCCTGCACATATTCCACAATACGGAATACCCCGCTGCAAGAAACGCCGCAATGTACAGCGGAAAGCATAAATACCAATCGGGCAGGGCTATGTTTGCAAAGTCCAGCACCATTGCGGGAATGAACAGCACCGCCGACACTATTATGGCGATTATGTCCGCCAGATTCTCCCTGAACAGACTCACCTTTGGCGGCTTGCCGTCAACAATTTTCACGTCCTCGAAGTGAGAAATGGCATATACCGCCTTGTCATAAGCCTGCGCGGAGGCGGCATTCAATACGACCGTCATGTTCATGAAGTCTACGGTTGCCTCTACTCCGTCTATGGCGTTCAGCTCCTCTTCAAGCTCCCTTCCGCAGTTGGCGCAGCAAAGGTTTGCAATTTTAATGCGCTTGCCCGTGCGCGACTCTTCCGACGGGGGACAGACCGCCGCACTGCCGCAGGAGCATATCCCGCAACCGACAGACTCGTTAAGCTTTTCGTCCGTACCGACAGACTGCAGTTTTACTACCCCCCCTGACGAAAGATTTATTGACGAAAAAATTTATATTTATTCTAACATTAGGACACTGGTCTTTCAACGCTTTTGCGCTTTTTCTGTCGTTCTTCTTCCTTCG
>CALVXA010000081.1 GCA_944368635.1 uncultured Clostridia bacterium
AGGTCAAGGAACTTGAAAAAAGAGTCGTCGCAAAGATGGGGTTTGACAAGGTATACGGCGTAACCGGACAGACCTATCCGAGAAAATTTGACTACAATGTGCTTTGCGTACTTTCACAGATAGCGCAGAGCGCCTACAAGTTCTCCAACGATGTCAGAATTCTTCAGAATATGAAGGAAGTTGAAGAACCTTTTGAAAAATCGCAGATAGGCTCTTCTGCAATGGCGTACAAACGCAACCCCATGAGATGTGAAAGAATGGGTTCGCTTGCAAGATACGTTATTTCATTGCCCGTCAATACGGCCGTCACTGCAGGAACGCAGTGGTTTGAAAGGACGCTTGACGATTCGGCGAACCGCAGGATAGTACTTGCGCAGGCATTCCTTGCGCTTGACGGCATACTCAATATTTATATGAACGTAAGCGAGAACCTTGTTGTATATGACAAGGTCATTGCAAAGCATATCGCTGCGGAATTGCCCTTCATGGCGACAGAGAACATTATGATGGAATGTGTCAAGGCCGGCGGTGACAGGCAGGAACTTCACGAAAGGATAAGGGTGCTTTCCATTGAGGCCGGCAGGAACGTAAAGGAGAGGGGACTTGATAACAATCTAATAGAGCTTATCAAGGCGGACAATATGTTTGCCGCTGCCCATGACAAGCTCTCCGAAATACTTGACGCAAGAAATTTTGTGGGCCGCGCACCTCAGCAGACTGTGGAGTTCATTACTAACGAAATTCAGCCAATACTTGACGAAAACGAAAATAGCCTCGGTCTGAAAGGAGAGGTAAGGGTATAACCTTGAATGACAGATTTGCCGCTCCTGCCGCCGTTGTGGTACTGCTTATGCGTACGCATGACGGCAGGAAGCAGGTTCTTCTCCAACGGCGCAGAAATACTGGTTTCGCGGACGGGCTGTGGGATTTTTCGTTTTCGGGTCACGCGGAACACGGCGAAAGCATGACCGAGACGGCGGTACGAGAGGGCAAAGAAGAGTTGGGACTGGAGATTCCGCGCGAATCTTTGAAATTTCTTGCCATCGTTCACAAGCGCGAGCGGGATAACGACATAACTTATATAAATATATATTTTACCTGCGAACATTTTTACGGTGAGCCATATATAGCAGAACCATTCAAGTGTTCTCAACTTGCCTGGTTCGATATCGAAAATCTTCCTGTCGATCTGATAGACGACAGAAGAAAAGTATTTGAAACTGTCAGCGGCGGCGGGGCATACATTGAATACGGGTGGTAAATGTCTGAGGCAGATATGCCTTCATGTTCTCGTGTGTTTTTTTAGTAGCGTTTTGAATAATTATTGCTTCGCATAAATCATTGAGTTTTAAAGCATGATGCGGCGTTTCGCACAATATGTTCGGTTTTAAAACGTATTTACAGTTAAACTGCAGGTTACAAAAAAATCGTCAAGACATTGTCTTGACGATCTGGCAGGGGAAACACGATTCGAACATGCAACCGACGGTTTTGGAGACCGCGACTCTACCGTTGAGCTATTCCCCTAAAAGTTTTAGCTTATACATTATATATTATCGGTTGAATTAAGTCAACCATTTTTGGAGTTATATAGATGAAAAAAGAATATAAACTTGGTGTAATTGGTTGCGGATTTATGGCAAGCGCCATACTCCGCGGAGCAGTGCTGTCAGATTTTCTGAAGGCAAAGAAAATTATTGTCAGTGACCCCGATATTTCAAAAATCGAAAAAATGGGGGAAGAACTCGGCATAACAGTATCAGACAGCAATAAGTATGTGGCGGAAAATTGTGAATATCTGCTGTTTGCCGTAAAACCGCAGACATTCCCCGTAGTGGCAAAAGAGCTCGAAGATTGCTGCCCTCAAAAGATTATAAGCATAATGGCAGGCGTCAGGAGGGAGAAAATTAAAAATATGCTGGGCGTTGGTTTTCATAAAGTGGCGCGCTGCATGCCAAACCTTCCCTGTTCTGTCGGCAGCGGCATGATGGCTGTCGATATGAGTGATTTCAACGATGATACCGCCGACACAGAATTTATATATAATCTTTTCAACTGCATGGGGCAGGTGCTTAGTACGGACGAAAGCAAACTGGATGCAGTTACGGGAATAAGCGGCAGCGGACCTGCATACGTATTTCTTTTCATCGACAGTCTTGTAGATGCAGGCATCAAACAGGGACTTACTGCGGACGAGGCTAAACTTCTGGCTGTTCAGACCGTAATCGGCGGTGCGGAAATGGTTGTACACAGCGAAAAGCCGCTGACGGAACTGATCATGAATGTGTGCAGTAAGGGCGGTACGACGATTGAGGCGATAAAGGTATTCGAGGAAAACAATTTCAGGGGAATTGTTTCGGATGCGGTTGCAGCCTGTGTGAGAAGATCTGAAGAGTTGTCAGAATGAAAAAAGTTACCCTATATACGGACGGCGCCTGTTCCGGCAATCCGGGAGTCGGGGGATGGGGCGCCATACTTATGTTCAGGGGCGCGACAAAAGAAATCAGCGGGGCGGTGCAGAATACGACCAATAACAGAATGGAAATTTCTGCGGTCATTTACGGGCTTGAATGTCTTAAAGAACCGTGTGAGGTTGAGGTGTACAGCGACTCGGCATATACCGTGAACGCCTTTTTGAACGGTTGGATATATTCGTGGGAGGCGAACGGCTGGAAAAAGTCAGACAACAAGGCTGTACTCAATACCGACCTTTGGACAAGGCTTTTGGAACTTACAAGAGTTCATAAGGTTACATTTCATAAGGTCAAAGGTCACGCCGACAACGAATACAATAACAGATGCGATAAACTTGCTACCGACGCGATTAAAAATTTCAAAGGGGAATAAAAATATGTATTTATTCCTATTATATATTGAGAAAGGCATACGGGAACAAGAAAGTGGAAAGTAAAAATAAGACACAAGCGATGACGGTCATAAGACATATTGCCAACATTCTGTTGGCAACGGTGCTTGCCGCCACCGCTTTTTTATTTATCGCATACGGATTGAGCTATAAGGGGCTCAATTTTATCTCGGAATATTTCGACGTTCTGCTCGGAGTGTCGGCTTCGGCGATTTTTATTCTTCTTGTATTGTACTATATTTTTTATTTTTTGCAGAAGCAGTCTCTTCACAGGCTTTTATTGTGCGGTTTTATCTGCCTTGACATCTTTGCCGCTGTCTTTTACGGTCTTAGCGCAGGCGGGATAATAGATGAACTTACAAGTATCGACGCGCTTCGGGATTACATTGACGGCTTCGGCGGAACGGCAGTCTTCATTTATATCATCATTCAGTTCCTGCAGGTCGTAATACTGCCCATACCCGGGTCTGTCTCTGTTGCGGTCGGCGTCGCGCTGTTCGGACCTTTTAAAAGTGCAGTATACAGTCTTATCGGTATTCTGGCCGGCTCGCTTGCGGCATTCTTTATCGGCAGAGTGCTTGGCTATAAAGCTGTTTGCTGGATAGTGGGTAAGGAAGACCTTGACAAGTGGCTCAAGAAGGTCAGGGGTAAGGACTACCTTCTGCTTACGGTTATGTTCCTGTTGCCGCTCTTTCCCGATGATGTGCTGTGTTTTATTGCCGGGCTTTCTTCCATGACGACGCCGTATTTTATTGTAATGATTTTGATAACGAGGATTATATCAGTATTCACTACGTCATACTCGCTCGACATAATTCCGTTCGATACATGGTGGGGTATACTTATATGGATATGCCTGTTTGCAGCCATCGCCGTCTCTTTCATTCTGATTTACAGGTATTCGGACAGGATTGACAGATTCCTCAGGTCAAAGTTCAGAATCGGAACTCGTCGCAAGGGGGAGCCGACGAATGATAAGGATAACGGGGGAGAATTTGACAGTGAAAGTAAAGACGGAACGCGACAGTAAATTGCGGAACGGCCGCAACTGTCAGGCATTGTTATTTTTCAACAAAACGCTATGACAGACTAAATGTGGGGAAATTTTGGAAAAGTTATCGCAATATGTTGCTTTAGTTGAGGGAGTTTGATATAATGATATTTGTAGAAAATTTGGCAATCAGGAGTATTTCACATGGATAAACTCAAACTTTTGCAGGCGCGAAAAAAGCAACTTCTCGACGCCGGAAAGGTTATTCGTGAAGAAATCAGCAATTTAACGGATAAGGATAGTTTTGTCGAACTGTCTGCCTTTTCATTTTCAGAAAGCGAGTTTTACGGAAACAGGGCAGAGGGAGAAGGCGTTGTAACAGGCTTCGCTACGATAAATGACTATCCTTATTATATTGTTGCACAGAATAACCAGGTACTGAACGGCGGAATAAGCAAGGCGAACTGCGACAAGATTATCAAGTGTCTCGAGCAGGCTGAAAAGAACGGAGTGCCCGTGATCTATATACTTTCGTCGCTCGGTGTAAGAGTGGGCGAAGGCGTTAACGTGCTGGAAGGCATTGCACGCCTTCTTTCGAAGGCGGCACAGCTCAAGGGCGTCGTTCCTCAGTATTTAGTGGTTGACGGCGAAGTTTACGGTCAGATTTCGCTTCTTGCCGGCATATGCGACTTCAATTTCTTTCTTGACAAGAAGTCGGTGCTTGCAACTGCCAGTCCGCTTGTAATAACGGCGTCTGCGGGGGGAAATGTTTCCAAAGAAAAGATAGGCGGCGCAGATGCTCTGGACAAGGCGCAACTTGCAACGCTTGTCGTAAAAGATATGCAAGAGGTTAAGGACAAGGTTACGCAGCTGGGCGGACTTCTGTCTGTCGGCGTTACCGATTGTGAAGACCTTAACAGGTCTCTGTCCGCCTTAAAGACAGATGTAAGCGCAAAAAATCTTCTCAACGTATTCGATAAGGGGAGTGTTGTAGAACTTGGGGCCGGCTTTGAGAAAGAGGTAAGGTGTATACTTGCAAGAATAGGCGGTATATCCGTTTCGGCGGTAATATTTGACAGCGCTGAAGGTGTAAAGCTTACGGCTGGAAAGGTATTGAAGCTCAAGGAATTTGCCAGACTTTGCAGCAATTATGCTCTTCCCTATATAACTTTCGTGAACACCTGCGGAATCGAGACTACGCCTGAAACTGCAAACAGCACCCTTATACGTGATCTCGGCGATTACATCGGTATATTTAATACGCTTGATACGGCAAAGATATCAGTCGTCACAGGCAAGGCGATCGGTCTCGGGTATACCATATTTGCGGCAAAGTCAATGGGATATGACTTCACGTATGCCTTCGCAACGTCGCAAATTGCTCTATTTGACAGTGTGCAGGGCGCTGAAATTGAACTTGCCGGCGACAAAACCGTGAATAGGGACAAACTTGCGGAGAGGTACGCGGATGAGAATTCCGATCCCATAAACGCGGCAAAAGGCGGATATATTGACAATATAATCGAACCTTCATTTGTGAGACAGTATATAATTGCCTCATTGCAGATGCTAATAAAGTGAGGTAAAATATGCTGAATAATCTGTTGGCAATATTGCCTGGCGACGGTGGTACCGTTGCGGGACAGACTCAGTCGCCTCAGAACTTCTATTTCGATAATTTCGGCGAAGCTGCGCTTTATGCGTTGATTGGCTTCATCGTTGTTTTTATCGGAATAGTGCTGATAATTTTCATAATCTGGTTGCTCGGACTGCTTCTGAGAAAGACTAATAATCTGGAATTTATAACAAAACTCGGCAGGAAAAAGACGGCACAGGATAAGAAGGAAATTCTACCGACCCCTTCGGTTGCCGAAGGACAGCAAGGTAACGACGAAATTCCGGACGAGGTAAAGGCGGTGATAATTGCGGCCGTCACTGCGTATTATCAGGAAAGCGAAGAGAAGTGTCAGTTCACTGTCAAAAGAATAAAGAGAATTTAAGGAGAATATTATCATGCGTAATTTCATAGTTGTCATAGACGGTAAAAGTTATTCTGTAGGTGTAGAGGAAGTTACGGAAGGCGGGGAGGCCGTTCAGTCTGTTGCTCCCGTTGCTGCGCCTAAATCCGCAGCGGCACCCGCGGCTGTTGCAAAGCCCGTTGCGGCAGGACAAAAGGTACTTTCGCCTTTCCCCGGACTTATTAAAAAGTTGTTGCTTGCAGACGGAGCAGAAGTCAAGAAGGACCAGCCTATAATCGTTCTGGAAGCCATGAAAATGGACAATGACATCACCGCGCCCTGCGACGGCAAAGTGACATATCAGGTAGTTAAGGGCGCAAATGTCGAATCTGACGCCATACTTGCCGTTATAAGCTGATCGGAGGGATATATGCAATCGTGTTTACTCGAAGTAAACATCGGTGAAATCTTCGTCAATCTGTATAACGACATGGGCTTTGTTAACGGGACGTGGCAGAATTATGTGATGCTGCTTATCTCCTTTGTGCTCATGTACCTTGCTATTGTAAAGAAGTTTGAACCGCTGTTACTGCTTCCGATAGCGTTCGGTATGTTCCTCATAAACATACCCGGCGCGCAGGACGTCCTTTGGGGTATCTATCCGGAAGGCAACACGACGCACGCGTATGACGACGTCGTTGCCGAAAGCAGGGGACTTCTGTGGTATCTGTACTTCGGAGTGGATAAAGTTATTTATCCTCCGCTCATATTCCTCGGCATAGGATGTATGACTGATTTCGGTCCGCTTATCGCCAACCCCAAGAGTATGCTTATTGGCGCAGGTGCGCAGCTTGGAATATTCATTGCGTTTATGCTTGCGGTCCTGCTTGGATTCTCCGTTGCAGAAGCGGCGTCCATTGCCATTATAGGTGGCGCTGACGGACCTACAGCAATTTACGTTACAAATATTCTTGCGTCGGACATTCTTCCGATGATTGCTATCGCGGCATATTCATATATGGCGCTTATTCCTATTATTCAGAAGCCAATTATGCGGCTTCTGACAACAAAGAAGGAACGCACGATAAGAATGAAGCAGCTTCGCAAAGTCAGCAAGATTGAAAAAATAGTTTTCCCTCTTGTTGTCACGCTTGTAGTGGGAATTGTGCTTCAGTCTGCGATA
>CALVXA010000082.1 GCA_944368635.1 uncultured Clostridia bacterium
ATACTGCTTGCTTTCGGCTTTGGTCAGGGCACGGGTCAGGCGCTCAACTACGGCAATATATACGAAAGGGACAGCGGCTTTGTAGGCGGCGGCAATTTCGGACTTACCATTGCGGCACTCGGTTTCCTCGTTGCGTGCATATTCGGCGTGATTTACATGAACGTTATGCGCAAAAAGGGCAAACTTGTAATTCTTAAGGACGAGAAAAAGAGCGAACTTGCCGACTACGAGGACGAGAACGAAATACCCGTCGTCGCCTCCATGGACAAGTTCACCGTGCAATTCGCCATTGTCCTGATTATCTACGCCATATCCTTCATTATAATGTGGGGTCTTTCCGCCCTTCTTCCCTCCCTGACGAGCGTGCTGTTCGGCTTCAACTTCCTTATCGGCACACTGCTCACCGTGCCCGCAAAGGCAATACTGAACAAGCTTCAGGAAAAGAAGGTGATCAAGAGACAGATAGTCAACAACTTCATGATGAACAGAATAGGCGGATGGGCATTTGACCTGATGATCGTTGCGGGCGTTGCGGCAATACAGCTGCCCCTCCTCAAGGACTACTGGCCGGTACTGCTTATTCTGGCGGCAGCAGGCACGGTGGTTACGTTTACATATGTATTCATCACTTCCAAACTGCTCTTCCCCGGCTACTACAACGAACAGTTCCTGGCAATGTTCGGCATGCTTACGGGCACGGCGAGCACGGGCGTAATCCTTCTGAGAGAGATTGACGGCTCCTACCGCACTCCCGCAAGCGAAAATTTAATTTATCAGAGCCTGCCCGCAATAGTATTCGGCTTCCCCCTGATGTTCCTTGCCCCCTATGCCGCAGGAGGGTTTATCCCCTGCCTTATCACGTTCTTCGTGGTGTTTGCATTCTTCATCTTACTGAATGTACTGCTGTTCAGGAGGCAGATAATTCAGCGCTTCAAACGCGGAAGGGCGGTTACCGCCGACGGGCAGCAGGGCAACTCCGCCGACCATGAGAGCGAGGAAAGCGCGCCCGACGCACAAGACAAATAAATTTCGGAATACGCAATAAAAAATGCCCGGGGCAGAATGACATTCTGCCCCGGGCATTTTTTTGATTTGCTTAAGTCATTGCCCCGGCATATACTGAAATTGACTGCGGCATATCCGCGCGCGAAAATTAAATATACTGTCAGTTACGCCTTAAAATGCCGTTAATTGCGGCATATTGTGCCGTCAATTTCAAACTATGCCCGACTTTACAGCCTTAAGGTAAGTCTGCCCGAAGGCATAGCCGCCCGCAAGTTCATGCCCGTTTTCAGCGGGCGCCGCGGCGTGAAATTATGCGGAGAATCTTTCTTATTATCATTGGCGGTTTTACGCAGATTACGGTCATACCTTACCCCTGTTGATTATTATCAGGACAAAGTCGCCCTTCTCCGTACGAAGATATGCGGCGTCGCTTACGGCAATATTGGAAATGCCTATACATCTGCCGTAAGTCAGTACGGGCGGATAGGGATATTTCAGTCCTGCACTATCCATTATATGCGCGTCTCGGCCGAAAGGTAACACGGACAGCGTCTTCCCGCAAATTCCGTCCAGCCGTATCTCGCCGTCCGCAACGAATATGTGCGACCGCGCAGTAACCATTACCGCGCGCGCACCCCGCCGCGCCGCCATTAAAAGAAGGTGCAGATTGCCGAAAAAATGGTCTTCCCTGCCGCCGTCGCCACCGTAAATTTCAATCGCGTCAGCCCCCGCGTCCAGAAGTTTGGACATGGCAAGTTCGCCGTCCGTGAAGTCCTTTTCAGTCGGATAGACCTGCTCCGGCAAGGGATACGGCATATAGGGCAGACTGTCGAAGTCGCCGACGTTCATGTCAATTCTCACCCTGCCGTGCGCCCACTCGTACGCCCCGTCGCAACATACAACCAGGGCATCGGCATCGTCAATTTTTCCTTCGTACGGCTGACCGTTCAGAAGAAGTATGCCCCTCTTCACTTCAGCCCCTTATGGCGGAGATAGCCGCGCGCATATCCTCCGCGCCGAATACCGCCGCACCTGCCACAAGCACGCTTGCGCCGGAATTTCTTACCCTCTCCGCATTGGCTGTATTTATGCCGCCGTCGATTTCAATTTCCATGTCCTTTCTGCCTATTGAGTCGGCATACTGCCTTGCCTTTCTGACGTTATCGAGCGTTGACTCGATGAACTTCTGTCCTCCGTACCCTGGAAACACAGACATAATCATGACAAAGTCGCAGATGTCGAACACGTCGAAAATCTTTTCAACGTCCGTGTCGGGATTCACCACCGCTCCGCACTTTATGCCGTAAGACTTTATCATGGAGAGCGTTTCTTTGAGATATGTCGGGGAGATGGACGCGCACGCCTCGTAATGCACGGTGATTATGTCCGCACCCGCATCCGCAAAGAACTTTATCTGCGTCTTGGGGTGTTCCACCATGAGGTGAACGTCCAGCGGAAGACGGGTAAGGGGGCGTATATTCTTTACCATCTGCCCTCCGAAGGTTATGGGCTTGACGAACGACCCGTCCATGACGTCGCAGTGAACGAGGTCGGCGCCCGCCTGTTCTATCTTTTTAATCGCCTCTCCCATGACAGAAAAATCTGCCGAGAGTATTGAAGGCGCTACCTTTGCCATAGTATGTTTTTCTCCTTTATGTTTCGCTTTGTTGTCCGTGCGCATCGGGCTTCGGACCTTCGGCACAATGCCCGTCTTCGCGCTCCTCTTCAAGGTATCCCGCGCGCAACTGACCGCAGGCACCGCCTATGTCCGAACCTATCTGCCTGCGGAGAGTGGCGGAAAGTCCGCCCTTTTCCAGCAGTCCGAGGAACCTGTAAGCCTGCTTGTCGCCAAGCGCCCTGAGGTGCCGTTCCTTTACCTCGTTCAGCCGTATGAGATTGACGTGACAGGGCCTGCCCTTCAGGAGTGAAATCAGCTCCTGCGCGTGGCGGTTGTCGCAGTTCTCGCCTTCGATGAGAGAATACTCGAAGATATATCTTCTGCCCGTCTTTTCAAAGTAATTGGTGCAGGCGTCGAGTATATCCGCAATTTTGTACTTGTTTGCAACGGGCATTGTGCGCGCTCTTTCGGCATCCGTCGTGTTGTGCAGGGACACCGTGAGATTTACGGGTAACCCCTCCTCCGCCAGCGCATACATTTTGTCCACAAGTCCGCAGGTGGAGAGCGAGATGTTCCTTGCCGAGATGTTTATCCCCCATTCCGCCGACACGTTGCGCAAAAATTTTACCACGTTGTCGTAGTTGTCAAGCGGTTCGCCGCTTCCCATAAGCACTATGTTTGTGACGCCGCGCTGTCTGCCCTGTGCGTGCAGGGCATTCACCGTGAGAACCTGGCTGAGAATTTCGCCCGCGGTGAGGTCGCGTATTCTGCCGTTAAGCGTACTCGCACAGAATTTACAGCCCATGCGGCAGCCCACCTGTGTGGACACGCACTGCGTATTCCCGTACTTGTACTTCATCAGCACGCCCTCTATTATGTTGCCGTCGGCAAGGCGGAAGAGGTACTTTTCCGTGCCGTCTGCACCGTAATATGTCTTGATTATCTCCGTCGGGCAATCTTCGAACCTTGCAAGAAGTTTTTCCCTGAACGCCTGCGGCAGTCCGGGAATAAGCGATATTCGCTTGCCCTTGCACAGCCCGTCCATAAGCTGTTTTGCCCTGAATTTTTTTTCGCCGAGGGAGAGAGTCAGCTGCTCCGCCTCCTCCATGTTTAAGTCCTGTAAAATTTCTTTCATTTTCTTACGAACGAGGTTATATAGAACCCTGCCCCGAGCGACAGGTGGGGCAGAAACTGCACGCCGTACTTTGTGGCCATGTGTCCCAACGGCGAGGAGGGAATTGCCGCTTCAAATTCGGGATGGCTGACAAGGAAGTCATGCGCCACACTGTCGTTCTCCTCGGGAAGTACGGAGCAAGTGGAATAGTACAGCCTGCCGCCCTCCGCCACGTACCGCGAACAGTTGTCGAGTATTGCCTTCTGCGTCTGAACGAGCGAGGCAATGTCCTCCTCCTTTCTGTTCAGCAGAATGTCGGGATTTTCGTTTATTACGCCCGTGCCCGAACAGGGACAGTCGCAAAGAACGGCGTCGAACGCCCCCTGATATGCGGGGTTGAACGCCGTTGCGTCGCCCGTTACGGCGCGCACGTTTGTTACGCCCATGCGGCGCACGTATTCGTCAATGAGCTGCTTTCTGTGGAGATGAAGTTCGCTTGCAAACACCTCCCTGCACTTTGAAGAGAGCAACACGCTCTTGCCTCCGGGAGCCGCACAGGCATCGAACAGTCTGTCGCACGGACTGACGATGTCGCATATTGCCACCGAACCCACCGACTGAAAGGTATAATCGCCCGCGAAGAAGCCTTCGTCCCGCACGAAATTGGGGAAGATATATACGCCGTCGAAGGGCGTGTCCGTATGCGGCGCGGAAAGATATTTTTCCGCATTGCGCACGAAGCGCACGCACAGTCCCGCCGAAGGCGTTGAAAGTATGCTCTCCGCATCTCCCTTATAGCTGCGCCGCAGTTTTTTTGCCAGCCACAACGGTACGGAACAGCGGAGGGCAAGCGCCTCGTCTGCCTTTTCGGGCAGGGGCGGAATTGTGTATCCGCGCAGAAAGCTGTTCACAAAGCCTGCCGCGCCGCCCTTGCCGAGTTTTTTGACAAGCTCCACCGCGCTGTCCACAACCATATAGTCGTGCTTGCCCATATATTCCAGCATATACAGCGCAATCTTTAAAATAAGCCTTATCGCCGCCTTGGGACTTGTCCTGACGTTATGCGCAATTACGTAGTTCAGCCAGACGTCCCTTTCAAGCACGCCGTAACATATCTTTGTTGTGCGCGCCCTGTTCAGCGGCTCCACGGGCGTGTCCTTGAGCGCCTGCTTGAAGTATTTACCCCCCGAATATACCTGCGTGAGTACCAGATAGGGGTCTGCGAGAGGATTAGTCAAGTATGTCGCCCGCCTTTATCTTTCTGCCGTTGACGGCGTCCGCCGCGCCCGTTGCCCTGCCGCCCGCAAATTGCAGTCTGGTCACGTTTATGCCGCCCTTGCCGCAGGCTATCACTATGCCGTTTTTGTCGGCGGAAAGCACCTGTCCCGCCCTGCCCTGCACGTCGACGGGGCTTGCCTTCAACAGGTTTACCGCGCCCCCGTTCAGCTTACAGTATGCCGCGGGCGAAGGACTCATGGCGTTTATCAGGCGCGCCACGCTCTCCCCGTCGGCATTGAAATCGATTTCGGCGTCCGACTTTTCAATCTTCTTGCAGTACGTTGCCTTTGCCTCGTCCTGAATGAGGAGCTGCGACTGACCGCTTTCCAGAAGTTCCACCGCCTCCGCCGCGGCTGCGGCGGACAGCGAGGACAGCTCTTCCGACAGCTCCCCCGCAGTTCTTCCCTGCACTGGAATGCGCTTTACAAGCAATATCCCGCCGCTGTCCAGCGCAAGTTCGGTCTTCATGACGGTCACGCCCGTATATTCTTTGCCCGCAAGTATTGCGGACTGAATGGGACTTGCCCCCCTGAATTCGGGCAGGAGCGACGCATGAAGGTTGTACACGCCGAGGGGAAACGCGTCGAGCAGTTCCTGCGAAAGAATCTGTCCGTAGGCGCAGGTTATCATGATATCGCCGCCCATAGCCGCTACGTCTGCGACATGGTCGCGTATTCTTGCATAGTCCAGCACGGGTATGCCGTGCGAAAGGGCATATGCCTTTACGGGCGTGGGCGTAAGCACGCGTTTTCTTCCCGTCGGTCTGTCGGGTTGGGTTATTACCGCAACCACGTCCCTTCCCCCTTCGACAAGCGCTTTAAGCGGCGCAACGGCATATTCGGGAGAACCTGCGTAGACTATCTTCATTCTCCGTATTCCTCCGGCTCGTCATACACCTCGCTCGCCTTGTCGGTATACAAAATGCCGTCAAGATGGTCAAATTCGTGACACATACAGCGCGCGAACAGTCCTTCGCCCGTGACGGTATGCTTTCTGCCGTGCCTGTCGCGGTATTCTGCCTTAACTTTTGCAGGACGGGTGACTATGCCCTGCTTGCCCTTGACGGACAGACAGCCTTCCGCTCCCGTCTGTTCGCCCTTGACGGACAATATCCTGGGGTTAATCATCTCGAAATAGCCCTCTTCCAGGTCAATCACCACCGCCCTTATGGGCACGCCCACCTGGGGCGCGGCAAGTCCTGCGCCGTTTTCAGCCCTTACCGTAATCTTCATATCGTCGAGAAGCGCCCACAGCTCCCCGTCAAACTTTTTTACTTCTTCGCACTTTTTGCGGAGTACTTCGTCCCCCGTCTGCACGACATATCTTCTGGGCATATCCAACTGCCTCCTTTAAAGGTAAAGTATTATTTTTCTGCGCCCGCTATGACAGATTTGCGGGATTTTCTTCGACATATACCAGAGCGTCAGATGAAGACGCCTCAGCCGCAATGTCATAAACTTTGGGCAACAAAGTATTCGTCCTGAGCCGCATCAGCACCTGGTAGCGCACCCTGC
>CALVXA010000083.1 GCA_944368635.1 uncultured Clostridia bacterium
TCGGTCGTAGGCAACGAACACCGTGCCGTATTCACCGCATCCGTCAAGCATCTTTTGCGCCTCGTCGTGCGTGATTTCCCGCTTTACGCAGTCCACGCGGGGGGAGGAAAGGCTTGAAAGCGCGAACATTGCGGGATATTCTCCCGATTCCTCCGGCGCGGCGCTGTCATATACTATATCCCTTATAAAGCCCTTTATATACTCCTTGCCGCGAAAAACGGAAACGTTATATTCGAACACCAGCTTCTTGTTCACGTCGCTGGAGAGCATTGCGCTCTGGCGAACGCCCGAAAAATACATCATTTCCAGACCGCACTGTCTGCACGTGAGATGGGCGGAACCCGTCTTGAGCGGCCTTACCTGCATGGAGCGCGCCTGCATGACGAACAGCGGACGCCTGTTGCCCACTCCGTAAGGTTCAAGCATCTCCAGTTCCTTTACGAGTTTGTGCATATTGCCCTGCTCGAAATCGCCGCTGACATACGCTGTCGGCGCAAAGGCCTCCGACGTGTAATTTGTTCTCAAATACTCGTCCAGCCTGCGCTCCAGCACGTCCAGATTTTCAAGCGTTATGTTGACGCCCGCAGCCTGCGAATGTCCGCCGAATTCTGCGATTATATCCTCGCAGGATTTGAGGGCTTCGAATATATTGACGCCCTCTATACAGCGCGCACTGCCCTTTAGCATTTCACCGTTGCGCACGAAGAGCAACGCGGGGCGGCAGTATTCTTCGCACAGGCGCGCCGCAACAATGCCGACGAAGCCTGAATTCCAGCTTTCGTCCCACAGCACGATTACTCTGCCGCCTACCCCCTTTTCGCGCAGTTTGCGCTTTGCAGAGGCATAGAGTTCGTCGCAACATTTTTGTCTTTCTGCGTTGTATGCCGTAAGCTTTACGGAATAGTCATAAATTTCCCGTTCATCGTCGGAAAGGAAGAGCCTGAGTGCCGCAGCCGCATCGCCCATCCTGCCCGCCGCATTTATCTTGGGGGCAATGGAGAACGCCAGGGTCTGAGCAGTCACCCTGTCATTGCCGGAGAGAAAACACGAGTAATTCTTTCTGGGCGAGGAATTTATCCTCTTAAGCCCTGCAGCCACTATATCCCTGTTTTCCCCCGTAAGGGGCACGCTGTCTGCTACGGTTGCTATTGCCGCAAAGTCGAGATAATTATATGCATCCCTGCCGTTCAGCGCGCAACCCACTTTGAAGGCAACGCCTGCTCCGCAGAGATTGTCGTACGGATAGTCATCCTGCAACTTGGGATTAATGCATATACAGTCGGGAAGCACGTCAGGCAGTTCGTGGTGGTCGGTTATTATCACTTCCGCCCCCTGCTCCTTGATGTATTCAACCTCCGCAGCGTTGGATATGCCGCAGTCTACCGTGATGAACAGTTGCGGGCAACATTCCTCGAAAATCTCGTCTACAGACGCTATATTGAGCCCGTAACCGTTGCGGCGTTCGGGAATGTAGACGTGAGCCCTTATACCATAGTCCGCAAGCGAACGCACCATAATAGTGGCTGCGGAGACGCCGTCCGCGTCATAGTCGCCATACACGACCACTTCCCACTCCTCGTCGCGGGCGCGCTTAATCATGTCCCTTGCCTGCGACATTCCGCGCATGAGAAAGGGACTTAAAAGGCGCCTTTCGGAAGGGTGCAGGAACGACTCCGTCTTTTCGGGCGTATCGATGCCGCGCGCACATAATATGGCGGCAGTCTGCCTGCACAGCCCCGTGGAGCTTGCCAGCTTTGAAATGCTGTTTAGTTGTTCCGCCGTAAATTCGGCTTCGGGTTTAATCTTCTTCACTTATTAAAAATAGCAAAACGGGCGGGTAAAACCCGCCCTGTTTTCAAGCTGAATTTATTTTCTTGTTGCGCTCTTATCGTTGAGGGCTGCCGATTTTACTGAATTTTTTGCCGCTTCACAAACGCCGTCGAAAAATGTATGCGCCGCGGGCATTACGGCAAGCGTACCGAAACAGCAAGACGCAAGGCCGAGAATGGTCACTGCATAGGGAACAAGCACGGTTACGCCTGCAAATGCTATTATGCCGCAGAGAGCAAGCACGATTACCGCAACCGCCAGAGCAAGCACGGTGACGAGATTTATCTTCCTGCTCTCGCTGCCTGAAACGGCAACCACATCCGCCCTGTCAGTTTTTGCATATGCCTCGTTTCTGAAGTTCTTCTTTGCCCTGTCGAGGAATACGCAGGAGCCTATCATAGTGAGCAGAACCACAGCCGCGGAAAGCGCGATGAGTTCTGCGCCTACGGGCAGACGGGTTATCGCCACGAGCGACACAAACAACCCGAGATTGACGACGCCCGAAAGAAGCGCGGTAAGGGCTGAACGCAGCTTGTAGCGGAATATGAAATATATGAACTGGAAAACAATGCCGCAGGAAATTGCAACGGAGGCGAATATAATCAACTTGGAGCCGCCAACGAAGGTCCTTGAATCAGAATGAACGACGGCATAATTAAGTCCGCTGTCGCCGGGGTCTATCGTGGCGTTTATCTCCTCCACAGCCTTGGCAAGCGCCTGTCCGTCAACGTCTGCGGAATACTTGTACACGAGTTCGCCGCCCGTGAGTTTTTCGCCCATGCTGAATTCATAGCACGAAAAACCTGCAAGCTTTTCATCGCAATTCGCCTTGAGCTGTTCAATCTTCGCGTCGCCTGCATATTCCGCCGTGGAATAGGTTACGACTACGCTGGTATAAGAACTGAACTCGCTGCCATAGTTGAAAAATCCGCCGGCAAAGAAATGACAGATTGTACCCACGGTCATTCCCGCAACGATTACTATCGCGCAGATTATCCCAAAAATGTAGTTCAAGTAAGCTTTAGTCTTCATCGTCGTACACCACCCTCTTCAGACCTGCAAAGGCAAATTTATCTCTTACGGGTGCGCTGAGCACATACCACATCAGTCTTGAGAACCAGTAGAGCACGTAAGACGCTATTGTGCCGACAACCATTATGAGGCCGCAAGCCGCAACCTCGCCCGCGCCGACGGCCGCAAGCAGCACAGACGCGACGAAAAGCACTATGTGCATATCCGTTACGGTCATGAGCACGTTTTTGTACGCTTCCTTTATACAGGTCTGCATTGTCCTGCCTGTAGCGACAAGACGTCTTACTTCCGTAAAGACAACGGCATTCGACACCATCAGCAGCGCCAGCGCGATGAGTGCGCAGAACACTACAGCAAATGTTGTCTGTATGCCTATTATATTGAGCGCATAGGTTGCAACAAGTGCAAATATTATGACTGCTATGGAATTGACTATTCCAAGTCTCTTGTATCTGATTACCGAGGCGGCAACGAGTACCACCACGAGCAACAGACATCCGACGCCCAGCCAGAGCGCCACATAGTCGCCTGCGGTAGCCGTAGATGCAATTACGTTCGTTATCTGTTCGTAATCCACGCTGAGCGCCTCTCCGCCAAGGACGGAACTGAGAGTTATAGCCGCATTCTGTCCCATATCTACAGAGTCAGCCATAAGGCTGAGCGAAGCCTGGTCCAGCGTAGACTCGCAGGGGAAGCTTACAAGCTGAGTGTCGCCGACGAAGAAGTAAATAGTCTTGCTTTCGGAAGATGCCGCCCTTGTGGTTACAGTGCTGAAACTTGCCCTGCCCTCTTCCGTAAACTTGAAGTTTATTGCCGTATTATTGCCGAAAGTAGTGGATGTTATGCTTTCGAAATATTCGGAGACATCGTCCGTACCTGCGATGGAATAGGTGTGCGAACCGTCGACGAGCGCCGTTTCGTACAGGTCATCCTGTCTGGGAGTATAGGTCGTAGCCGTACCTGCCTCGTCCGTAAGCTCTATGGAGGAGTCCACCGTCCTCAAAGTTATCTTTCCGTCTGCGGCAAGATTGGAAATGGCAGTCGTCGCGGCAGAGAGAGATTCATTCTCCGACTCGCTGTCGATGCCCCTGTATGCCGCATACGTGTAGTTTGTGGGAACGGAAATCTTTATGCTTATTCCGTCTTCAACGGAAACGGCGTAAGAAGAATATCCCCTTCTGCCTATTCTCGACGAAATTATCTCCGCATCCTTTTCCACGTCAGCTTTGAGCGCGTCTATGTCATCGTACCTGGAGCCGTCCACATAAAGACTGCCGACAGCCACATAGACGGCGGCATCCTCTTCCGACAAACTTTCATAGTCTTCCTGACTTATGACGCCCTTAGGGTAAACTGTAGCGTACGCATAGCCCGAGAGATCCGCGCCGAGGTGAATTCCTCCTGCTATGGAATTTATCCTGTGTATTTCTCCTGCGGGGAACGAGATGGTGGCAAAAAGCGCCGCAACCACGATTGCGATTGCCAGAAGCACGCATATCACGGCCGATTTTACTTTGCTCATCCTAACCCTCCTTAATTAGTTGCGGGCGCGTACAGCGCGCACTTCGCCCGATATAGATATAACTTCTATAATTATATAGAAAACAAGCGGAGTAGTCAAATATTTTTCCGTCATAGAAATACATTTTACTACTCCGCCGCGCTAAATTTTTAAGCCTTGTCATTCTTTAGCGCCTTTTTGCGGGCAAGCACGTGCATGCCGCACTCTATGCGCTTTTTCATCATCTCGCAAGTGATGCCGTAAGGTCTGTTCATATCCCCTTCGAAGTGGTAGTTGTTCGCGCTGCATCCGCCGCTGCATATAAATTTGGCAAAGCAGGAATCGCACTTTTCGCGCGTGAACAGGCAGTTTTCGGCAAATACAGAACGTATGTCGCCGTTAAGCCTGCCTTCGTATACGTTGCCCATGAGGAACTTCTTGTCGCCCACGAACTGGTGGCAGGGATATATGTCGCCGTTGGGGGCAACGGAGAAATATTCGTTGCCTGCGCCGCACGCCGAAACGCGCTTGGAAAGACAGGGGCCGCCTTCGAGGTCGACGTTGAAGTGGAAGAAATTAAAACCTTCACCCCTCTCATACCTTGCAAGATATTCGTCGCACAGCTTCTCGTATTCGGAGAGAATGACGGGAAGATGCTCCTCCTTTATGGCAAGGTCGTCAATATCCGTAACAACGGGCTCCATGGAAATGGAATCAAAGCCGTTATCGGCAAGGAAGAGGACGTCCTTGGAAAAGTCGAGGTTTTTGGCGGTGAAAGTGCCGCGGACATAGTAATGCTTGTCCCCCCTGGACTTTACGAATTTTTTGATATTTTCAATCACGTAATCAAAGCTGTCCTTGCCGTTCTTCGTCTTTCTTATGGCGTCATGCACTTCCTTGCGCCCGTCGAGAGAAAGCACGACGTTTTCCATCTCCTCGTTGAAGAACCTGATTGCATCGTCGTCAAGGAGAAGGGCGTTGGTCGTGGTTGTGAACAGGAACTTTTTGCCGCGTTTTGCCGCCTCCTCCTTGGCATAATACACTACATTCTTGATGGTATCGAGACACATGAGAGGCTCGCCGCCGAAGAAGTCCACTTCCAGCACCTTTCTGTTTCCGCTGTTGGCTATCAGAAAGTCTATCGCCTTCTTTGCCGTCTCCTCGCTCATGAACTCCCTTGCGGAATGGTATGCGCCCTCGTCGGCAAAGCAATAGCGGCAACGCAGGTTGCAGTCGTGGCAGATGTGTATGCAGAGAGCCTTTACCTCGTCGGACTTGGGGGGATGTACCTTCGTCTCCTCCGCGAAGAGCAGTCCCTGCTCTTCGAGCGACTTCAGGTCACGCTCTGTTTCGGCAATTTCCTCCGCCGTCATATCGAGAGGCTCCGAAGACTTGCCCAGCTTGTTTGCAAGGTAGGCATACGTCCTGTCGTCGCATTCATGCAGACTGCCGCTGCCCGAGTCGTATATATAGTTGTACTGTTTGTATCTGAAAATATGAACCATTTGTACCTTTTAATTGTTCGGGGAAGCAAATTCCCCGCTTTCTTCACACGGGAAATTCCCCGTTTACAGTAATTAAGGAGCAGAATTGCATCTGCTCCTTCAGATTAAGTCTTGTTTCCTTCGCAACTTTATACAGCGCGATTACTTCGTGATCTTTTCGGGATTTTCTTCCCTGGTTATTCTCTCGCAGCTCTGGTTGCCGACCGTGCAGCTGGTCTTGCAGGCAGACTGACACGTGCTTCTGCATTCGCCGCAACCCGTAACCTTCTTCTCCGTAGGTTTAGCAATTGTCTTAATCATTTCAGTAATTCTCCTTGCGTACTCTTATTTACAAAGATTATAGTATAAAGCGCCTTAAAAATCAAGTGCTTTTTAAATTTTTTTTATATTTGCC
>CALVXA010000084.1 GCA_944368635.1 uncultured Clostridia bacterium
CTTCTGACAACAAAGAAGGAACGCACGATAAGAATGAAGCAGCTTCGCAAAGTCAGCAAGATTGAAAAAATTCTTTTCCCTCTTGTTGTCACGCTTGTCGTGGGAATTGTGCTTCCGTCTGCGATAGCCCTTTTGGGTATGCTCATGCTTGGCAATCTTTTCAGGGAGTCGGGTGTGGTCGAAAGACTTTCTTCACAGGCGCAGAACGGACTTATGAATACGATTACGATATTCCTCGGCGTATCCGTAGGCTGTAAGGCGCAGGGAGAGGTGTTCCTCAGCGTTCAGACCCTCTATATAATTGGTCTCGGTCTGCTTGCATTCATCGGCGGTACGATAGGCGGTCTGCTTGTCGCAAAGATAATGTGTAAACTTTCGGGAGGCAAGATCAATCCGCTCATCGGTTCTGCCGGTGTATCTGCCGTGCCTATGGCGGCAAGAATTTCGGAAGACGTGGGGAGAGAGTACGACCCCCAGAACCACCTGCTGATGCACGCTATGGGACCCAATGTTGCAGGCGTAATAGGTTCGGCTATAGCGGCGGGTATACTGCTTGCTTGCTTCGGCGGATATGTGGACGGTACAGCGGCTACAGCCGCTGTAAGCGCCGTGATTGCTTAATATGGAGAAGTTTTGATTATGCAACCTAAAAAAATTCTGATTACTGACACAATACTCAGGGATGCGCACCAGTCGCAGGCTGCAACAAGAATGAGATTCGAGGATATGGAACCCGTTCTGTCGCAGCTTGACGATATCGGATATTATTCACTGGAGGCATGGGGAGGCGCAACATTTGACACCTGCCTCAGGTTCCTCAATGAAGATCCTTGGGACAGATTGAGAAAGCTTAAAAAGTACCTCAAAAAGACCCCTATTCAGATGCTGCTCAGGGGGCAGAATCTGCTCGGTTACAGACACTACGCTGACGACGTTGTCGAGAAATTCGTTGAGAAGTCCATTGAAAACGGCGTTGGCGTCATAAGAGTGTTCGATGCTCTCAACGATCCCAGAAATCTTGAAGCGTCCATGAAGGCGATAAAGAAGTACGGAGCGGGCGGAAAGTGCGTGTGCGAGGCAACCATATCCTATACGACAAGTCCCGTCCATACGGCAGATTATTTCGTCAAACTTGCAAAAGATCTGGAGGATATGGGCGCTGACAATATCTGTATCAAGGATATGGCAAACCTGCTGTTGCCCTTTACAGCTTATGAAGTTGTAGGCAAGATAAAGGAGGAGTTGCGCCCCGAAACAAAGCTTCATCTGCATACTCATAATACTACGGGTACTGGCGATATGGTCAACCTCATGGCTGTGCAGGCAGGCGTAGACATAGTTGACTGTGCCCTCTCGCCCCTCGGTAACGGCACTTCCAACCCTGCAACGGAGCCTTTTGTCGCAACGCTCAAGGGTACGCCTTACGATACGGGCATTGACATTGAAAAGCTTCTGCCTATCGTGAAGCACTTCACAAAGGTTGCTGAAAAACTCGAAAAAGAGGGAGTGCTTAACCCTAAGGTAAGAAAAATCGATATAAATACTCTGCTCTATCAGGTGCCTGGCGGCATGATGTCAAATCTCATGAACCAGCTGAAGCAGGCAGGTAAGGAAGATAAGCTTATGGATTGCCTTGCGGAAGTTCCTGTCGTCAGAAAAGACTGCGGCTATCCCCCGCTTGTCACACCGTCAAGCCAGATAGTCGGGACTCAGGCCGTATGGAATGTACTTATGGGCAGGTATAAGACCATTACAGCCCAGTATAAAGATCTTATTCTCGGCAAATACGGCAAGGTCCCCGGAGAGGTTAATCCAGAACTTCTTAAAGAGTGTACTGCTCATGGCGAAGAAGTTGTAACGTGCAGACCTGCAGACCTTATCTCTGATGAAATGGAACAGCTTACCGAAAAGGTAAAGTCAGACGGATTTTACGAAAAGGAAGAAGACGTTCTCTCTTATGCGCTTTTCCCTGAAGTTGCGACAAACTTCTTCAAGTGGAGAAAGGCTGCGCAGTACGGGGTTGATACCGACCTTGCAAGAGGCAAGAGCGGGGTTTATCCTGTTTAATCAGTTAAAACTGAATATGGCGGAAACAGTATTGCTGTTTCCGCCGATTTTTAAAATAATATGAAAGTAGCAGTAATCGGTGGCGGGGCTGCCGGGCTTATGGCTGCCTATTCTGCGGCGGCAAACGGCAATGAAGTAACCGTATTTGAAAAGAATTCCAAGTGCGGAAAGAAAATATATATTACAGGTAAAGGCAGATGCAATGTGACCAACCTTGTCCCTGCGGCGGATTTCCTTTTGAATGTAGTACACAATTCAAAATTTCTGACAAGCGCAATATATACATTTTCGCCTGAAAGACTGTATGAGCTTCTGGAGCAGTCCGGGTGCAGACTTAAAACTGAAAGGGGAAACAGGGTCTTTCCTGTAAGCGACAAGGCCAGTGATATTACAAAATGCTTGCAGGATCTGTGCAACAGATACGGAGTAAACTTTGTTTTCAATGCTCAGGTTCAAAAAATACTACATAATAATAGTACTGTGTCTGGTATAATGGTCAATAATGATATATACCGATGCGATAAAGTTGTTGTCTGTACGGGGGGATTGAGTTATCCGGCCACAGGCTCCACGGGCGACGGATACGCATTTGCCATGGAGGCAGGTCACAACATAATTGACACAAGCCCTTCACTTTGCGGGATGAATGTTAGGGGTAATTACTGTAAGCAGTTGCAGGGACTTTCTCTTCGCAATGTTCGGCTGAGTGTGTTTTATGGCGGCAAAAAACTTTCAGATGAGCTTGGCGAGATGTTGTTCACTCATTTCGGCGTGTCAGGTCCTCTGGTTTTGTCTGCGTCAGCAAGGGTTTGCAGGCTTGACCTTAACCGTGTCAGGCTCTGCGTGGATTTGAAACCGGGGCTTGACGAGGAGGAGCTTGACAGGCGCATTCTCCGTGATTTCGGGGAGAATGCCAATAAGTCCGTTGGTAACTGCCTCAGATTGCTTCTGCCTTCGGCAATTATTCCCGAAGTACTTTCAAGGTGCAAAATTACGCCTGAAAAGAGAGTCAATGCGGTTTCGCGCGGTGAAAGAGCGTTACTGTTGACAACCATAAAAAATTTTGATATTCTAATCTCGTCTTTGCGCGGTTACGAAGAAGCCATTGTGACAAGCGGCGGTATAGATGTCAGGCAGATTGACCCCAAAACTATGCAGAGTAAACTTGTAGGCGGTCTGTATTTTTGCGGCGAAGTTCTTGATGTCGACGCGTATACCGGCGGGTTTAATCTGCATATCGCCTTTGCCACGGGTTTTGCTGCAGGCAATTCCATTCGGCCGTAGATTACGAATAAGTTGATTTGTGTAATCGGACAGGTAAATTCACGTAATAGCCATAAACCACACAGCTATAAGTGCAACGTTGAAGCGTGTTAATGTGCTATGCATGTCAGATGTACGAATAAATGTTTCAATATACGCTGATCGTTCTGTGCTTTTAAACGTGGTGCCATAAAGCCAAGCTGTCTTTGCGACATGATGTCAGCAGTCAGTTTTCTTTTGATACCATAATCAATATGTTTGAATTTTAAATAATTCAATTATATTTTTTGAAATAATTTGTAAACTTTACGCTACAACATTCCATATTTAATTCTGAAGAGAGGTACTTTATGAAGGCAATACGAGGGGCAACTACGGTCGCCGCCGATAATGAAGAAAGTATTAAATTTGCAGTAAAAGAGCTGTTAGACGAGATATTTTCTGTCAACAAGTTGCGTACGGACGAGGTTGTGTGCATAATGCTGTCAAATACTGCGGACATTAAATCGATGTATCCCGCAAAGGCGGCGAGAGAGGGCGGTTATGCGCTGTTTCCGCTGTATTCCTCGCTTGAACCTCCGATAGATGGTTCTCTTGCGCTCTGCATAAGGGTTATGGTGCTTTGTGACAGGAATAAATCAGTGCGCCATATTTATTTGCGCGGCGCACAGAATTTGAGAAAAGATATTTCAAAGGTGCTGAATATTGCGATTGACGGTCCTGCCGGAAGCGGTAAAAGCACAATTTCCAGAATTCTGGCAGCCAGACTGGGAATTTTATACCTCGATACCGGTGCAATGTACAGGGCAATAGCATTGAAGTGCATAAGGGAAAACGCTGACTATGCCGATAAGGACACCGTCAAGAAAATCGTCGATAACTTAGATTTAAAAGTAGATTACTCCGAAGGAATGCAGATTACACTGCTTGACGGGGAAGACGTGTCCGAACAGATAAGAACGCCTCAGGTTTCTTTGTTGGCATCGTATGTTTCGGCATATGGATTTGTAAGGAACAAAATGGTTGAGTTACAAAGGGAGATAGCGGCAAAACGTTCTTGCGTTCTTGACGGCAGAGACATTGGCACAAATGTTCTGCCTGACTGCGAATTCAAGTTCTTTCTCACGGCAGATGCGGCGGTAAGGGCAAAGCGCAGGCATCTGGAAAATATTTCCAAGGGTGTTGAGCAGTCTTATGAAGAGGTGCTTAAAGATCTGGAAGAGAGAGATTTTCATGATAAAAATCGCGCAATCGCGCCGTTGAAGCAAGCTGCAGACGCCGTTGTGGTAGACACTTCCGAAATGTCTATTGACGAAGTAGCGTCATATATACTTTCTAAAATAGAGGAGAAGATCTGAAAGGCTGTTGCATTTCAGCAAAATAATATGGAAAAAGACGTAGAGAGCAAAAAAGATGCTATTGACAGGTCTTTTGTAAGATTTTTTAAATTTGTAAGATGGGTGGAAAAATTTATACTTCGCGTAATTTTTCCGTACAGAAAGCACGGCAATATAAAAAAATACAACGACGGACCAATTATTATTGCTGCCAATCACTATTCCGTGCTTGATATGATGTACCTTGTGCAGGTAACTGACAGGCCCGTTCACTTCATTGCTAAAAGCAGTATCTGGAAGGTAAAAATCGGTAAATGGTTTGCAGATAAAGTGCAGTGCATACCCGCTAACCGCGACGGAAGCGATGTAAAGACGCTCAAGATGTCCATGAAAGTTCTGAAAGACGGTGGGGTCGTTGCCATTTATCCTGAAGGCACGCGTAACCATTCATGTGAAGAGATGCTTCCATTCCATGGCGGCGTTGCGGCGCTTTCAATCAAGATGCAGGCACCTATAATTCCCGTAGTTCAGATAAGAAAAATGAAGTTCTTCAGGCGCAACGACGTGGTATATGGCGACCCTGTGGAGTTCAGGGAGTTTTACGGTAAAAAAGCGGGCAGAGCCGATATTGAGGACTGCGACGCGCGTCTTCGCGAAGCAATGATAAATATGCGCAGGGCATTTCTGGACAGAGAGAACAATAAAAACTGACTATGCAGATTTTTATAGGTAAAAACAGCGGGTTTTGCAGGGGCGTACAGAGCGCTGTAAATACAGCCATGACTATCCCTGCTGAGAACACATATATTTTAGGAGAGATAATCCATAACCAGGAAGTTGTAAAGCAGATTGCCGATAGGGGAATTATTCAGGTCGAGAGTCTTGACTCAGTTCCCGACGGCGCGACAGTCATATTCCGTTCTCATGGAGTACCGCTCAATTATTACGAGGAGTGTGCCGCAAAAGACATAACGGTAGTTGACTGCACTTGTAAATTCGTCAACAATACACAAAAAATTGTCAGGGAACAATCAGCACTCGGAAAATTCATTGTCATATGCGGTGAACCGACCCACCCGGAGGTTGTCGGCTTAAGCGGCTGGTGTTCAGGCAATGTTATGATAGTCAACAGTGAAGAACAGGATTTATCTGTTCTTAAGCAAAAAGACCTGTGCATAGTGGCTCAGACGACCTTTTCGGTACAAAAATTTGAGAATATAATAAAAAATATTAGAAAACTTTGTGAAAAATCAGTTGCCGTTTTTAAAACAATTTGTTATACTACTGTTGGTCGGCAAAAAGAGGCCGAGGAGTTGTCTGACAAATGCGATGCGATGATTGTAATCGGCGGCAGGAACAGCAGCAACACCAATAAACTGTACGACATTTGCTCACAACATTGTAAAAATGTGTTCAGACTTACCTTTGCCGATGAATTGGATATAGAAAAAATTAAAAATTATAAAAAAGTAGGTATTGTTTCAGGGGCGTCAACC
>CALVXA010000085.1 GCA_944368635.1 uncultured Clostridia bacterium
CGGAATTGGCAGACGCGCTGGTTTCAGGTTCCAGTGGGCGACCATGCAGGTTCAACTCCTGTTATCCGCACCAAAAAAACTGACCGAGGCAAAATGCATCGGTCAGTTTTTTTGCATTTTTTATTAAAATATTTAATAATGGTTGTAATTTACAAAAACAAGTTTTATAATTAATTATAATTAAATTCAGTTTTGAAGGTGTAATTATGTCAAAAAAGTTTTTAACTGTGTTCACTGCATTATGCGTTGCCTCATCGGCTTTCTGCCTTTCAGCCTGCTCCGACAATAACCAGTCGCAGACGGAGACGCCCGACAATATTCAGACTGGCGACAATACAGATGGCACGAACAACGGCGATGCATCATCAACTGTATCTGCAGCCGAGCGAAGCGAAATAATTGCAGATATAGGCGATACTCTTATCGATTCTGTATTACCTTCTGCAGACAGTCAGACAAGCCAGAGCTTGAAGATTTCAACTTTCAGCGCTGTTCGTGCGGAATCCGGACTTACTGACGATGAAATCTATACGGCAGATATTTCCGAATACACGATGTGGATTCAGCTTGGCAGTTCTTATATCTTTATGTTGTCTGAATTTTATAAAAATCCGAACTACCCGGTAAGCGATTCGCCTGAATCTGTAACCGGAACTTTCTCCGCATCAGGCGACGAAATCTCTACCGCCTTGCTAATCGCAGATTATATCGACGAGACAGAAAACAGCATTACCATACAGATTGATTTTACTTCTGAAGGCATAAGTTCGCCTGAGCAGAGCGGATATGTGTATTTAGTTGCAGACTATGATTTTACTACCGGCAGCGTCGGGGCGATCAATATATCAATTCTGTCGGAGGCTGCGTCAGTCAAAACTTATATCTTTGCAAGATATAAAAACGGAAGAACTTTGGGCGTAAGCACTGAATATGCTCAAATTGCGAGTTATATGAAAGAGGACCTGGAAGAAAAGAGAAGTCAGTTTAAAAGTTTGAAGTCATCTGCAACCGATGCAGGCGATATGTCTGCCGAAATAGAAGCTGCAAATAACTACCTTAATGATAAATTATACTAATTAAACTGAATACTGAACAGCTGAATTAATTGAAATATTTGGCAATAAGAGTGCGGCTGCGCTGCCGTAAAAGGCAACGCAACCGCCTTTGTTTATTAAAAATTTATATTTTTAATATCCTCCGCCTCATACATATTGTAATATATGAGCGTATCCCCTTCTGGTTTGGCGGCCGACAATGAAACGCAGGCAATTCTGTGGTTATCGTATGTCGTGAAATAGTACTTACATTCATCGGCGTCTGCACAACAGGAATAGTGCGTTATCTCACTGCTTCCATCCTCTCCCAAGCAACAACCTCGTTGATTATCAACGCTGTTCAGTATATGGAAGAATTGATTCACGCATGAAACGTTGTCTTCTTCACATAAACTGTTGTTCCTTACAAAGGCGGCCCTGATAAATCTTGACTGCGAAGAAAGGTCACCGGGTAACCCCAATGCGCCCATCCCCCGACAGTACTCCTTGAGCTTTACTCCTTTGCCAAAAGTGTTTAAAGGACGCATTGCCGAAAGCGCCATATAGTTGTTCAGGTTTTGCAACTGATATTCAAAAGGCGGATTATTTGTCAGAACTCCGATTTCATTATCATATATTTTAAGTCCATCATGCGTATATTCAACAGTAATGCAGCCGTCGCGGGCTGCAATCAACCAATGGAGTTCGGCAGAAGTCATCTTGTCACTGAATGGTTCGGTCAGCAGACACACTTCGCCGATATGCTTCCTTACTTCCTCAACGTTCTGGAAAAGCGAAAGTATCCAGGGAATAAATTCAAATTGCGCCACATTAAATCTTCCGCCAGGAAAGTCAGAATATACTGCATTACCCTTAAAATTCAGTCCTGCGACACACAACCCCTTTTCGTTCACTCCGTCAAAATACAGCGGATACCCTTCAGACACGACAGCCGCGCCAATAATTGCGTAGTGGTTAGATATAACGCCTTCGTGTCTGAAGTTGAATACATAGTTTCGCGGTGTTATTACTACTTTTTCACCGAATGATTGGTCAAAATCAAGCGTTCGTCCGAAGTAAAAATGGTTCTTATTTAAAGTTATCGCGGTGCACATTATGTATTGAGTCCCGCAGCCAGATTGGTAGTTTTACGTTACTGCATTTTTTGCTGCTTGACTTTATGGTCGATTACATGACGTTTCGCAAGCTCATCAATAACTTCTTTCTCCGTAATCCCCATATATACCATAAGTACGAGAACATGATATGTAAGGTCTGCAATTTCAAAGACGGTTTCTGCCTTATCTCCTCCTTTTCCTGCAACAATTACTTCAGTACACTCTTCCCCGACCTTTTTAAGGATTTTGTCAATACCCTGCTCAAACAGATACGTTGTATAGGAGCCGCTTGGCTTAAGTTTCATCCTTTCGGTCAGCAGATCATACAACCCGTCAACAGAAAACTCTGTTAACTTATCGCTTATATATACATCGTCATTAAAGCAACTGTCAGTCCCGAGGTGGCAAGCAGGACCGTCTTTCACGACTTCCACGACGATCGAATCACGGTCACAGTCAGCCGTAATTGATACTATGTGTTGGTAGTTGCCGCTCGTTTCGCCTTTCCTCCACAGACAACGACGACTTCTGGAATAAAAGCACGTCCTGCCTTCATCCATGCTTATTTTCAGACTTTCCCTATTCATATATGCAAGAGTCAGAACTTTCTTTGTGTAGTAATCTGTAATTACTGCGGGGATCAACCCGTTTTCGTCGAATTTCAGTTCATCTGCATTTATCATAATCTGACCTCCACACCGCTCTGCTTAAGTTTTTCTTTTAAATTTTTGATTGTAAAATCGCCGAAATGAAATACTGATGCGCCTAACCCGGCATCGACGTTTACACTTCTGAATAAATCTATAAAATGCTCCACGGAGCCTGCCCCACCGCTGGCAATTACGGGAATATTGACGGCAGATACGATTTTATCGAGCAGCGGAACATCGAACCCGCCCTTCATTCCGTCCGTGTCAATGCTGTTGACAACAATCTCACCTGCTCCGCTGTCCTCACCGAATTGTGCCCAAGTTACGGCATCTATATCAGTTTTTTCCCTTCCGCCGAGAGAATATACCCTATAACCATCATCACAAAGCTTTACATCCATGGAAAGAACCACGCATTGATTACCATACCGCTGTGCCGCTTGAGATATAAGCGAAGGATTTCTTATAGCGCCGCTGTTGACGCTGACTTTATCTGCGCCGCACTTAAGTACTCTGTCGAAGTCGTTGAGCGAATTTATACCGCCGCCGACAGTAAGCGGGATAAATACGTTCTCGGCAACACGTCTGAGCACATCACAAAAAAGCGACCGCCCCTCTGCGCTTGCCACAATATCATAAAAAACAAGCTCATCCGCGCCTCCGTCGGAATAGAAAGATGCAAGTTCGACGGGGTCGTCAACATCCCTGAGCGCAGAAAAATTTTTCCCTTTGACTACCCTGCCGTGTTTAACATCAAGGCAGGGAATTATTCTTTTAGCAAGCATAATATTTACTTTCCTCAAAATAGTTTTAAATCTATAATAAAAAAGATTAAGTTAAAAAACCAAATTATCTGTTATAAAAGCCAATTAAATCCTATCGTTTATCAACTTTTAGGCTATTTGGTCAGCAACTTTATATAAAAAGATTGAAATAATACCTCATTACAAACGGTATTAAAATTAATAATAACGTTACATAAGAATACAGTCCTTGGCAACATTAGCTTCACAAGATTATTGGTATAACAAGGTGTCATGGATTAAATTGAACTGAAAAAAACCATGTATAATTAACCGCTTACGGCAAAACAATATGATACGTTTAAAATATATTTAAATCGTATAATTCACCTTAAAAGGCCGTTCATATAAATCTCATAATACAGCATACATAATACCGTTGTCATTCGTGTAAAGCTATCACACTGATACTATTTGCCCTCACAGAGTCGAACGGCTTCCCGCAACGAAAGCTTATTCTCATATAAAGCTTTCCCTAATATTGCTCCGTAAGTACCAAAATTTTCAAGCTTCTTAAGCTCCTCAATGTACGTTATTCCGCCTGAAGCCGTAATTTTAGGATATTGTGTCTGACATAGTACTTTGTAAATGTCTAAATTTGTACCATTCATCATTCCATCGCGCGAAATGTCCGTGTAAATTATGTGATCTACTCCCATATCTTTAAGTTCACGACAAAATTGCAATGAGTCCAATGAAGTTATTTCTTTCCATCCGTTTATGGCGACTTTCCCTCCGCTCGCATCGACGCCGACTGAAATGCATTTCCCGAATTTAGCTATTGCGTTTTCAAGGAAACTCCTGTCGGTTACGGCTTTTGTTCCGATTATTACGCGGCTGACTCCTACATCAAGATATTCTTGGATTTGCTCTGTCGTTCTGATGCCTCCGCCAACCTCGACAAAGAAATTGAATTGTCTGACTATTTCTGCGATAACGGGCGCATTTTCAGCCTTGCCGCTCTTTGCGCCATCCAGGTCGACAATATGCAAATGACTTGCGCCTTCGCGTAAGAAGTTTTCTGCCGCACCTTGTGCGGTAACAGAATATCTTTTTTCTCTGTCATAGTCACCCTTCGAAAGTCTCACTACCTTACCGTCTATCAGGTCGATCGCCGGGAAAATATACATAAGATTACCTACATATCCGCAAAATTTTTAAGTATTTTAAGTCCCGTTTCTCCGCTTTTTTCTGGATGAAACTGAACGCCTGCAACATTGTCTTTCTGGACGGCTGCCGTCACATCAAAGCCGTAATCTGTAACAGCAACAAGACTGTCATCTGCGCATTGCCCATAATATGAATGTACAAAATATACATAGTCTCCGTCGTTAATACCGTCAAACAGTTTTGTTTTCCTTGTGAACTTTAAGGTATTCCAACCCATATGTGGTATTTTCAGATTTGCGACTTTCTCTGACAATGGTCTGACCTGACCGCGAACTATGCCCAATCCGCAGTGTTCTCCGTATTCAAAACTCTTCTCAAAAAGTAACTGCATGCCAAGACAAATTCCGAGAATATGTTTCCCTCGTTTTGCCTCTTCGAGTATTATTTTGTCGAGACCTGATAACCTTAATTTATCAGCCGCATCGCCGAAAGCGCCGACACCAGGCAAAATCAGCTTATCCGCACCGCGTATAGTCTGTACATCGCCACTTATGATGCAACTTTCTCCGATTTTTTTCAATGAACATTCAAGAGAAAACAGGTTACCTACTCCATAGTCGATTATAGCTATCATAATACTCCCTTGCTTGACGGTATATCGTTCCCTGTTAAAACTGTTGCGCATTTCATCGCTCTGGCAAATGCCTTGAACGCACATTCAACAATGTGGTGAGTGTTCTTACCGAAAAGCTGGACTAAGTGAAGGGTAATTCTCGCTTCTCTGACAAACGCGATAAAAAACTCCTCTATAAGTTCAGTATCGAAGAGTCCCACTGCTTTAGCGTGAATTTCGTCACTATCGTCAGTCACCTTTGCGCTCTCAATTTTAAGCGAATAGTTCAAAGTGCCGCGCCCGCTTATGTCAGCTGCGCACAATACCAGCGCTTCGTCCATGGGAATTGTCACGTCCGCATAACGCGCTATACCGCGCTTGTCTCCAATCGCCTGATTGAACGCCTGCCCGAGCACGATGCCCACATCCTCAACCGTATGGTGATAATCCACTCTTACATCGCCATTGCAATGTACTTCAAGTCCAAACCCGCTGTGTACGGAAAATAATTCCAACATATGGTCGAGAAACCCACACCCTGTGTTTATGCTGTACGAGCCCCCGTCAAGACACAGACTCAATTTTATCTGAGTTTCTCTGGTATTGCGTTCAATTTCTGCTTTTCTCATCATTTAAAATTTCCTTTATTGCTTCAAGCAACAGCTCAGTTTCCGAATCGGTACCAATGGTTATTCTCACATATTCTGCAATGCGGGCATCGTCGAAATGTCTTACAAGTATGCCACATTTTTTGAGTGCCAGATAAAGT
>CALVXA010000086.1 GCA_944368635.1 uncultured Clostridia bacterium
CGGGGTCGTGTACGCTCATTCTCACAAGCGCCCATCCGTTGCCGTCTGCCTCGCCAAAGTTAAGCCTCACGCCCTCGTAGTTGTCCGGTGCAAGCGTTATTCTTTTATCGAGAGCGGCAAAGTATGCAATTTCGTCCGTCACGCGCTTGCCCTCACGCCTGAAGTCCAGAGAGGAGGAGTTGAATTTTATTCTTATTTCATTCTCCTCGGCGGGGGTCTTAAGTCCGTCTATAAGGGAAATCAGTTTTTTGCCCTTCTGCGCCTGGCGGGCAAGCGCAATCAGCAGTCTGCAAACGAGGTATGCGCCGTCGTCGAGGTAGTAGTTGTCGCGGAACGCGGCGTGTCCGCTCGTCTCCATGGCAAGGGGACAGCTTTCGCCCAGCTTTTCGCGGCGCACAGCCTCATCGATAACGTTTTTGTATCCCCTCTTGAACCTGACGTGTCTGTATCCCTTTTCCTTAAGGAATTCTGCAAGACCGTCGCTCGTCACGCTGTCCGTAACTATACTTGCGCCCTTTTCGTCGATTGCAGCGGCAGTCAGCGCGATAAGCCTGTTTCTGTTTAGCTCGTTGCCTTCGCTGTCCACAAGGCCTGCCCTGTCGACGTCAGTGTCGAATATTATGCCGAGGTTGGCGCCCGAAGCTATCACTGCTTCCTTAAGGCTGCGTATTGCGTCGCCGTCCTCGGGGTTGGGTATGTGGTTGGGGAATGTGCCGTCGGGGTCAAGGAACTGGCTGCCCGTGGTGTCCGCGCCAAGGGGTTTAAGCACTTTGTCGGTGAAAAATCCGCCAGCGCCGTTGCCTGCGTCCACAATTATGCGCTTGCCCGTAAGGGGAGCGTCTGTGCCGCACGCGCTGCGCACCATGTCTACAAGACCGGCGCAGTAGTCGTCGAGGAAGTATATCTCTTCAAACGAGCCCTTGGGACCTTCGGGTCTCTCTCTGTTTTCAGCCATTTCAAGAATCTTTGAAATGTCGCTTCCTTCCAGACCGCCTTCGTCCGTGAAGAACTTAAGTCCGTTCCTGTCATAGGGCAGGTGGGAGGCGGTTATCATAATTGAGGCGTCGCACCCGAACTTGCCGCTCTTCAAAAGCATGAACATGGAGGGGGTGGAGCACAGTCCGCAGGAGAGTACGTCCGCACCGCTGTTCATTGCAGAGTGCTTGAGCGAGAAGAGGATATTGGAGCAGGAAATGCGCACATCGTGACCCACTGCGATTTTAAGGTGCGTCTTGCCCGTCTTCAGCGAAAGCCACTTTAAAAACGCGCCCGTAATGTCATACACCGCCGCGTTGGTAAGCGTAATTTCGTGCCCGGGGCTTGCCACGGCATAACCGCGGACGTCCGTTCCGCTTTTAAGGTTTCTGTAAGAAAGATTAGCCATAGTAAGTTTATTATACAATATTTTGCCCCTTAATACAACTGTTTATCGTGCATTTTTGTCGCCGCGCGCCCTATTTATTTTTCAAAGCCGTCGAAAATACTTTATTTTTATATCCGCGTATGTTATAATTGCAAAAACAGATTACAAATACAAAAAGGGCAGGTTATGGCAAAAGAAATTTTCGTTGAAAATCTTGCGGATATAGAGACCAATTTTCCGCAGTGGTACACAGACGTCGTAAAGAAGACGCAGCTTGCAGACTACGGTCCCGTCAAGGGAACAATGGTCATACGTCCCTACGGCTACGCAATCTGGGAGAATATCCAGAGGGAACTTGACACCCGTTTCAAGGCTACGGGACACAGCAACGCATATTTCCCCCTGCTCATCCCCATGAGCTTTTTCACCAAGGAGGCGGAGCATGTCGAGGGGTTTGCGCCCGAAGTGGCAGTTGTGACACACGCAGGCGGTGAGGAGTTGGCAGAGCCCCTTGCCATCCGTCCCACGTCGGAGACCATAATCGGCAATATGTATTCCAAGTGGCTGCAGTCGTACAGGGATCTGCCCATACTCATCAACCAGTGGGCAAACGTCATGCGCTGGGAAAAGACTACGCGCCCCTTCCTGCGTACTTCCGAATTCCTCTGGCAGGAAGGTCACACCGTCCACGCTACGGAGCAGGAAGCGGAGGAGGAGACCATGAAGATGCTCGGCGTATATAAGGAATTTGCCGAGAACGTGCTTGCAATTCCAGTCATCTGCGGCAGGAAGACGGAAAAGGAAAAGTTCGCGGGCGCGGTTGCAACCTACGGCATGGAGGCAATGATGAAGGACGGCAAATCTCTTCAGGCCGGTACCTCGCACTATCTCGGACAGAACTTCTCCAAGGCGTTCGAAATTAAGTTCCTCGACAAGGACGGCGTGCAGAAGTACGGCTATACCACCAGCTGGGGCGTTTCCACAAGGCTCATCGGCGCGATAATCATGGCGCACGGCGACGAAAGGGGACTTGTGCTTCCCCCCAAGGTTGCGCCCGTACAGGCGGTAATAGTGCCCATAGCGGCAAAGAAGGGCGGCGTCATGGAGGCGTGCGCCCAGATAAAGGCAGAGCTGGAGGCATATGGGATAAGGGTAAAGCTGGACGACAGCGACAATTCACCCGGCTGGAAGTTCAACGAGTGGGAGATGAAGGGCGTTCCCGTCAGAATAGAAGTCGGACCCAGAGACCTGGAAGCAGGCAACGTCGTGCTTTTCCGCAGGGACAAGTGCGAAAAGGCGGAAAGCCCCAGACAGGGCGTTGCGTCCGCCGTATGCACGCTGCTCGACGAAATTCAGAAGGATATGCTTGTCGCCGCAAGGGAAAGGCGCGACAGCCGCATAGTTTCGGCTGACACGCTCGACGGCATACTTAAAGGAGTGGAAGCGGGCAACTTCGTAAAGGCAGGTTGGTGCGGCTGCCGCGAGTGCGAGGATAAGATAAAGGAAACCTCCGCCGCTTCGGCGAGAGTAATGTGCGACGAGCTGGAGCATGAAACCTGCGCAGTATGCGGCAAAAAGGCCGTGCGTACCGTTTACTTTGCAAGGGCATACTGACATTTTGCGGGCTTACGTCTGAATGTCGAACAACTGTATAAAAATGACATTTTGAAATATCTAACAAATGGCGGAAGGGCGACTGCGTTCAGCAGTCGCCCTTCCTGATATCCGGAAGAATCAGACCTGTCCGTCGAGGAAATTCTGTCTCAGAAGTTTCTTGCCGCCGTCCGTTCTGAATATGTTTTTCAATGCGTTCTCCGCGCTTCTGGCGGAAAGTCCGTCCTCAAAGCAGTTTACGATAAAGTCAGCCTCCACGAGAATCTGCAGGTCAATGCCGTCAATGGCGGTATAGGTGTGGTGCGTTGCCACTATGCGGCATATGCGCTGAACCTGCGCACTGTCCGCGCCGCATTCAATAAGCAGTTTTTCCGCAAGCGGAGGGCCCTCGATTTCCTGGTATTTTCCCGCAGATGAATTGTACTTACGTTCGCTCTCGTGTATTCCTATGTCATGCACGTACGCCGCAAGCGAAATTCTCTCCCGCGTGAGTTCATCCACGCCCTCTCTTCGGGCAATTATCTGTGCAAATGCGTTTACCTTGATAAAGTGCTGTATTCTTTTGGCATCGCCCGCGTACAGTTCCAGCATTGCCTCAAGCGTCTTTCTTTCAGTTTCACTCATGTAATATCCTCACATTATTCTATCGCCTTCAGCGAATGGTTCATGTCAATCTTTACTATCTTACGCCACAGCATAAGCGTTACCAGTATGGAGAACACGACAGACAGCACAATCGTAAGTATCCACACGAACCAGCTTATTGCCCCCAGCGAGCCGAAGCCCATCACGCCGAAAATCAACAGGCATAAAAGCGCGCCCAGCGGCAGTCCGAAAATTATGCCTATCGCGCTCGTTATATATATCTCGCGGAAGATGTATCCCGCAACTTCGCCGTCGTAATATCCCAGCACCATAAGCGTTGCAAGTTCCCTTTCGCGTTCGCTTATGTTTATGTTCGTAAGTGTATATATTACGACGAAATTCAGCAGAGCCGCAAATACCAGCACGATTACGGCAACTCCTATCATCGCCGCGCCGCCGATGTCCTGGAACAGACAGCAGTCAAGCACCGCAAGTCCTGCCAGCACAAGCGCGGTGGAAAGCGCAACGGACACGACGGTCATTATGAACCGCATGAAAAAGCGCAGTACGTTTCTCATCGTAGACTTGTACTTGAAGGACAATTTGTTCCATATCAGCGGTATGCGCTCCAGAAATACCGTCTTGCCGTCCTTGGGCGACTTGGGTCGCAGAAGTTCGGCGGGCGGCTTTGCCGTCATTCTAAATCCCGCAATCGCCGTTGCGGCAAGCGTGGCAACAAAGATAACCGCAAATATTATTATATACCCCGTCATCGCCACGTTCAGGGAATAGGGCGGCAACAGATAATTCCACTCGAAGTTCATGTAAATTATCCATGCCAGTCCAAGTCCTGCGAAATATGCCGCAAAGCCGCCTATAAGCGTACCTATCGCCGCAAACAGCAGATATTTGGATATTATCGCGAACGGCCTGTAACCAAGCGTCATAAGGCAGGCAATCTGTCCTCGTTCTTCGTCAAGCAACCTTGTCATGGTGGAAAGCACCACAAGCACGGTCACAAACATGAATACCACAATGAGCACAATGCCCATGGCGATAATCTTGTTGCCGTATTCCTTGAAAGATTCAAAGGAAAAGTTTTCGTGCAGGGTAAGTGTCTCCGTGCCCGACGAAAGCCCCAGCCCGTCGATTATCTGCGTTGCAGCGTCCAGGTCGGCTTCGTAGCCGAGCGAGAACAGGGAGGAAGGGGAGGCTATGTCGATGCACACTTCGTTAAGCAACTCTGCGGCGCCTATCGGCACATGCTCGTCAGTCACGGGGATTTCGAAGGGGTAGCTGACAGGTCTTCCGCCAACTTCGCCTTCATATACGCCCTTTGCCGTTCCGTCCGCAGTCGTGTCGATGATGTTGCCGAATACGTAGAATATTGCCGTCAGGTCAAGCGTGTCCTCCTCATTGTCGGAGGCGGGGTCGTCCGTAAAGCTCGGGTCGTCCTTAATCGCCATGTGCAACGGGTTGACAATCGTGCCGCCCAGCACGTATTTCTGCGTTATGTCAAGCGTGGCTTCCGCCTGCGCGGAGATGTGCCCAAGCATGGGTACGTCCTCTTCCACGGGTACGGTTGTGGTTATGGTAGCGTCAAGGCTGAATGTTTGCAGACTGTCGAACCCGGCAAGCTGTTCTGTCTGCCTTTCGGCATATACGGTTATCGCGTCGCTGTCTTCAGGCACGTCATAGCTCTGTTCGACAGTAAGCGTGTTCTGCGTAACGGCAGAAGGCGAATCGCAGTCGAATATGTAGATTCTTATAATTCCGTCCGGTACGCCCGTAATCTTTACTTCGTTCTGGTTTACGGTTGCCTTTCCGTCCTTGACGTCAAGCTCCAGAAGTCCGCACGTCAGCACGTTTTCCGCGCCGAATGCGTCATTAAGTTTTTCAATGTCCTCCTCGGTAAATGTTCCGTTGCTCTGCATCAGCATAATGTCGCTCACGCGGTGCGAGTCGTGATATTCTGCAAGCGAATCGGTTATCTTGTCTGTCGACATGAAAATTCCCGCCGTCAGCCCGACGCTCACAACGACCATAAGCATGACGGAAACCAGTCGCGTCACGTGCCGCCTGAACATTCGCCAGAGAGTTTTAAGATAGGTCTTCATAGCAGATGATTTACCACTCTATGTCTTCGATGGGGATAGGGTTATCGTTCTCCTCAATATATTCCACGCGGCCGCTCTTTATGTGGATGACCTTGTCGGCCATATCCTTGAGCGCCGCATTGTGCGTAACGACTATTACGGGCTTTTTCTGTTGTTTGCTCACGTCGTGAAGCAACTTGAGAATTACTTTGCCGGTGACGTAGTCAAGCGCGCCCGTCGGCTCGTCGCAGAGCAGCAGTTTGGGGTTTTTGGCAAGCGCCCTCGCAATGGAAACTCTCTGCTGTTCGCCGCCCGAAAGCTGG
>CALVXA010000087.1 GCA_944368635.1 uncultured Clostridia bacterium
TTACCGCAGATATGTGGTGTTCCAGCTGTTTGAAGACGGTGAAATTGCGGAGGAGATTACACAGGACGAACTGTACGAACTCTCGCTTGACAGACAGTCCTACGACCCCGTGTTCGGCGAAGGCTTTTCCAGAAAAGATTTGCCGAACAGCGAGGGGGAAATATTTCCGTCGAATATCGCCCTGACGCAGTCCGCGCCGAACGAAACGGCATCGTCGACGGCAACCGCCAGCGAGGAGTAGTCGTAACCGAACACATAGCTGTTCCGCCTTGCCTTAAGCGCGGCGACGGTATAGGCGTAGTGTCGCGCAAGGCAACGTTCTATGCCGCGTTGCGAGATTTCCGGTATAAGCTCTTTTACGGCGGAATATATGCGTCCGCCGCACCTCATAACTCGGTCGCGCGGCATTATGCGGCGGGGAATGGAGTACAGCCTGCTGACATACAGACCGATGTCGCCCTCGAACCGTATATGTGCGAACGGGGCGGAGGAGGTGGCTTCGAACGCATATATTATGGGGTGAAGAGCGCTGTCCAGGGCATAGTGCGCGGCAAAACCTGCGGCATATTGTTCATCCCTGCTCCTTAAAAACGTAAACAGCTTTACGTTGTTCATGCCGTGCAAAACCCTGCCTATGTTGCCGTTCACGCGCAGGGAATAGGTAAAGAAAAGGTCGCCGCCCTGCGCACCCAGTCGGTACAGGTCGGCGTCCTTTATCTTCTGTCTGTAACTGTCTTGCAGTCTGTCGTAAATTTTTTCCGCCGCAATGGCGTGGGTAAAGTAGTCAGGCACACTATAAGTGTGAGCGTTTGGAATAAAATAAATACTGCTGAATGAAACCTGCGTATTTGCCGAACAGGGAACAGAAGTACTCGTTAATCTTCTTTCTGTCCTTAAGCGTTCCGCCGAAATCTTCCCGATAAATTCTCTCCATCCATGTGTCCACGGGGAAATTCTCCCCTCTGCCGAAGCCGAAAAGACATATGCAGTCCGCCACTTTGGGCCCCACGCCCTTGTATGTAAGCAGGCTTGCCCGAAGCGCCCTGCCGTCCAGCGACTTAAGGTGTTCTACGCCTTCTGCGGCAATCCTTTTGCCCGTTTCGCAGAGGTATTCGTCCCTGTATCCCGCGCCTATGGAGCGGTAGTATTCTCTCGGTCGGGAGGCTATCTCCCCGGCGGTGGGGAAAGAGTAGTATTCTCCGTACTGCCACTCGCGCTTTTCGCCCAGCCCCATGCACATTCTCTCTATAATTCCCTTTATGCGCGGAATATTGTTGTTCTGCGAGATGATAAAGGAAAATATAGTCTCCTCGGCGTTCTGGTTGAGCAGTCTTAAACCCTTTGCGGCGTGTGCGGCGTGCGTAAGTGCGGGAATGCCGAATTTTTTCGCCAGAGCCACAATGGCGGCATAGTCCCTGTCAAGGTCGAAGTAGTTGTAAAAGTAGTCCGGCCAGTCTGTCTCCACCACGGTCTTTGCGCCGTCGCGGCGGACATAGCACGCCTTGTCGGCGGAATATACGGCATATCCCTGCTTAAAGGGGACGTAGCGGAAAACCTGTCCGCATTCCAGCACGTCCTCGGGCACGAAATAAGTCGAATCGAAGTCGAATTTCATCGCATTTTGTCCTGTTGTGATTTTAATAATTGTAACAGAAAGCTTACCGCAAGTCAACGAAGGGCAGGCGGGTATTTTTGTCGCGCGTTTGAAGATAATAATTGCGATATGGAAAATTCTTTGCAGCGGCGTACGCAGGCGATAGTTGCGCGCGTGCAGGCGGACGACGTAATAAGCTTTTATTTCGATACGGCGGCGGGAGTACATTATTCCTGCATCTACGCCGATACGGTGGCGGACAAAAACGCAATCGGGGAGCTGATAATTAAACCCCTGACAGAACTATGCGGGCGGGAGGATGACGTTGCCAAAAAGCTTGCCTGTCCCCAGCTTAAGCCGTGCAACGACGAGCAGGAGGCGGTCACGCGCATTGCCGAGGGGTGTGCGGTCATACTCTGCGGCGGGGATGAAAGGCTGCTTGCGGCGGACGTAAAGGCGCCGCCCATGCGCGCCGTCATGGAACCGCCTACCCAGGTCGCAATCAAGGGACCGAGGGAGGGGTTTACCGAAGACCTCAAGACAAATCTGGGACTTGTAAGAAAGCGAATCAAATCGTCGCAGCTGTGCATAAAATTTGTGACTGCAGGCAAGCGTTCGGATACTGCCATTGCGCTCTGTTATCTTGCGGACGTGGTCCGGGGCGGTCTGCCCGAAAAGGTGGAAAAAAGCATAGTGGAAAAGCAGATTGACCTTGTGCCCGATTCCTCCTACATTGCGGGGTTCATCTCGCGCAGGCCGAAATCGCTGTTCAAGCGCAACGCCACCTGCGAAAAGCCAGACGTCTTCTGCGCAAAGTTGTGCGAAGGAAGGGTGGGAATAATCGTCGACGGCTCCCCAATAGCCCTGACAGTGCCGTATACGCTGACGGAAGATTTTCAGACGGCGGAGGACTACTATGTGGTAAGTTACCGCGCGACGTTTCTGCGTTTTCTGCGCGTGTTCGCCGTCGTCGTCGGCATATTGCTGCCCTCTGTGTATGTCTGTGCGCAGCTGTTCAAAATTCAGCTCATTCCCAAAAAGCTGCTTTTCAAAATAGCCAGCTCGGTGGAGGGAATTCCCCTTTCGCCCAGCGTGGAGATGCTCTTCACGCTGATTGTTCTGGAAGTGCTGAACGAAGCTTCCGTCCGCATGCCCAAATATGTGGGCATGGCGCTGTCCGTCGTGGGCGCGCTGGTGCTTGGCGACACGGCGGTAAAGGCGGGAATAATCTCCACGCCCGCCGTGATAATTGTTGCATTCTCGGCAATATGCCTTTATACCGTGCCTGATATGGTGGAAACGTCCACAATTCTGCGGCTTTTGTGCCTTGTCGTGGCGGGGTCGCTGGGACTGTTCGGAATGCTTGTGCTGACGGCCATCGTGATAGCCTACCTTGCAGGGGAAAGCGACTACGGCACGCCCTTGCTTTCACCTTCCGCACCCATGAATTTCAGGGATATGCGCGACGGAATGTATAAGGCGGGGCTGTATTCGCTCAATAAAAGACCCGAGGTGCTGGAGACAAGGAATAAAGTGAGGTTCAGATTTGACAAGGGACGCAATTAACGTAAGACAGATATGTTTTATACTCGTGATGTACAACGCCTGCACAAAGCTGTTGCTGTATCCCGCCTTTATGGCGGCGCAGACGGGCAATGCGCTCATTTTCCCCGCGCTTGCAGACCTCGCCGTGCAGACGGCGGTGGTATGGGCGACGGCGTATCTCTCTGCGCGGCGGGGCGAAAGCTTTTTCGACATGATTGCCTCTTCTCTGGGCAGGGTGACGGCAAAGGTGATTTATGCCTTTCTCGGCGCATACTTTCTGTTTATAGCCATAGTTCCCCTCATCGAACAGCAGAACTTCATACACGACGCCTTTTACGAGACGGTGCTGTCCCTCGGAATGTTTCTGCCCGTATTCGCCTTCCTGTTCTATGCGGGGCTGAAGCCGTTGAAAGATGCGGGCGCGTTTGCGGATATCTGTATGCCCGTATTCGTGGTGTCGCTGCTCGCGATATGGGCGATGAGCGCGGGGCAGGGCAATTTCTCGCACTTTATGCCCGTGCTCAGACAGCCTCTGACCGTACTCGGCAAGGGCGCGCTTGCGTCTCTTTACCGTTTTTCTGAAGGGGCGTTCCTGCTTGTGTTTGCCGGCAATTTCAAATATAAAAAGGGGGACGCGGCAAAACTTACGCTGTCGTATGCGGCGGGAGGACTGGCGGTAGTCATAACCATGGCGCTCTTCTATGCCGTCTACGGACCGCTTGCGGAGACAAGAACTTTTGCGCTTGTAAATTCCTCCGTGTTCTTTGCGCCGCTTGACTATCTGGGCAGAATAGACCTCTTCGCGGCTTATGCCTTCGACCTCGTCGTGCTGTTCGCGCTTGCCTTGCACGTTCAGATATTCACGCACTGCATGGGTAAGGTCTTCGGGCGCACGGACATCAACTTCGTGTATTCGGCGGCGGCAAGCCTTATGCTTCTTGCCGTAGTTATTGTAGTGCGGAATAAGTATTCGGTATTGCAACAGATTGCCGCGACGTGGTTTTTTATACCCGTTGTTACGTTTTCGTATCTCTTGCCCCTTGCTGCGTGGCTGTTGCCGCAGCGCAAGGCGGAGCCGCGGCGGGGGGACGGACGGCATGACTGACGTAAAGAAGATTGTCAAGAGGACGGGAACGATAATATGCGCGCTTGTCATAACTGGACTTATTTTCCTGTTCTTCACAAACGATTTCGGACTTGTGGATCTGCGTAAAACTTCGGTAGTGGTGGGCGTGGGGCTTGACAGGCAGGGTGAAGAACTTACGCTTACCGCACAGATAGCCCTTCCGCAGGCGGCTGAAAACGGCGAAAAGACGCAGTATAACTGCGTGACGGGCAAGGGTGTAACCGTCGCGGAAGCGCTTAACGAAATAAACGTGCGAACGGGTTTTTACCCTAAACTTGTCTTTTGCGAACTCATACTGTTGGGCGAAAGCGTGCTGGACGGCAACCTGTTCGCCACGCTGGACTACTTTTACCGCAACGAATATACGGGGCTTACTCCCATTGTCGCCGCGTGCGAAGGCAGTGCGCAGAAGGTACTCTCCGCGGGGCTGCCGCTCGGCGCGTCGGCTACGGACAGCATAATGCGCCTGCTGTCGGAGGAGGCGGAGAGGTCGGCGAACGTAAGCACGGTCAATCTGAAGGACCTGGGCGAACACAACTTTTCTGCAGGGGCGTTCTGCTATATGCCCTATATTTCCTTCGACAAGAACGGCGAAAGCAAGGACGGCGGAAACGGCAGTTCGCAGGGGCAGGGCGGCGCAGATGGCGGAAGTGGCAGTGCGCAGGGGCAGGGCGGCAGTAAAAGTACCGAACAGGGCGAGGAACAGGGGTTTCTGTGCAACAGGTGCGCCCTGTTCTCGGGCGGCGAGTTTGTGGGCGTGCTTGACGAGGAACTGACCTTTGCGTTCAACCTGATATCCGGCAACGTCCGTCATGCAATAATGAAGTGCGGCGGGGGCGAAAATGTGAGGGTAGTCAGTCTGCGCGACTGCAAGGGCGGCGCAAAGCTGACGTTTGTACAGGACGAGCCCGTGCTGAAAATAGATTTCTCTGCGATTATAAGGGTATTCGACGGCGAGCGCAGCCCCACGCCCCGAACCGAGGCGGACAAGCAGGCTTCGCAGGAAGATATAGAGCTGGCAAAAAAGCGACTCAGCGAAAACTTCACAGGGGTATTCAACCGTGCCCGCGCGCTCGGCTGTGACCTGTTCGACGTGCGGGGCATGCTGTACAGAAAATACAATGTGCGTTACGAGGGCATGAAGGACTATGTGCTGGATATGGTGAGGACGGATGTAAGTCTCAATTTACGTTCTGCAGCATGAACAGGGCATATTACGGGGGCAAATGTAATGACCGCGGCATATGTGCGGGGCAATGCGCAATAACGCGCTATTCGCCGCCTATGGCGGTAATCGCGGCATATTATGCGGTCAATTTTTGTTGAGGTCGCAATATGTGCGCGTAAAAGATTATCCCCGTCGGGATAACCTGACGGGGATAAATTTACCTTATGTCTGGGTGTTCATGTGTGCAAGCGTCTCTATAATCAGCTTGGACAGCAACCGAAGGTCCTTTTCGGATATTTCGCTGCAGTACCCGGAAAGAATTTCTTCCGCCTTCTTTGCGCCGTCGCCCGTGACGTCCTTTTCAATGGCGTCGGCAATGCGCGTTGCCGCGTCTGTGACGTCTGCGGCGGGCACGTAGCCCTCTATAAGCGTTGCAATCACGTTTTCCGCCGCGCTCCCCGTTCTGTCCATCCGTATAAACTGTTCGTACCAAACATATAT
>CALVXA010000088.1 GCA_944368635.1 uncultured Clostridia bacterium
CTGGAGTTCAGACGTGTGCTCTTCCGATCTATGTTGTAGTAGTCGCACAGGAACTTAAGCGCCCTGCCCTTTGTCTCGCCGAGGGGAGAAATTTCCACAAGCACGGAAGCGCTGGTAGTAATTTCAAACCTGCCGCCGAATTTATCTTTAAGGTAAGCGAGAATTTCCGCCCTTCTTTCGCGCGGACAGATGGAGGCGACTTTGACTGCCTTTACGCCGTCGTCCCGCACGAAAAGCGACAGCGGCTTGTCCGCACGGGAGGCCTTAAGGGACGTTATCGCCTCGTATTTTTTGAGGTATTCGTCGTCCTCGGGCAGGCTGGAATAGAAACCGTAAGTCGTATACAGGTTTACCGCCGCGCCTATTTGCTCGAGTGCGGCGCAGATGTCGGCGGCATCGGCCGGTTCAAGCCCCGCCTCCCTTAAAATTCTGCCCGTTGAGATATCGGCTATCGTCGAGCCCTGACTTGCAACGGCAAGCCCGCTTAAGCCCATTGCCCTGAGCCTTGGCAGTACGGAGGGAAGTATTCTGCCCGTACATACGGCAAATATGCCGCCGAGAGAGCGATACTCCTCAATAGCCTTTATGACGTCCTCCCCCACTCTGTTTCGGGAATCTGTAAGCGTGCCGTCGAAATCGGATACAATCAGTTTGCAATTCAGACTTTTCATACGTTCTCGTCAAAAAATTTTTTTATTCTGCGGGCAAGTTCGCTGCCTATGCCCTCCGCAGTGGCAAGCTCCTCTTCGCTTGCCTCCATAATTGCCGTTATATTTGAAAACCTTGCCATGAGCGCCTTTGCCTTTGATGCACCCACACCCTCTATCTCGCCGAGCAGGCTTGCAAGGTTGCGCTTGGTGTGTACGCTTCTGAAATACGTTATGGCGAACCTGTGCGCCTCGTCCCTTATTCTCTGCACCATGCGCAGGGAATAGTCGCGGCGGGGAATGGCAATTCCCTCACCCGAACGGGTGGTGAAAATCAGTTCCTCCTGCTTTGCAATGGATATCAGGTCGATATCGCCCTCTCCCAGCTCCTCCAGCACCCCGCTGACCGCGGAGAGCTGACCCTTGCCGCCGTCTATGACAATGAGGTCGGGACGGGGAAACCGCTCCTCTTCGTCCGTGCCAAGTTTTTTTAAGCGGCGGGTAAGCACCTCTTTGAGCGAGGCAAAGTCGTCCGCCCCCTCCACGGTCTTTATCCTGAACCTGCGGTAAGAGCTTTTGTCCGCCTCGCCGTCGATGAACACAACCATGGAACCCACCTTGTCCACGCCAGACACGTCGGAGATATCGTAACACTCCATGCGCCTGGGGTAGCGCGAAAGCGACAGCTGTTCCATGAGCCTCTGACAGGCGTTCACCGTCATGTCGTCCTTATGCTTTATTCTGTCCACCGACCTGTCCAGGTAGTCCGAGGCATTTTTCTTTGCCATGTCGAGAAGTTGAGCCTTCGCGCCCTGTCTCGCAAGCGTTACCGTAACGCCTTTTGACAGCTTATCGCGGAAGAAATTTTCCACAAGCTGTTTTTCGCAGTACTCCTCGGTGATTAGTTCGGGCGGCGGCTCGTGCGAGGAATAGTACTGGGTTATAAATGAAGTGAGGGCTTCGGCATCGTTTTCGTGCGCATCGTCGAGGGCGAAGGAAAAACCGCCCTGCATTATGCCCTTGCGCGTGACGAGCACGCTGACCGCCGAATACAGTCCGTTTGTCGCATAGGCTATAATGTCAGCATCTATGGGCTTGGCGATAGCCGTAATTCTCTTTGCCTCCAGCTTGGAGAGCATTGTCATCTTGTCGCGGTAGTCCATCGCAAGCTCGAACGCCTCGTTCTGTGCGGCGGCGAGCATCTTTTGCCTGAGCCGTTCCTGCGCGCCCTTGTAGTCGCCGTCCAGGAACTCCAGCGCCTGTTTTACGCGTTCGGCATACTCCTCCCTGCTCACCTTATGCGCACAGGGTGCAAGACACCTGCCTATATGATAGTTAAGGCATTCCCGCACGGGTTTTTTGCCTATCGCCGTATGACAGAGCCGCACATTGAACAGCAGCTGACAGGTTTCCAGCACGTCCTTATAATTTATTCCGCCCATGAACGGACCGAAATAGCGGCAACCGTCCTTCTTTATGCGGCGGGTGACGTAAAACCCCGGGAAGTCCTCCTTCATCGTCACCTTGATGTACGGATAGGTCTTGTCGTCCTTCAGGAGTATGTTGTACTTGGGCTTATACTTTTTAATCAGGTTATTTTCAAGCGACAGCGCGTCTATTTCCGAACCCGTGATGATGTAGTTGAAGTCGGCAATGTTCTGCACCATCTGTTCGACTTTGGGCGGCTTTGGCGAGGAGTGAAAGTACTGCCTTACCCTGTTCTTAAGCACGCGCGCCTTGCCGACGTAGATGACGTTGCCGTACTTGTCCAGCATTATATATACGCCCGGATTATCGGGCAGAAGGCTGAGTTTTTCCCTGATTACATTCATATTGCACCGAGTATAATTATACCACCGCGCGGCTGAATTTGCAAGCGGCGCGGACACTTAACTTGCAGCATAAACCGCACTTTGAAACTTTGCGTGCGTGCTGTGCAGGCGAAAGATTCGGGACAACCCAAAAGGGGCAGGACTTTTGAAAGCCCTGCCCCGGGATTGCGTAACAGTCAGCAACCAAGAAATTCCACGCCCTTGAGCATTACGTCGTTCACCGTGTCGTTGACAAGCGAATAGGTGATTATTTTGCCCCGCCGCTCGCACTTTACTATGCCGAGATTCTTCAAAATGCGGAGCTGATGGCTTACCGTAGTCTGGTTTATCTCCAGCACGCGCGAAAGATCGGTCACGCACAGTTCGGAAATGGCGAGCGCAGACAGCATCCGCACGCGGGTGTGGTCGGCAAATATTGCAAAAAAACAGGTTATGCTGTCCAGAACGTCGCCCTGCGGTACATACTCTTCAATAAGTTCCTTAGTACGCCTGTCGAGAAGCATCATTTCCTGCATACGCCTTCGCCCCCTTTGCGCAATAATTATATCTGCTTATATGGGCGCATGTCAATATGACTTTTTGACGTATATTGTCACAAAGCCGAAAGGTTTGTCACTTGGATTCCACACCCTTGACCGTGTAACCTGCGTCGGCTATCACCTCCGTGAACTTCTCGTCTGCAATTTCCTCGCGGCTGCGAACTATTGCCAGATTCTTTTTGAGCTTGACAGTGGCAGATACCACGCCAGGCACAGCTGAAAGCGCCTTTTCCACCCTCGATGCACAGTGTTCGCAACACATACCTTCGATATATATTATCTTCTTCATTTCTCCTTCCTCCTTTTCGTCCGTCGTCTGATTATCTTCGGTCTGCTCCCCGCATATGTCGCACTGCCGCGCGTCAGAATGCGACGGAGAGATTCTTACGTTTTTATTTCTGTACCTTAAAAGCCTGAGAGCATTGCCCACAACGAAGAGCGAGCTTAAGCTCATGCACAGGGCGGCTATCATGGGATTGAACGTCAGTCCGACGGCAGAAAGCGCGCCAGCCGCGACGGGAATCATCACAACATTGTAGAAAAACGCCCAGAACAGGTTTTCCTTTATGTTCCTTACCGTCGCACGGCTTAAATCGATCGCAGTGTCCAGCGTCCTGAGGTCGCCGCCGACAAGCACCACTCCCGCGCTGTCTATCGCAACGTCCGTTCCGTCCCCGATAGCTATGCCCACGTCGGCCTGTTTCAAGGCGGGGGAATCGTTTATGCCGTCGCCGACCATCGCCACCACGCCGCCTGCCTTGCGCATATTTTCCACCATGCGAAGTTTGTCTTCGGGCAGCACTTCCGCGACGAAGTCGTCTATGCCGACCTGCTGTGCGACCGCCTTTGCTGCAGTCTGGTTGTCGCCCGTGAGCATTGCGACGCGTATTCCCCTCTTTTTAAGCAGCGAAACAGCCTCCGCACTGGTTTCCTTTACGCTGTCCGCCACGGCTATCAGCGCAATTATGCGCGCGCCGTCTGAAAGATATATAGCCGTCTTGCCCTCTGCGGACAGCTTTTTTGCAGCGCTCTTCACTCTGTCTGAAATACGGGCGCCCGAAACGAGTGCGGCATTGCCGAGCAGATATTTCCTTCCGTTCACCGTCGCCCTGGCACCCTTGCCGACGACGTACTCAAATTCTTCCGTCCTGACGGAACTGTCGCAGTAACTGCCTATGCACTTTGCCAGGGGATGGTTGGAGTTGTTTTCTATTCCGCCGACAATACCCTTTACCTCTTCCTCGTCGGCATCGAACACGACGAAGTCTGTTACGCGGGGCTTTCCCTCCGTAATGGTCGCCGTCTTATCCAGCAGTACGCAGTTCACTCCGCCCGTCTTCTGAAGGCTTTCCGCATCCTTGTACAGTACGCCCAGCGAAGCCGCCTTGCCCGTCGCCGTCATGACCGCAACGGGAGTTGCAAGTCCCAGCGCGCACGGACAGGAAACAACGAGCACGGATACAGCATAGGTTATGCTTTCGGGCGTGAATTTGCCCTCTATTGCCACCCATATAAGGAATGTAAGCACGGAAATTGCCGTAACCACGGGTACGAATATGCCCGCAACCTTGTCCGCAAACTTCTGTATGGGCGCCTTGGAAGCGCCCGCCTCCCTTACAAGCTTTATAATCTTTGCAAGCGTCGTTTCGCCGCCAACCTTTTCGGCACGCACTTTTATGACTCCGCCCGTGTTCACCGCAGCCGTAGTTACAAAGTCGCCTTCGCCCACTTCCACGGGCAGGCTTTCGCCGGTAATCGCAGATTTGTCGATAAACGAATGACCTTGCGTCACAACGCCGTCCACGGGAATATAATCGCCCTGCATGACAACTACTACGTCGCCGACGCGCACCTGTTTTACGGGTATCTGTCTGCGCCCGTTTTCATCTTCCACGGTAACGTTTTCAGGGGCAAGGCGAAGCAGTTTTTCAATCTCGTCCCCCGTGCGGCGCTTGGACTTCTCCTCCAGCCACTTACCAACGGTGACGAGCGTCAGAATGGTTGCCGCGCTCTCGAAATGCAGGTCCATGTGCAGACCCTGCCATGCAGCGTTGCCCCCGAACGTGCTGCAGAATATCAGCACGGTCAACACGAGCGAATAGATGTACGATGCGCCCGAACCGAGCGCGACAAGCGTATCCATATTGGGCACGCGACGTATGAGCGCCATGAACCCGCGCGTGAAAAACTTATAGTTTACTATGAGTACCGCCGTCGTCAGCACCGCCTGAAACAGTGCAAACCATGCGCCGTAGCCCTTTTCCGGGTTGATGAAAAAAGGTATGGGCAGGTTTATCATATGTCCCATGGACACATAGAGCAGGGGTACGAGTATGCACACCGAAACGACGAAGCGGACAAACAGTTTTCTGTCCTCCGACTGCGCCTTGTCCGAAGGCGCCTCTCCCTCTTCGAATATGCCGTATCCGAGCGACTGCACGGCAGAAAAGATATCTTGCTCAGTCAGCTTGCTCTCGTCAAAGTCCACGTGCATGGACTTGCCGACAAGGCTGACTTCGGCAGAGTTGACTCCCTCCAGCCTGCATACAGTGCGCTCTATTCCGGATGAACAGGCAGAACAGGTCATGCCCGTGATGTCGTATTGCTTTTCCAAATTAGTTTACTACCTGTGATTGTTTTGTTTTACATCGGCATTATAGCATCTAATTCCTACCTTGTCAATAGGAATTAAATGCAAGCGAAAAAATTCGGAAGTGAAATTTTTTCGGGCAATGCGATAAAATCGCTTGCTTTTTTGGCGATATTTTTATAAACTTAATAAGACCTTTGCAGAGGTGGCAGAGTGGTCGAATGCGCACGACTCGAAATCGTGTTATGTAGGAATACATACGGAGGTTCGAATCCTCTCCTCTGCGCCAAACGAGTATAA
>CALVXA010000089.1 GCA_944368635.1 uncultured Clostridia bacterium
GTGCCGTAATCGGAAGAATGTCCATTGACAACAGGGCAAGTTACATAATAATGGCGTAACTTACATAATATTAAAACTTGCCCAAGCAATTTTTTCCCCGCACAGACGGGAGATTGAAAAAACCAAAGCAAATATTACATACGGTAAAATTACAAGCTAAATAAACATTGAAGGTCCCCGCGGAAACACTTCCGCGGGGACCCTGATATTTACTTTATTGTATGCCGTCAGCCACGAATGGCACGGACACGGTCAATTATTCGGCGCAGTTCTTCTTGAGCGTTGCAAGGCAGTCAAGCAGTTCCTGGGGAATACGGCTCTTGATGGTGTTGGTGTAGTAGCCTTCAAGCTCTTCGGCTTCCTTTGCCCACTTTGCCTTGTCCACGGCAAGAATTTCCTTCAGGTCGTCCAGACCGAACTTCTTGCCTTCGGAAATTTCATAGTCAAGTTCGGAGATGTCGATGTCCTCTGCCTTGGGAACGTAGCCTATTGCAGTCTCGTCGGCGCCTACCGTGCCGTCGCAACGCTTGAGAATCCATTCAAGCACTCTCATATTGTCGCCGAAGCCCGGCCAGATGAAGTTGCCGTCCTTGTCCTGACGGAACCAGTTGACGTTGAATATCTTGGGAGGATTCTTCACAATCTTGCCCATGTCAATCCAGTGCTGGAAGTAGTCGCCCATGTGGTAGCCTGCAAAGGGCTTCATTGCCATGGGGTCGTGACGGAGTACGCCTACCGCGCCCGTTGCCGCAGCCGTCGTCTCCGAAGACATTGCGGAACCTACGAATACGCCGTGATTCCAGTCCCTCGACTGATATACGAGGGGAGTGGTGGTAGCCCTTCTGCCGCCGAAGATTATTGCAGACAGAGGCACGCCTTCCTTGGAATCGAAGCTGGGCGAAATGCAGGGGCAGTTCTGTGCGGGTGCCGTGAAGCGGGAATTGGGATGAGCCGCGCAGGTTGACTTGTCTTTCTTGTCGAACTTGTCCCTGTTCCAGGGCTTGCCCGTCCAGTCGATGCAGTGTTCGGGCAGGTTCTTGTTCAGACCTTCCCACCATACAGTCATGTCGTCCGTATTGAGTGCGACGTTGGTGAAAATCGTGCCCCTCTTTGTGGAAGCAAGCGCGTTGGGGTTGGAGTGGTCGTTGGTGCCGGGCGCAACGCCGAAGAAGCCGTTTTCGGGGTTAACCGCCCACAGTCTGCCGTCCTTGCCTACCCTTATCCATGCGATATCGTCGCCCACGCACTCAACTTTGTAACCCTTGTCGAGGTAGTGCTTGGGGGGAATGAGCATGGCAAGGTTGGTCTTGCCGCAGGCAGAGGGGAATGCAGCCGCAACGTACTTCTTTTCGCCGTTGGGGAAGGTTACGCCGAGGATGAGCATATGCTCTGCCATCCAGCCCTCGTTCTTGCCGAGGAAGGACGCAATTCTGAGCGCGAAGCACTTCTTGCCAAGCAGGACGTTTCCGCCGTAAGCCGAGTTGACGGAGATTATGGTGTTGTCCTCGGGGAAGTGCATGATGTATCTGTTTTCAGCTTCTACGTTGCACTTTGCGTGGAAGCCCTTTATGAAGTCGCCGTCCTTGCCTATTGCCTCCAGGACGTGTTTGCCGACCCTGGTCATTATGCACATATTCAGAACTACGTAGATGGAGTCGGTGACTTCAATGCCGTAACGCGCGAAGTCGCTGTCCACGACGCCCATGGAATAGGGAATGACGTACATCGTCCTGCCTTTCATGGAGCCGCGTGCAATCTCTGCGCACAGTTCGTAAGCCTGTTTGGGGTCCATCCAGTAATTGATGGGACCTGCGTCTTCCTTATTCTTCGTGCAGATGAAGGTTCTGTCCTCCACCCTTGCAACGTCGTTTACCTTTGTTCTGTGAAGATAGCAGTCGGGAAGGAGGGACTGGTTCAGCTTTATCAGCTCGCCGCTCTTTACGGCTTCCTTTCTCAGCTCGTCAATCTGTGCCTGAGAGCCGTCAATCCATACAACTTTGTCGGGGCAGGCAAGCTGTTCGCTCTGCTCTACAAAGTCAAGGACTTTCTGATTCTTTGTAAGTGCCATATTATATCTCCTTAAAAAGATTTATCCTTAACTTGCGCAAAGGGTGATATAAATACCCCTTTTACGTCATTTTAATTATACCCGACCGCCGCGTAAATTGCAACTTAATTGAGAGGCATGAAGGCATAAATTCCCTCTTTTGCTTTCTTTGACCATATTCCGGCACTGCTTACGGCAAATATGACACAATACGCGAAAAAAACACATAAAGTCCCCGCGCCCGCGCGCCGCTTTGCAAGTATAATATTGTAAAAAAAGGGACAGGAAGGTGTCGCCGTGATCGGTTATGTAAAGAAAATTGCCGTAATAAGGGGGCTTAAGGGCGGCTTTTCGTCCGACGGGGGCGCGCTTTCGGGCGTGGTCAGGGCGGAAACGTACGCGGGCTTTTTAAAGGCGGAAGTGTCGCTCATCAACTTTGCCCCGCTGGAGGGGGCGCGCTACGTCCAGGCCATAGGCGACGGCACGCACGAAGTGGTGTTCGAAGGGTGTTCCTTCGAAGGCGAAAGTCAATTCGATCTGACCGCGGGGTTTGCCTTGATAGTGTGCTGTTGCGACGGCGCGGACTGCTTCCCCGTGGCAACTGCCGTAAGCGGACAGAACGCACATCTGCTGCCTCGGCTCAAGGACGCCGTCACACTTGCAGAAAGGGGCGCGCAGGACGGGGAGAAGTACGACGATGAAGCCATTGCACAGACAAACTACTATGAATTTCCGCCTGAAAGCGGCAGTGCAGAGGACTGTCGGGACAAAGACAGTTTCAATTCAGATGGACAGAGCGGCGATATCTGTGCCGAGGAAGACGCCGACGGCATACGCGGCGAAGAGGGGGCAAAAGACACAGAAAACGGCAATGCCGCCGAATCAGGCGCAGTACATGAGGGCGAAGAAGCCGGAAGCCGTGGCGATACCTGCGATACCTGCGAAGGAAGGACTAATGAACAGTCCGCACACGTGGCAGGCGGGACAGAAGCCGACAGCGCCGCCGCAAGCGGCGTCGGGGAAAGCGTCGGTAAGGCGCAGCCTTCAGCTGATGAGGGCGGCGAAGGCCTACGCGGCGATACGCAGAAAGAGAGTGCGGGGGAGCAGTCTTGTCAGGATGAAAATGCTGCTTGCCCTGGCGAAGGCGAAAAGGGGGGAGAGCAGTTCTTTCTCCGGCAGTGGGAGAGGATAGAGCAGATTTTCGCCCAATATCCCGCCGAAGAAAAGCTGGAAGCCGCGCTGGAGGGGAGCAGGTGGGCTAAAATACCCTACGGCGAGGGCAGACACTATGTGTTCGGCGTGATATATTCGGGGGGCAAAGCCGCATATATCTGTTACGGCGTCCCCTCGCGCGACAGCCGTCGCGCCCCTGCCGCACTGTCGCCTGCGGCGTGCTATCTGCCTGTGGGCGAAGGGGGTTACTGGGTGCTGTACCAGGACGCGAACACTGGCAAGGCAGTAACGTTACCGCCTTCTGCAGAAAAAGACGAGGTAATATAGCTCGAACAGGGCTGCGGCAAGGCAGATTGCCATAAAACTGCGTACAGCCGAGGCGTTGGAAAGCATCATTGCGGAAAGCAGGTCAAAGCCTGACAATGCAAATACACCCGCACATATGCCCATGATAATGAGTATTGCCGTGCATAAAAAAAAGGAAAGGCGCATACGAAGAGTATGCGTAAATACAAAAAATATATGTGCGGCCGATGCACGAAAAAGGTAAATAAAAGAAAATTGCCGCGGCAATATGCCGCGGCGAACGCATTTTTATTGCAAAACAGGCGCAAGGGGCGCTGAAAAAGAGCAAGCTTTTCAAACGACTATGTTTTCAAGTATAAGTTTGTCGAAGTCCACGGGTTCGGCGAAGTCGCGGGGCAGAAAGCGCACCGTGTTGAACTTGGCATAGTTGAAAATGTGCGTCTTCATCAGCACGGGAGTGCATATATCAAGCCCCTCGCAGATGTCTGCAAGATAGGTGAAAAAGCGGGAATAGCTGAACTTTTCATCCCGTTCGTATGTCAGTTGTTTAACCGTTCTGCCGTCTTTTACAATCTTCGCCCAAATTCTGAACATAGCACAATTTTACTAAATACTCCGCCAAAAGTAAACGGATTTGACGCATTATATTGACATAATGGGCAATCCGCGGTAAAATATTAGAAAATATTGCCCGATAAAGCCGCTTTTTTGCGGCTTATTCCAAAGAGAGGTGTAAACATGAACGGCATTGAAAAGGACGTGATAACGCTCCTGCAGGAAGATTCGCGCCTGTCCCCCGAAAGGCTGGCAAGCATGCTGGGAATCAGCGCGGAAAAGGCACGCGCGACGGTGAAACAGCTGGAAGACAGCGGCGCGATAGTAAAGTACACCGCGATAGTCAACGACAACATAGCCGAAGAGGAGAAAGTCGAAGCGCTCATAGAGGTGAAGGTAACGCCCCAGCGCGGCGCCGGCTTCGACGCGATAGCGTGCGAAATTGCCGCGCACGACGAGGTAAAGAACCTGTATCTCATGAGCGGCGGCTACGACCTTGCCGTAATAGTGGAGTGCAAATCGCTCAAGGGCGTGGCGCGCTTCGTCTCCGAAAGGATATCCACCTACGACACCGTGTTGTCCACGGCGACGCACTTCATTCTGAAAAAGTACAAGATAGAGGGCGCGCTGATGAACAGGGGCGAAGGTCCCGACAGAATGCCCGTTCAGCCGTAAAGCGGCATAGCGGCGCGGAAAAGTGCAGAAAATTATGGCATAAACTCCCTTTGTCTTTGCGCAAGGCTGCGACAGGGGGCATGAATTTTTGGAAATATTCAGGATGAGAAGTTTTATAAACAGCCGCGCGGCGTCGCTTAAGCCGAGCGGCATAAGAAAATTTTTTGACATCGTGCAGGAGATGGAGGACGCAATCTCCCTCGGCGTGGGCGAACCCGACTTCATAACGCCCTGGTACATAAGGGACGCCGCTATCCGCTCCATTCAGAAGGGATTTACCCAGTATACGGGCAACAGGGGTCTGCCCGAGCTGCGCGAAAATATCTGCAGGTATATGCAGGAGAGGTTTTCCGTCCCCTGCACACCCGAACATACGCTTGTCACCGTCGGCGCGAGCGAGGCGATAGACCTTGCCCTGCGCGCCGTGTGCGAGGCGGGGGACGAAATTCTCGTGCCCCAGCCCTGCTATGTTTCCTACCAGCCCAGCGTGGTGCTGGCAGGCGGCACGCCCGTAGAGGTGGAGTGTACCTTCGGCAATAAGTTCATACTTACGCCCGAAGCCATCGAAAGTGCGGTCACGCCCGCAACCAAGGCGATAATCGTCGCCTATCCCAACAACCCCACGGGCGCGGTCATGACGAGGGAACAGCTGGAGGCAATCGTCCCCGTCATATTAAAGCACGACCTGCTTGTCATTTCGGACGAAATTTACGGCGACCTCACCTACACGGGCAAGCACGCGTCCATTGCTTCCCTTCCCGGAATGTCGGAGAGGACGGTCGTTATAAACGGCTTTTCCAAGGCGTTTGCCATGACGGGCTGGAGAATAGGCTTTGTCTGCGCACCCGAAGAGATTGACGAGGCAATGTTCAAAATACATCAGTACGGCATAATGTGCGCGCCGAGAATGAGCCAGCACGCCGCAAACGCCGCCCTGAAGGAGGGCTTTTCCGACGGGTTCGCCGTCGTGGAGGAGATGAGGGACGAATATGCCCGCAGGGGCAGGTACCTCGTCAATGCGCTCAACTCCATGGGGCTGG
>CALVXA010000090.1 GCA_944368635.1 uncultured Clostridia bacterium
TTCGCAAGCGAAATACTGTTCGCTCTGACAGGCGATTCCCCTGGCGTTCTCCCCGGGCATTCTATGGCCCGCGCGGCACAATCAGGACCACTCTTTCACAAGGGTATTTAATAAGGGTAACGCAGAAAAAACAGCCTAAAACCGCGCATTTTTATTAAAATTTGCCTGTTTTTTCTTCGTTCGGAGAGTCTCTTAATCAGTGGGCCCAGGGTTCGAGTCCCTGAAGGTGCACCAAAAAATACAGAACGGCTTTTGCTGTTCTGTATTTTTTTGATTAGCGCTAATGGCAGAACGTGTAAAAAATTGACAGTTTGGGTAAAGCGTATTGACAATATGTACGTTCCATATGATTATAATTGCGGAGTTAATTAAATTTACAAAAATTTACGGGCGTGACGTCCTTTCATCGGCAAAGAATGGAGATCTTATGATAAAAAGCATAAAAATTATTCTTTCGATAATAACAGCGTTGTCGTTCCTGGCGTTTTCGGGTTGCTCTTTGTTGGGCAGAGCTTCTTCGCCCGATAATAGTGCGCTGCAGATACAGCTGCCGCAGAAGCCGTCGGATGACGGCAACGAAAGCGGCGGCAACGAAAGCGGCGACAATGAAAGCGGCGGCAATGATAGCGGAAGCAACGAAAGCGGCGACAACGAAGGCGACGGCAATGATAGCGGAAGCAACGAAAGCGGCGACAACGAAAGTGACGGCAATAATAGCGGAAGCAGTGAAGTTACTCCTCCCGCAGCAAATAGCGGAATAACGATAGACGGAAAGAATGTCACGTTCTGGGAAAACGATTATGACATCGTCACGCCGTCTGCCGACTCCATGACCGTAACGTACAGCGACATAGGCAAAACCTATACAAACATAGGCGCCGAAGTGTCTGATTTAAGCGCGGGGCACAATATGCTTACGCTTACAGTAGTCAACAATACATCGGCAAGGGCAGGAATAAGGTTCGACCTCAATAAAGATGACGCCAACGTCATCAGCTCAATCTCCGTTCAGGGCAGTTCCGAACACGAAATAAACGGTGGCGGAGAAGTCGTGTTGTATCTTGCAGGCAATGCTTCGGAGACGGTTACTTTGAAGTATAACGGAAGTCCTTCGATGCTGATAATATTTATAGATTCCTTCCTGACGGACGGCTTGAAGCACAGCGGCTCGCTGACGTTTTCAGCAATGACGTTCGGAGATTGCGTCGATGCGCCGCCCGCTGGCGGAGGAACGGGTCCTGCCGTGGGCACGGACGGGGCAGTTGACGAAAGTTATCGCATACTTGGCTTTTCGGGTGCAGACAATCAGGGATTCTATGCGGCGAACGGTTACACTAACGGCGATATGTTCAACTGCTATTGGAGCAATACATGCGTCAGCATCGCTGACGGCATAATGAACCTCACCGTAAAAAAGGATACGGACAAGAAAAATCCCACAGGTTATCTTGGCGCTGAATACCGTACGGACAGCAAGCGCGGCTACGGCTATTACGAGGTCTGCATGAAACCTGCAAAGGGTTCGGGGCTGGTGTCTTCCTTCTTCACTTACACAAACGACCCGCGCTGGGACGAGATCGACATAGAGTTTCTCGGCAAAGACACCACGAAGGTGCAGTTCAACTACTACACGAACGGAACGGGCGGGCATGAATACCTTTACGACCTGGGGTTCGACGCGGCGGCAGAATACCACGTCTACGCCTTCGATTGGCAGCCAGATTACATAACGTGGTATGTCGACGGAAAACCCGTATATACGGCAAGAGTCAACCTGCCCGAATATGAGCAGCAGATAATGATGAATATCTGGAACTGCACGGGACATGACGAGTGGACGGGGGTGCTGGATTCGGCGGCGTTGCCCGCAACGGCAAGCTACAAGTGGGTGGCGTATGTCCCCAATGCAGCATGACGCGACAAAGCGGCGCAACGGCGGCCGCGGCAAAATGTAAGCGCACAATTCAATACGGACAATTTACAGCCGTCGGGATTATCCCGACGGCTTTTTATGGATTTATGGCAGGCAATGCCGTGTCTTTTGCGTGGGGCGGGCGGTTCGTCGGGCGAAAAATTATGGGGAATATTGACGGGTTTTGAAAGGGATATTGATTTCGCCGCAACGCCGTGTTATAATTGAATAAAGTTACTGCGTCGCCGCGCGGCTTTAAGCGCTTGCCGGGGAAGCGGGTTGCGTAAGACGGGCTTTTTTACAGCTTTTTTACGGGTTTTACGGCGTTTTACAAAAATATTACAATTCTTTGCGCGTTTACTTATGGCGCGGTGCGGCAATGTAATGTATACTTAAAAGGAAAATATGCGACGGACAGAGGGGGAAGATTTATGAAAGTTGGAATTCTTACAAGCGGAGGCGATTGCCCCGGGCTTAATTCGGTCATAAGGGCGATAGGCAAACACCTTATAAACAGCAGACCCGACATTGAAATTTACGGCATTTCGGACGGGTATGCGGGGCTCATAAACGGCGAATACCACAGGATGCGCGCCGAGGATTTTTCGGGAATACTCAACGTGGGAGGGACCATTCTGGGCACTTCCCGTCAGCCGTTCAAGCAGATGACGTTGCCCGAAAACGGCACTTCCCGTCTGCAGAGAATGGTTGAAAACTATAAAAAATTCGGCTTCGACTGCGTGTTCACGCTTGGCGGCGCCGGCACGCACAAGACGGCAGGTCTGCTGTACGCCGAGGGCTGCAACGTCATAGGTCTGCCCAAGACGATAGATAACGACATATACGGTACGGATGTCACCTTCGGGTTCCATTCCGCGCTGGATATCGCGACGGAGTGCATAGACAGACTGCACACTACGGCTGCAAGCCACGGCAGGACAATCTTCGTCGAAATTATGGGCAACAAGGTAGGCTGGCTCACGCTGTACGCAGGCGTTGCAGGCGGTGCGGACATAATACTCATTCCGGAAATTCCTTTCAATCTGGAGTGCGTTGCAGCCGCGCTCCGAAGGAGAATAGAAGGGGGCAAGCCCTTCAACATAGTAGCCGTTGCGGAGGGCGCCGTGCTGGACAGCGAAGCGCCTTTCAAAAAGAAGGAGAGGGCGTTTGCGCGCAGGGAACTCAGGGAAACGACGGTTACAGCCCACCTTGCGGAGTGGGTACAGGAAAATGTGGGCGTAGAGACGAGAGTGGTTGTCCCCGGACACATTCAGCGCGGCGGCAGTCCGTCCGCATATGACAGACTGCTCTCCACACAGCTCGGCAGCGTTGCGGCAGGACTTTGCCTCAAGGGCAGGTTCGGCGTGACGGTCGCCGTGATAAACGGAGAGGTGACGTATAATGCCCTTACGGAAGTGGCTGGCAGGACGAAGTTCGTGCCGAAGGAAAATCAGACAATAAAGGCGGCAAGGAATATAGGCGTTTCCTTCGGCGACGTCTGAATAATCGGCGACGTCTGAATAATATATTTGAATAAAATATCAGGGAGCAAATTGCTCCGGGGAGATTTATCGATGAGAATTGCGGTAATAGACGTAAGTTCAAGTTCCGTGTCGTTCATAGTTGCGGATGCGGGCGAAGGCGGGGCGCAGACGGTGTTCAAGGAGAGAATTCTGTTCAGCCTTATAAACTATATGGAGGGCAAGTCGCTCTCCGACAGGGGAAAGGAAAAGCTGGTGTTTGCCATTGCGTCTGCAAAGGACAAGTGCATTGCACTCAAGGCGGACAAGGCATATCTCATAGGTACGGCGGCATTGCGCCAGATTGACAATTTTGCGGAAGTGCAGTCGGCAGTGGACAATTCGCTGGGCATGAAGATAAACCTTGTGGACGGCAAGTGGGAAGGGTATTTCGACGTGCTCGCCAACGAGGCGTGGTCAGCCCCCGATGCCGCGCTGGCAGATATCGGCGGCGCGAGCATGGAGATATGCGGCTTTGCGGACAGGTCGGCAGAACATACCCGCCTGTTCAGTTTCGGCGTGTTTGACCTCAACCGCAAGTTTGTCAGGGGCGTTCAGCCCGACGCCGAAGAGGCAAAGAAAATAAAGAAATACCTCAAAAAGAAATTTGACGGCGAAAAACTTCCCGAAAAGGGCAAATACTCCTCGCTGGTGCTTGTGGGTGCGACTAACCTTGCCGTATACGACGTGTATTCGGACTTTGTCGGCTCTGAGGGCGAAGAAAAGAGCATAGACGTCGCCAAGTTCAGAAAGTTTGTAAAACACCTTGTGAGCGATGCGGGCAGGTCGGCGCTCGTATTGAAGAGCGCGCCCGAACGCGTGCATGTGGTGACGACGGCGGCGGTTACGCTCAACTGTCTTTTCAGACGTCTGCGCCCCGAACGGGTGACGGTAAGCGAAACGGGCGTAAAGGAAGGATATCTGCTGTATATTATAAGGGATAACGGAAAAGGCGAGGCGTGCGACCTTGCCGCGACGGAAGCGCCCGACACAGACGAAGTGCGGGGCGGAGAGGCGCAGACAAAACCCGTCGGGGCAACAGCAAAAAAGCGCGGAAGAAAAAAGGGGCAGAAGACGGCCTCTGCCGCGCAGGCAACGGCGGTTAAAGCCGACGGACAGGAAGGCAGTTCAAAGACGGGGCGCGGCAGACGCGCAAAAAGTGCGGACCGTCCGCAGGAAGGGGCGGAAACAAAGCCTAAACGCAGATATGTAAGGAGAAAGCCGACGGAGAACAAACCCGCCCAGACAGTCGACGAGGGCGGAGTGCAGGACGGAGACGTCGGCGGCAAGGTCGGCGCGACGGAAGAAAGTAATTGATTAAAGCGTATTACGGAGACATAAGATGATAGACGAAGAGGAAAAGAAGACGGGCGATGAGTGCGGCGCGGATACGCCGTTTGTGAAAAAGCCGTATATAAACAGGGAATATTCGTGGCTGAAGTTCAATAAGCGAGTGCTTGACCAGGCGGATGACCAGGATAACCCCCTTCTGGAAAGGTGTAAATTCCTTGCCATATTCCAGAGCAATCTGGACGAATTCTTCATGGTAAGGGTGGGCAGCCTGTATAACGACAATCTCGTTCATTCAAAGGTGAAGGAGAACAAGACGGGGCTCACCGCAGCCGAACAGATAGACGGCATACTCGCCGAAGTAAAGTCCTGCTACAAGCTTTCCTGCAAGACATATTCCAGGCTCCGCAAGGAGCTGTCTGCCGCAGGGGTGAGACTTGTGGAGGGCGACAAGTTCACGCCCAGACAGGAAGAGGAGTGCAGACAGTATTTTCTTTCGCACATAATGCCCCTTCTCTCGCCAATGGTGCTGGATGCAAAGCACCCCATGATGCGATTTGAAAACAAGGCGTTGTACATGATTTACGACCTCGAAAAGGAGGGCAGGCGCATGGTGGGGGTCATGCAGGTTCCCTTTGCGGCTGAAAGACTTCACCGCCTTGGCAGGGGAAAGAAGGTCAACCTCACCACCACGGAGGAGCTTGTGCGCAAATTCGGACATCTCGCCTTTACTGGGTACACCGTCAACGACAAGATGATGATGCGCGTGACGAGAAACGCGGACTTCGACACCCAGGTGGACGACTCAGATTCCGAACACGACTTCTCCGTCATAATGAAGGAAAAAATCGGACTGCGTTCCAAGCTTGCCGTCGTCAGGCTGGAAGTGGACAAGAATTCCAAAAAGCTCAAGCAGTTCGTGCTTGACGTGCTGGGACTCAAAAACAGGTTCTGCTTCTTCGTGGAAGGGTGCTTCGACTACAAGTTCATGTTTTCCATAGGCTCTTTCCTGCCTGCGGAG
>CALVXA010000091.1 GCA_944368635.1 uncultured Clostridia bacterium
ATTGCAATCTGCGTACTTAACGGCGCCGTTATGTTCTTTGCCGATTTGGTTCGCAAGCTCCACCACGATATCCAGTTCGACTTCATGTCCGTTTCCTCTTACGGCGACGGTACCACATCGGGCGCATTGAAGATAAAAAAGGATATCAGCGCAGACGTTAAGGGCAGGGATGTTCTCATCGTAGAGGACATAATCGACAGCGGCAGAACGCTCATGCTGCTCAAGAAACTGCTTCTGGACAGGGGGGCTGCAACCGTGCAGATTGTCACCCTTCTGAACAAGCCTTCCCGCCGCGAAGTGGATATGTACAGCGACTTCAACTGCTTCGACGTCGGCAACGAGTTTATAATAGGTTACGGTCTGGACTATGCCCAGCAGTACCGTTCTTTGCCGTATATTGGCGTTCTGAAGAGGGAGATATACGAAAAATAAGCCTCTGATGCGCATAAAACATTGCAGATTGCAAAAAATCATATCAAAGACGTCGCGGGAAACTGATTGCGGCGCGCTTTTAAAAGGAGAGTGAAATATGGTTTTTGTCAATTTGCTCAGTTACATTATCGTGCTGCTCGGCGCGGTTAATTGGGGACTTTTCGGTATCTTCGACTTTAACCTCGTCGGCTGGATATTCGGCGGACCGAGAAGCGTGGGCGCAATAATCGTCTACATTCTTGTCGCGATTGCCGCAATATGGCTCATCATCTCGCCCATGATTACGGGCAGGGGTCTTTTGCTTTCAGGCAAGGACAGGGACGAACGCGAAGTAAAGGATATGTAACTGTCTATGGCGCGGGGAGAAATGTAAACTTCAATCCCGCTTTGCCTTCAGGGCAGGAAAAAATTCCGGGACGGAAAAAGACGGACGCAAATTGTTTGACAAACGTGCGTCCGTTTTGCTATAATAATCAAGCGTTCGCAAGGGCGTGACTTCGTGCAAGGGGAGGTGAAAACGCAATATGTCAACTATCAGGGTAGGCGAAAATGAGTCTGTTGAAAGCGCACTCAGAAGATTCAAGAGAAAGTGCTCTCGCGACGGCATCATCGGCGATCTCAGAAAGAAAGAATTCTATGAATCCCCTTCCGTTAAGAGACGCAAGAAGAGCGAAGCTGCAAGAAAGAGAAGCAAGAACTAAAACACGAGAACTCTGCCAAAGAAAACTTTGGTGGAGTTTTTTCTTTATAAAATTGTCGTAAAATGTAGGTTAATGTCGCCACAGGGGGCAAATGATGGACAATTTAAAGACGGTGGCGCGTCAGGCAAAACAGCGCCTGCGCACAGATTTCTGGAAAAAGTACAAAAGCGATATGGACGGAGCGCAGGCAGAAGCGGAAAAGTGCGGTCGCAATGCAAACAGGGTAAAGAGCAATATGCTCAACAAAGTAAAAACTGTCATACGCGGTGAAACGCAGGACGACTTTTACCTAAAAGTAAAGGCGCTGCTCGATGAATACGGCGAAGTGTCAGACGCCATAGGCAGGCTTACCGACAAGGCATATTACGACACTCTCGGCTACGAAGAAAAGGGCAGATACACTATGGAGTTGTCCGCAAGATACGTTGCCGCGCTCGAAAAGTACCGCCGCGAAAAAGAGGGGACATAAAGTGCGTTTTTGCCTTGCTATGTAAGCCCGTCAGGTGGTATAATATACTGCGGAGAATTACGATGGACGGAATAACAGACAAACTCAACAGCGAACAGTTAAAGCCCGTGTGCGACACGCAGGGGCACGTGCTTGTGTTGGCAGGCGCGGGCAGCGGCAAGACAAGGGTACTTACTTCGCGCATCGCGTATATACTTGATAAGGGGCTTTGCGCGCCCTCCAACATACTTGCCATAACCTTTACAAATAAGGCAGCCAAGGAAATGCGTACCCGCCTTGAGGATATGCTCGGCGACCTCGGCGGAATGTGGATATGCACGATACACGCCATGTGTGTGAAAATTCTCCGCCGTTTCGGCGAGAGTGCGGGCATAAAGTCCAACTTTTCAATTTACAGCGACACGGAGAGGAACAACATCATAAAAAAGGCGTTTCAGGAAAACGACTTTGACGACGAAAAGTTGCTTAAGAGCATAAAGTTTCATATAGGCAATGCAAAAATGCTCGGGCTTGACCCCGACCAGTATGCTCTGCGCAATAAAGACGAGAAGGGCATAGATGCCATTACAAAGGTGTACGAAAGCTATAACGACCATCTGCGCCGTAATAACGCCCTTGACTTCGACGACCTGCTTTTAGAGGCAAAGAGGCTTCTTTCGCGCGACGAGGAGGCAAGGCAATATCTCTCCGACAAATTCAAATACATACTCGTGGACGAATTTCAGGATACCAACACGGTTCAGTACGCCATTATAAAGTTGCTTGCCTCCGTACACGGCAATCTGTTTGTCGTTGGCGACGACGACCAGTCTATTTACGGCTGGAGGGGTGCAGAGATAGACAACATCCTGAAGTTCGACAGCGACTACCCCGATGCAAAGGTGTACAAGCTGGAACGCAATTACCGTTCCACCAAGTCCATACTGGAGCTCGCCAATACGATAATCGGACATAACGACAAGCGCCGCAGCAAGCAGCTCTGGACGGAGGCGGAGGAAGGCTTCAGACCGCAGTATGTGGAGGCAGAGCAGGAATCAGACGAGGCGTATTTTGCCGCCAAAACTATAAACGCGGCGGTATTTGCGGGCGCAAAGTATTCGGATTTTGCCGTGCTGATGCGCATAAACGCTCTCACCCGTTCCTACGAACAGGAATTCACAAAATATTCTATACCGTATAAAGTGTTCGGCGGTTTCCGCTTCTTCGAAAGAAAGGAGATAAAGGATATGCTTGCATATCTCCGACTCATCTCCAATCCGTTCGATGACGAGGCGCTTGTCCGCATAATAAACGTACCCAAGCGTGGCGTCGGCTCAAAGACAATGGAAGTCATGCAGGAATATGCCGACGGCGAAGGGCTTTCGCTGTATGACGCCTGCCTGGACGCCGAAAAGCTGAAGCTTACGCAGTCGGCGAAGTCCAGATTAGCCGACTTCGCAAATACAATCAAGGAGCTTATAATCAGGGCGCAGGGCGAAAATATAGGCGAACTTGTCCGCGACGTAATTTCGCTTACGGCAATAAAGACGGCTTACGACGACGGCACGGACGAAGGGGACGGCAAGCTTGCAAATATCGATGAATTTATTGCCGCCGTGGACGACTTCGTAAGGCTTAATCCCGACGCTCTCCTCGATGAATATCTCAATCAGGTCACGCTTTCATCAGACACGGACGACATGGACGACGGAAACTATGTCACCATAGCAACCATCCACTCGGTCAAGGGGCTGGAGTTCGACAATGTGTTCATCTGCGGGCTGGAGGATGGCATAATGCCCACTTCGCGCGCTGAAAACGATCCCGCCGCACTCGAGGAAGAGCGCAGGCTGATGTACGTCGCCATAACGCGTGCAAGAAAGTGCCTGTGGCTCACCCGTTCGAGAAGCCGCTATCTTTACGGACGAAGGGAGCCGACAGCGCCTTCAAAGTTCATAAGGGAGCTTTCACCTGTCCTTGACGATGCGATTCCGTTCGGCAGATTCCAGTCGTCTTCAGCTTACAGGTCTGGTTCGGACGGTTACGGCGCAGGCCGCCGCAACGCATACGGCAGTTCGTATGGAAATTCATACGGCAATTCGTACACAAAATCTTACGGCAGTTCTCGTGGTGGTTACGGCTCATCCAGGCAATACGACGGAGGGTATGACGGCGACTTCTGGTCGGAAAAGCCCGCAGGACGGGCGGTGTATTCCTCTGACGACGGATATGTGCCCGATGTGTCTTCGCGTAAAATATCCTCCGTATCTGACGGGTTAAATCAGAGCGCGACAAAAAAGGCTGTATTTTCCGCGTCGTCTTCGTTTTCGTCGGCGTCAGGTACAAAGAGCGGCAGCGGGAAGAGCTATTCCGTAGGAATGAAGGTAAAACACCCCAAATTCGGGCATGGTACGGTAATATCGTTGAAGAACGGCGGGTCGGTAATAGACGTGGCGTTTGAAAACCAGGGAATAAAGGAACTATCTGCGTCGCTTGCGCCGCTGGAGATACTCAGATGAAAGACAGAGTCAGGTATTTGATAGATACTTTGAACAGATGGGCGTACGAATACTACGTTCTGGACAATCCCAGCGTGCCTGACAGGGAATATGACAGGCTGTACGACGAACTGACGCAAATAGAGAGGGAGAGCGGACACGTCGAATTTGACAGCCCTACGCGAAGGGTTGGCGGCGAGCCCGTCAAGGCTTTCGACAGGCATACTCACATTCACAGGCTTTACAGCCTTGACAAGTCCGTCACGTATGAAATGCTCGGCGCCTTTCTGACAAGGGTAAGAAAGGTCGTTCCGAACGCGCAATTCACGGTAGAATATAAGTTCGACGGGCTTACAATGTGCCTTACTTATGAAGGCGGAAAATTTGTCCGCGCGACTACCCGCGGAAACGGTGTGGAGGGCGAGGACGTCACGGCGCAGTGTCTGACCATAAGGAGCTTCCCGCTCACGATAGACTACAAGGGTACGCTCGAGGTGCAGGGAGAGGCAATAATAAGACTTTCTGTGCTGGAGGAATACAACCGTACCGCAAGGGAACAACTTAAAAATGCACGCAATGCCGCCGCAGGCGCTATCAGGAATCTTGACCCAAAGGTCACTGCGGAAAGACACCCCGAAATACTCTTCTACAACGTAAATTATATGTCTGAAGGCAGGCTTGAAACGCAGGTGCAGCACTTTGAATTTCTGCGCCTCAACGGCTTCAAGGTCTATCCCTTCCTTGAGCTCTGCTCTACCGATGAGCAGGTAATTGCCGCAATAGAGAAGATAGAGGTGGAAAGGAAGAACATAGATGTCCTCACCGACGGTGCGGTAATCAAGCTGAACGATTGCGCCGCACGCGAGGCGATAGGCTATACAGACAAGTTTCCCCGCTGGGCTATGGCATATAAATACGAGGCAGAGGAGGCAGAAACTACCGTCAGGGCGGTCCGCTGGCAGGTGGGCAGGACGGGAAAGCTTACGCCTCTTGCAGAGGTTGAACCTGTAGATCTGGGCGGAGCAACCGTGCGCAAGGCAACGCTGAATAACCTCGGCGACATAAAACGCAAGGATATCCGCATAAACAGCCGCGTGCTTATACGCAGGTCGAACGAAGTTATACCCGAAATCCTGGGCAGCATTTCGCATACGGGCGAGAGTATAGAGGTGGAAAAACCCGTAAATTGTCCCTTCTGCGGTGCACCGCTCAAGGAAACGGGTGCAAACCTTTTCTGTACCAACAGGGAATGTCCTCCACGCATGGTTGCAATGCTTTCGCACTTTGCAAGCAAGGGAGCCATGGATATAGAGGGCTTTTCGGAGGCGACGGCGGCAATGCTCGTTGAAAAATACGGCAGGTTCCTGCCGTCCGGACTGTACGCTCTCACGGCGGAGGAGCTTTCATCGCTTGCAGGTTTTAAGGACAGAAAAATTTCCAACCTGCTTTCCGCCATACAGCACAGCAGAAAAATTCCCCTCGACAGATTTATCTATGCCCTCGGCATAGACGGCGTGGGCAAGGTTGCTTCAAAGGAGCTGGCGTTTGCTTACGGCGATATCGGCGCGCTGCGTTCCGCCCAGGAGGACAGTCTTTGCGCGCTCGACGACATA
>CALVXA010000092.1 GCA_944368635.1 uncultured Clostridia bacterium
GTATTGTGGACAACCTGTGCGCGACGATGAGCATCGTGCCTATGTTCCTCATTCTCGCCAGCGACTCCTGTATGAGCGACTCCGTCTCGGTGTCTATGTTGGCCGTCGCCTCGTCCAGAATCATAACCGACGGACGGTGTATTACCGTGCGAGCAAAGGAGAGAAGCTGCCTTTGCCCTGCGGAAAAGTTGTTGCCGCGCTCCCTCACCTCCTCGTCCGCGCCGTGCTCCAGACGGGATATGAAGGAGTCGGCATTGACATACCTGCACGCCGCCTCCACCTCGCCGTCGGAGAAGTCGCCGCGCAGCGTTATATTGCTCCTGACCGTCCCCGAAAACAGAAACACGTCCTGGAGCATCTGCCCGAAATGCCGACGGAGAGAACTTATCTTTATGCTCCTTATATCCCTTCCGTCCACGAGTATTTTACCTCGCTGAATATCGTAATTTCTGCACAGCAGCGAAAGTATCGTCGTCTTTCCCGAACCCGTAGCCCCAACGAACGCCACCGTCTGCCCAGCGCTTACGGTAAACGACACGCCCTTCAGCACCCATTCGCCGGGGACGTACGCAAACCAGACGTCCTGAAATTCTATGTCGCCCTTAATGTCCGTCACGTCCTCCGCCCCCTCTTCGTCCACGACGTCGGGCGCAATGTCCATGACGGTGAATATCTTTTCGGCAGAGGCGAATGCCGACTGGAGCTGGTTGAACTGTTCGGCAAGATTTTGTACCGGCGTGAAGAATTTGGACGTATACATATAGAACGTCACGACTATTTCCGCCGTAATTGTCTGACCGAGAAAAGCTATGCCGTCGATATATCCCAGCCCGCCGAGATACAGGAGGACGAGTACGGAGGAGATGTACAGCACATATACGAGGGGGTGAAATACCGCAAAGACGAATATCTGCCGCTGCTTGGAGGACGAAAGTCTTGCATTTCGCTCCGAAAATTCGGTCATCTTCTCGCTCTCCCTGTTGAATATCTGCGTGACCTTTATGCCCGACAGATTTTCGGAAAGGAAAGTGTTTATGTCCGTCGTGTCGTTCTTCACGCGCCTGTATGCCCGCCTTGCAAGCGCGCGGAACACAAAGGTGAAAAGCAGTATGAAAGGCACGAAGCACAGCACGGCAAGGGTGAGCATATAGTTGAGGCAGAGCATTGCCGCAAGCACGCCGAATATGACGGCTATGTTCTTGGCAAGCGTTGCAAGTATGCCCGTGAACATAAGCGATATTGCATTGGTGTCGTTCGTCACCCTTGTCACGAGTTTGCCTACAGGAATGGCGTTAAGCTCTGCATGGGAAAGGCTTTCAATATGCGCGAACAGGTCTGTCCTGAGCGCGGAGACTATGCGTTGTCCCGTGCGCTGAAGCACTATCGCCTGAAGGTACATGCTCACGAGCGAGACGATGAGTATGCCTGCATATACTGCGACGAGCGCAAACAGCCGCGCAAGGGCAAAGTCCTGCTTGATTATCCCCTCTATATATCCCACCAGAAGGGGAGAAGCTATGTCATACGCTACGGAAAATATCAGGCAGAAACCCACAAATATGAAGCTGCGGCGATAGGGAGCGGCATACTTCGCCAGACGGCGGATAATTTCTCCGTCCTTCATTGTGCGGTCGCCGTCGCGGAACGCCCGTTTTTTGCCGATGAATACGATATATACCGCGACGAATACTATGGAGAGCGCGCCTATTATGCCGCCTGCCGCCAGCAGAGGGAAATACCTGTTCATGACCGACCGTTCCCCTCCTCTTCCAATTTCTGCAAATCGACAGCCCTGCGGTATTCGGCACAGCCCGCATACAATTCCGCATGGCTGCCCGAAGCGATTACCTTTCCGTCGTCTATGAAGATTATCTTGTCCATATCTTCAACGGTGGAAATTCTGTGTGCAATGAGTATTGTAGTACGACCGCGACGGCTGTTTTTTAGGTTTTGCAGAATTGTCTGTTCTGTAGCCGTGTCAACCGCCGAAACAGAGTCGTCGAGTATGAGTACGGGCGCGTCCTTTACGAGTGCGCGCGCAATGGAGATTCGCTGTTTCTGCCCGCCCGACACGGTTACGCCCCTCTCGCCGAGCACTGTATCGTACCCGTGCGAGAAGGCGCATATGTTGTCGTCCACGGCGGCAAGCCGCGCCGCATTTTTTACCGCCTCCCCGTCTGCGCCCGAACAGAAGGCTATGTTCGCCGACACGGTATCGCTGAAGAGAAAGTTGTCCTGCGGGACGTATGCCGCCGCCGCGCGCACACTGCGTATGGTGAGCGAGTTGACGTCCTCTCCGTCTATGAATATTGTGCCGTCGGGCACGTTGTATGTGCGAAGTATCAGGTCGACTATCGTGGTCTTGCCGGCGCCCGTCCTGCCGACTATGCCCACGCTTTCACCTGCAGCAATGAAGAAACTTACGTCATTAAGGGAAGGTCTGCTTTCGCCCGGATAGCAGAAAGTGAGGTGTCTGAACTCTATCTCTCCCCTCGCATTCTCAAGTTCCGCGACACCCTCCCTGTCGGCGACGTCCCTGCGCGCGTCCAGAAGCCCGCCTATTCGGCCGAGCGACGCCCTGCCCCTTGAAGTGAGTTCGATTAACCTGGATACAGCCATTACTGGCCAGACTATTGTTGTGAAGTAGCCTATGTACTCTATCAGCATGCCTGCGTCGAACTTGCCCGCCCAGACGAGATAGCCACCGTACCCCAGAATTATGCAGATTACAGACTCCACAAACAGCGTTACGGTTATGGTGAGCAGGGTGGAGGCGCGCGTGAACGTCACGTTCGCCTCCTCGTTGAGGGTGTTGAGTTTGCGGAATGCGAGCAACTCCCTGCCCTCCTTTACAAACGCCTTAATTACGGATATGCCCGAAAAACTCTCCTGCGAGAAGTCAGAAAGGTCTGAAAACGCAGCCTGTCTCAGTTCCCACTTTTTTGTCATGTATCTGCCTATTATCGCGCCGCTTGCGAACAGCAACAGCATTGGAATGAGCGCAAACAGCGTTAAAAGCACATCCATGCGCACCATCTTTACCACCGTAAGCGCGCCGAGAAGCAGTCCGTCGCACAGCATAAGTATGCCGTCCCCGAAACATTCCTGTATGGTTTCCAGGTCGTTGGTGAACAGCGACATCATATTGCCGACCTTGTTTACCTGATAGTACTGCTGCGAAAGGTCCTTGCAGCGGTCGAACATCCTGCCGCGCAGGTCTGTTTCCACCCTCACGGCAGAGCCGAAAAAGCACACGCGCCACAGCACCCTGCCCGTTGCCATCGCAAGTATGACGACGATCAGGGGAAGACCTATCCTGTTGAGCAGGAAATCGGAGTTGAACGGCAAAAGCTGCCCGTCCGCCTCCGCGTAGCCCGTATTTAGCCCGTTTATCACCATGCGGACGAGTTCGGGGATAAGCAGCTGGAAATAGTCCACCAGCACGAGGGCGGCAATACCAATGGCAAGCACCGCCGAATATTTCAGATAGTATCTGTTTATATGCCTTCCGAAAAGCACGTCGCACCCCTTCGCGGCCATACACGCCGCAAGCATTACGGCTGAATTATACAGCCGCCGCACCGCCTTGTCAATCGCGCGGGGCGAAAGTAAAAATTTCAACACAAAAAAACGACCCGCCGAGGGGTCGTCTCTCTCTTTTATGCATTTTTAAGCCGACAAATTGCCGTCGGTTGCGCTGTCGGAGACCGCATTCGCGCCCTGCGTTGCGCCGTTTTCCGTACCGTCTTCATGTGCGCCGTCTTGGCTATTTGCGGACACGTCTGCAAAGGCCTCCTCCTGAAGGCAGACCTTATCGCCTGCCTTGCCTCCGCGGATGCGGAAGAGAACTGCGTTATAGCCCTTAAGCAACAGCGCGAACAGCTTTCTGACTACGGGTCCGGCAACGAATATCTGCCAGAAGAACGCCATGGGGAAATTCATTATCGTCGTCTGGAACCATACCGCGACGAATTCGCTGCCCGCATTTTTGAAGAGAATGGTGGCAAAAAGGCTCATGAGCGGGCACATGAACAGAACCGACACGCTTGAAATTCCCAGGACTATGAAGAAGGGATTGTCGCGGCGGGGGTCAAACAGGCGGAAGGTTATCTTCTTGGAGAGAAATCCGACGAGCAGCAGGTCGAGCGCAAAGGCTATCGGTCCCATTATGTACAGCTCGTTAAAGGCAAGAAGAAAGACCTGGTTGGTCATTCCGCCGATATTGAGGGCGATGTTGTAACAAATCATGGCATATACCATGACTATCACCATGATGAATGTAAACGCAATTTCCTGAAGAAGCGTTTTAGGCATAAAAATATCCTCCGAACCGATTCACTTGCACCAACGTGTTGTTCGTGAATCATCCGAAGGATGTGCGTTTCCAATAAGACCTTTGATGCTGGTTATATTTTACTCCGCGCGCGTCCTCTTGTCAATTCAGCCGCACATGATTGAAGCATATGAAAATTATGCACCCCCGCAATGAGAATAACGCACACTTCTGAATTGTCAGGCTCTGCCAGACGGCGTACAACACAGGCGTGAGGCGCTCCGACGGCATTGCCTGTCAAATCAATTTCAAACAGACAACTTTTATTTTTACGCCCAAATTGACATATGCCGATATATATGATAGACTTAATGCGTCAGGGCGCAGACACGCATCAGCGGCGGCATATCGGGCAGACAACGGTGTCTGCCATTGCCCGACGGGAGAGTTTTTCGGCAACAAGGAGAGGGTATGGATTACTTGGAGATAACCGCAATAGTTTTCTCTGTACTGTGGGGCATAGTCGGCCTGTTGCTGGCGCAATATGCCGTTTTCATGATTGTCGGCATATTCAGAAAGCGCACCTATCCGAGGACGGACAAAAAGCTTAAATACGGTATAATAATCGGCGCGCGCAACGAGGAAAAAGTAATAGGCGGACTTATTGACAGCATACGCGCCAACGACTACCCCGCCGACAAAATACAGATTTTCGTTGTGGCGCACAACTGCACGGATGCAACCGCGCGCATTGCGCGTGAAAGGGGCGCAACGGTTTACGAATACGACAACCCGCAGGAGCGCACGGTGGGCTATGCCTACAAATACCTTGTCGACAGGATAAACGAAGATTACGGTTGGGAAAATTACGACGGGTTTTTTGTCATCAACGCCGACAACGAGCTTGCACCCGACTACATATCGCGCATGAACGACGCATTCGTGGCAACCGACGGGAAATATGTAATTACCTCTTACAGGAACTCAAAAAATTTCGGCAGTAATTACATGTCATGCCTGTACGGGATATTCTTCATATCCTCCTGCAGATACGAATCGCGCGGGAGAACGGCCTGCGGTTGCTCCACCCGCGTTTCGGGTACGGGATATATGTTCAATGCCCAAACGCTTAAAAACGGTTGGGAATACGTCACGCTGACGGAGGACTGGGAGTTTTCGGCAGACCGGATTGCGGACGGCGCGAAAATACTTTACTGCGACGAGGCACAGTTCTACGACGAACAACCCACCACGGTTAAAATTATGCTGCGTCAGCGCTTCCGCTGGGCGAGAGGACACATGATTGTCTTTTTCACCAGATTCAGAAAGCTCATGGGCAGTCTGTTCAGACCCAGAAAAAAGGGCGGCCACGACAACAAA
>CALVXA010000093.1 GCA_944368635.1 uncultured Clostridia bacterium
TTCCACCAAAAAATTCAGTTAATTCTGTGTTCCGAATGGATGAACAGAGGCTCTATCGCTTGCGCGTAGTATTCCCGGCAGGGTCACCAACGAAGCGGAAGCACGAAAACGTGCTTCCGCTTTTCGTTGCGGCACTGCCGCCACATGGGTTCGGGCGGTTCGCCCGCCCGACGCAGTCGGTCGCACGGAGCGCACGCATTCCACCAAAAAATTCAGTTAATTCTGTGTTCCGAATGGATGAACAGAGGCTCTATCGCTTGCGCGTAGTATTCCCGACAGGGTCACCAACGAAGCGGAAGCGCGAAAACGTGCTTCCGCTTTTCGTTGCGGCACTGCCGCCGCAGAAAAACAATATGCGTACCCCCTGCGCATAGAGCGCGCGCATTTCGCCGCACAGCTGTTCGTACGGATACATACTGCCCGTTATATTGTTTACCGAACAGTGTCTGCAGTGCAGATTGCACCTGTCGCCGACTATCACCGTACCGACAATAGGCTTTTTGCGCCTGAACAGTATTGTGCTTATGCCGAATGCGGCGAACTTTGCAAAAGTAAGAAATTTCAAACTCTCCCCTCCCGTTTAAAGTCAACCCGTACGACGCGTCCGTCTCAATCTTAATATAGCGCAATGCGGGGAATTTTTCAAGAACAGAAGCGTTACAAAATACGCACGCTTACGCTACAAACCTGCGCGGTGAAAGTGCGAGGCAGAACTGCACAGTCCTGACATTGTGTTCAATGTACCCGTACGAAGGAAAATTGAGATTTTTTGAAAAATTCAACTATAACTCTGATTATATCGGTGACAAATCTGATTAAATATAATATAATATCAGGAAAATATTCAGACAGAATACTTGCCATTGTCAGGGCGCACAGCCGCCCTGCAAGGCAGGACAATAAAGGAGAAATTCAGATGACGTCTCTGCTTATTCGTCTGTTCGTGAAGGACCGCAACAACGTGGCTGACCCCGCAGTGAGGGGAAGATATGCCCTGCTTGCAAGCGTTACGGGCATAATTCTGAACATTCTGCTCTCCGTATCCAAGCTGGCACTCGGACTTATAACCGCCTCCGTCGCAGTGGTTGCGGACGCATTTAACAACTTATCGGACGCAAGTTCTTCAGTGGTTACGCTGGTGGGCTTTAAGATGAGTTCCAAACACGCCGACAAAAAGCACCCCATGGGACACGGCAGGATTGAGTACATAAGCGCATTTATAGTCGACGCGCTGATAATTGCCGTCGGATTTGAACTTCTTACCTCCTCCGTCGGTAAGATTATAACCCCCGAACTGCCGGACGTGAGCGATGCGCTGCTTATTATGCTTGGCGCCGCCATTCTGGTAAAGCTGTGGCTGTTTTTCTACTACGGAAAGATAGCAAAGAAGATTAAGTCCGCCGCCATACGCGCCTCCTCTTTCGACAGCATTTCGGACACCGTGGCGACGAGCCTTGTACTCGCCTCCGCGCTGATATCCCGCTACACCTCCGTCGCGATTGACGGCTGGGCAGGACTCGCAGTTGCGGCGTTCATACTGTTCACGGGTTTCAAAGCTGCCGCCGAGACCATCGGGCTGCTTGTCGGCTCCTCCCCCGACCCCGACTTTATCAAAAAGATTTACGAGTTCGTGAAGAGATATCCGCAGGTTATAGGCATACACGACCTGATGGTACACGACTACGGCCCCGGAAGAGTAATCGTTTCCTTCCATGCGGAAGTGCCTTCCGACAGCAATTTCAGCTACGCCCATGACATAATAGACTGCATAGAGAGGGATATGCACGAGGAGCTTGGCTGTATTGTAACCATTCACATTGACCCCATAGAGTTAAACGACGAAAAGGTGAATGAGATGAGAAAGCTTGCCGAGGAGACGGCAAAGGAAGTCGACCCCTCCTTCACGATACACGACTTCCGCATGACGTACGGCGGCAAGCACTACAACATGATATTCGACCTGAGTATCCCCACCGACAGCAAATTCGACGATGAAGATGCGGCAAAACTTGTTGCCGACAAGCTGAAGGAGAAAAACCCCGACTACTACGCCGTAATAAAGGCTGAACATCCCTTCGTCTGACAGGACGGAACTCAACCGAAAAGGCATTAAACGGGCGTGCGCGGCAGACAAAAATCTGCCGCGCACGCCCGTTTTTAATCATTATTCCGATACGTATAAATCGTTATACATTTCACGCCTTTTTGCGCACGAAAAGCGTATAACTGAAGACAGAACCCTGCCCGTCGTCGAAGTTCATGAACGGCTTGAGCGTGATTTCGCGCGGAGCGGAGGGATAGTCGTTTATGCCCCACCAGGGCTCTACGCAGACATAGTCGCCGCCGTTTTCGTTTGACCAGAAGGCAAAAAGAGGGCAGTTTGACCTGTATGTATATACATACCCGTCCTGCGTGACTGCATTTATCGCCCCGCCCGTAAGGTTGCCCAGCTGATAGGTCTTGTGGCGCGCCAGGAACTGCTTGTCCAGAGTGAAAGATTTTATTTTTCCGACAGGCACCGCACTGTCCTCGCCGACGGGATAGACAAGAGGCTCTTCTTCGTTTTCAAATTCTATCGTCACGCTGCCGCCCGGTGCAGCCATTCCTGGATGACCGCCGACATAAAAGGGCATTCTGCCGCCGAGCGAGCGCACCCTGTACTGCACCGTCACGCTGTCCCCGTTCAGGCGGTATGAGATTGCAAATTCGAACCCGTAGGGATACTGCAGCATGGTCTGCGCGTCGGAATGAGTGCCGAGCGTAACAAAGTCGTCCCCCCCTTCAAGCAGTTCGAGCGTCGCATAGCGGACTATGCCGTGCGACTTAAGCTCCCTGCGGGCGCCCTTTGCCACAAACGGACCGGCATGGCCGACAATGGGGAAGATTACTACGTCCTGCCCCTTCCACCACTTTTCGTCGCCCTGCCAGAGCCGCTCCTCGCACGTCGGTTTATAGACAAGCGAGGTCATGCTTCCCCCGTCGCCGTTGACTTCGAGTTTAAGCACGTCGTTTTCTATGGTGTATATCATGTCTCAATCTCCCAGTTTCAAAGGTCGCCGAGCTGCTGTCCGCCGAGAATGTGGACGTGCAGGTGGTTTACCGTCTGACCTGCGTCGTCGCCCTGATTGATTATCAGGCGGTAGCCGTTTTCGCAGCCGTTCTTCTTTGCGATTGCGGGCAGTTTTGTGAGAATGTAGGCGAGCATTTCCATGCCGTCGTCGCCTGCCTCCTCGATGAGTTTGAAGTGCGTCTTGGGTACGGCGAGAAGGTGTACTTTCGCCTTGGGTTCAACGTCCCTGAACACGCACATCCAGTCGTCTTCATAGACCTTTTCGGACGGTATTTCGTCCGCGATTATTTTGCAGAAGATGCAATTTTCGTCAAGCATTTTTTTACCCTCCAAGCTTTTATTCTGAGCGCGACGTAGCTTATCGCCGACGCCGCCACTATTGCCGCAAATAAGGAAAAGAGTATTACATACCTCGGCTCCGACCAGTCCCTGACAAAGTCGGCGTCATAGATGAATATGGTTATGCCCCCGTCAGAGTCCAGATTGTAACCCGTTACCTCCACTGAGGAATTGACGCGGAAGAAAGAGGCATATAGCTTACCGTGGTCGTATATCTCCTCCCGAAGATAAGTAATTCCGTCAATCGTCACGGAGATATCCGACGCCCTGAAATAATAGTACCTGTCAGACACCTCGTCGTATGTGGCGCTGTACGCATAATTATAAATCACGCCGTCGCCGCCGTCGACATGCTGAGTTATAAGCACGGGTCGGCCGTTTTCTTCCACAACCGTCTCGTCCGTGACGCCCGCCGGGGAATATTGTCTGTCCGCATCATAGTCGAACGACCTGCCGTCCTGCATGAAGTACACAAACTCCGCCGCATCGCCGAAAGTCTGTGTGCCGTACGTTTCCCTGAAGGGCACCGCACAGTAAATTATGGCTATCAACGACATCAGAAAACAGCCTATCACCAGTGCGAGGTGCCCTGCGTGCTTCCAGTATTCGGGCATAGTCTTGTCAAGCGATTCCGAGTCTTCGACAAACAGCCCCTGCTGCTCCCTTTCCGCCCTTGCGAACACCTTGTTGCGCTCCGTGACAAGCATGACTATGCCCACGCAGCCGCCGACCGTCACGCAACCTGCATACACAAGTCCGAGAGGTACGGGGGCAAGCGGAAGGTCCCAGCAGATGTGCAGCCCGCAACTTAAAAGCAGTACCGAATAGAAGACGGCGTTTGACAGCCGCCTGTCAAAAAAGCAGTATGCCCAGCCCGTCATCGCCGTCCACAGCGTGTGCGTGCAGAGGGCGGACATTCCGCGCATCATGCCCGTCTGAATCATGACAGTAAGGTTTATGGCCGGCAGTTCGTTGGACTGCAGAAATATGTAGCCCATATCCTCGCCGACTGAAAAGCCGCAACCCACCGCCGCGCCGAACAGAAAGCCTGACAGCGGCGAATGTTTTTTTGCGACGATTATGCAGATTATCATTGAGGCAGTCTTGCACAGCTCCTCGAAAAAGCCTGCATAAACTGCCGAAAGCCATGCGTTCGGCGCGCTGAAAAGGCTGTAAAGAACCTGTGCAAGCACGTGCGCGCCCGCCCCGCCAAGCAACATGGCAAGGCATACGCCTATGCATGAAAGGTCGCGTTCGGGATACAGTTCGTACAAAAACAGCAGAAAAGGCAGATTGAAGCACACCGCCGCAAGCATATTGGCGACGGGCACGAACAACTCGTTATTGGTGAACCTGACGATGAGCAGGAACACGGCATACAGCGAGATCAGAAGTGCAAAAAGGCGCAGATATGCCCAGGGATAATTTTTATTTATATCCCCCTTATTGCCGTCTATTCCCCTTGTGAGAAGTTCGCTGTACTCCCTGCCCGTGTGCCTGCGGAAAGTCTGTCTGACGAACAGGACAAAGGGATTTGTATCGTCGTCTGCGCGTTTAAACATCTTCCTCCTCCGTCGCAAGAACTCCGTCCCTGAACAGGCTTTGCAACTTCACGCTCGCCCTTCCCTCGCGTCTGCCTTCGACGTAAACTTTTATGTAGCTGCCCGTATAGCCGCCCGTATACTGCCCGTCGAATTCTTCGAATATTACGTCGTAACGTCTGCCTATGCGGTCGGAAAGATACCGTTTTTCCGCCTGTTCTCCCTTTACAAGCAGACGGTGCAGCCTGTCCGACTTGACCTCTGCGGGAATATCCTTCATTCTGTACGCAACCGTCCCCTCCCT
>CALVXA010000094.1 GCA_944368635.1 uncultured Clostridia bacterium
TTATACGCAGGGGATGTTTTTTTCTTTAAGGCTAAGGTTCGCACGCAATCTAAACGGCTATCCCTTTCCCCGCAAACTCAGAAGTGACAAACAGGCAAAGGAAATAATACGCACGATAAGCTCCGCGCTTGACAGGATGGACGAGTTCAAACTGTATTATATGGATGACGTTTCAGACGATGACGCGCAAAATCTTGTCGAAAACCATCTCATAAGTCCCGCGCTTCTTCTCAATCCGGCTCGTTCTGCCGCACTCATCAATGAGAAGGGGAACGTGTCCATAATGATAAATGAGGAAGACCATCTGCGGGAGCAGTGCATACAGCCGGGATTTTCTTTACGCTCGTGTTATGAGATAATGTCCTCCAAAGATTCTCTCATCGCACGTTCGATAGCGTTTGCCTACGATGAGCAACTCGGCTATCTTACCTCCTGCCCGACCAACCTCGGTACGGGGTTAAGGGCGTCGGTAATGATGTTTCTGCCCGCGCTTGCTACGGGCGGACTCATGCAACAGGTAGTAAAAAGCGCAACTCGTCTGGGTCTCACAGTCCGCGGCGCGTATGGCGAAGGCAGCGATGCTGTGGGGTTTACCTATCAGTTCAGCAATGAAGTCACTCTCGGCGTGAGTGAGGAGGAAATAATAAGCGGCGTGGAGGAGATAGTAAAGCGCGTGGAGGAATTGGAGGCAAGCGAGCGTGCAGGTCTCGTTTCTGGTGATAAAGCGCTTGCCATTAAGGACAGGTGCCTGCGTGCCTACGGTGTGCTTACAAACTGTGCCCTGATGCCCAGCGAGGAGTTTTCTGCCCTGTGCGCAGACCTGAAACTTGCCGTGTGTCTTGGCTACCTCAAGGGTGATACTGCAAGGATAGACGATCTCATACTCCGAATGAAGCCCTCCAACCTCAACGTGCTTGCGGGGCATAAACTTACTGCGGAGGAAAGGGATACCTATCGTGCAAGGTTTGCCGCAAACAGAATAAAGAGCATAATTTCAAAATGGTAAGAGTGAATATACGGGCTTTATTTGCTTTACACTCTTATACAGAGTATAATAATTACGTAAAGATTTCATAGGCAATTCAATTGCGGGTTTATATTCCGGGTCCGGAATGACATATTGAAATATGTCCGCAAAAAAACAAGAAGGAGCAGAGAGATAATGGATGAACAGAGATTCACGGACAATCTCCAGGAGGTTCTGGCCCGCTCGCGGGAAATTTCCAAGTCCATGGATGTCACGTACATAGGCAGCGAACAGCTTGTTTACGGAATGTTAGTCACTCCGCAATGCACAGCCGCTAAAATATTATCCGACAGCGGTGTGGACGCGGAAGAATACAGACGGTACTTTGTAAATATAATTGACAGAACCTGTACGATAGTGGGCTTTACTCCCAGGACAAAGAGTACTTTGCAGCGCGCCATGGTCATAGCCATGGATTGCGGGGGAGAGGATGCGCTTACAGGTACCGAACACGTCCTCAAAGCCATTATGGAGTTGAACGATTGCTATGCAATGCATATATTCAGGGCGCTTGGCGTCAATATTTCTCTGCTCGCCGCAAGAATAGAGTATGTGCTTTCAGGTACGTCGCTGGAAGATGAACACAATGCAGGGTCTGAAAGAGACGCTTACGGTCAGAGTTCGCCTTTCCGCCATGACAGACAGGGCGGTGCGCACCGATATATGTCAGACCGTCAGGAAAACAGGGGAACGGCTATAGACGAAAGTCTTGCGCAGTTCGGAACCGACCTAACGCAAAAGGCAAAGGAAGAAAAGCTCGACCCCGTGATTGGCAGAAAAAAGGAGATAGATAAGGTAATTCAGGTACTCTCCAGGCGTACTAAAAATAATCCCGTACTGATAGGCGAACCCGGCGTCGGCAAATCTGCAGTAGTTGAAGGACTGGCGCAGGCCATCGTCAGGAACGAGGTACCGGATCTGCTGCTCGGGAAGACTGTATTTTCGCTTGACCTTGCAAGCATGGTTGCAGGCGCAAAGTACAGGGGCGATTTCGAACAGCGTCTTAAAGATGCGATAAACTGCGTAAAGAACAACGGCAACATCATTCTGTTCATAGACGAAATACATCTTCTCGTCGGGGCGGGCGCTTCTGCGGAAGGCAAGATGGACGCCGCAAACATACTTAAGCCCATGCTTGCGCGCGGCGAGTTGCAGACTATCGGCGCAACAACGCTGGACGAGTACAGAAAGAACATAGAAAAGGATGCCGCGCTGGAGCGAAGGTTCACGCCCGTGCAGGTTGAGGAGCCTTCTGTGGAAGATACGGTATCAATTCTGCGCGGCCTGCGCGACAAGTACGAGGCGCACCATAAAGTAGTCATATCTGACGATGCGATAATGGCTGCGGCGACGCTCTCGGACAGATACATAACGGACAGATTTCTGCCCGACAAGGCGATCGATCTCATAGACGAGGCGGCTTCTCGTGCGCGTCTTGACAGCTATAATGCGCCTCAGGAGATAAAGGAGCTTGAAAAGAAGCTTAAACGCCTTACTATGGAAAAAGATAAGGCATACAGGGACAACAAGTACGGCAGGGTGCAGGAGCTGTTCGACGAAATAACGGGCGTGCAGGAAAAACTGGGCGCGCTAAATGCCGAATGGCACGGCAACAAACAATCTTCGCCGACAATCGGCGGCGACGATATCGCAAGGGTGGTAAGCAGCTGGAGCGGTGTGCCCGTGGTGAAACTTACAGAGCAGGAGAGCGAAAAACTCATGCATCTGGAGGAAAATCTGCATGGCAGAATAGTCGGTCAGGATGACGCCGTTTCCGCCGTTGCAAGGGCGATAAGGCGCGCCAGGGCAGGCCTTAACGAGGCGGGTAAACCAATCGGTTCCTTTATATTCGTCGGGCCTACAGGCGTGGGCAAGACGGACCTTGCAAAGGCGCTTGCGGAATGTATGTTCGGTGACGAAAAGCTGCTTATAAGACTGGATATGTCCGAGTATATGGAAAAGCACGCCGTTTCCAAACTTATCGGCGCTCCCCCGGGATATGTCGGCTACGATGACAATTCGGGCGGACAGCTGACGGAGCGCGTAAGACGCAAGCCCTATTCGGTAGTGCTGTTCGACGAGATTGAAAAGGCGCACCCGGACGTGTTCAACCTGTTGTTGCAGATACTTGACGATGGGCGCCTTACCGACAGCAAGGGAAGGGTTATAAATTTCAAAAATACCATAATAATAATGACTTCCAATGTGGGAGCAAGCCAGATAGGAAAGATGTCGTCGCTGGGCTTTTCATCCGCTTCGGATGACGGCTATGACGATATGAAGGAGAGTATAAACGAAGCGCTTAAGGAGCAGTTCCGTCCCGAATTTCTGAACAGGCTGGACGATATAATCATCTTCAGAAAGCTCACCAGACAGGAAGCGGGTGAAATCTGCATAAAGCTCATCGAAGACCTTCGCTCCCGTCTCAGGACGAGGGATGTGGGGCTTTACGTCTCTGACGAGGCAATCGACAAACTGCTCGAAGAGGGGTATTCGGACACCTATGGCGCAAGGCCGCTTAAGCGGACGCTTCAGCGCAGACTTGAAGACAGATTGTCTGATGAAATAATCTCGGGGCATATACTTTCGGGCGAAGTCGTCACCGTCGATGTCAGGGATGGGGAACTTGTATTCCGTTCAGATGCAAAAAGGCAGTGAAGCGCGTTGCCTAATTTGCGGAAGATGACAACAAAGCATTTAACGCAAAAATTGAATAGTTAAAGGCGGAGGGTTTTATTTTCCCGTCCGCCTTTTAAGTTGCAGGGTTTATCGTTCTGTTCCTGGAATTTTCATGACTGCAGGGCTTTTCGCGCTGAACATAAGGCTTTGCTGCTTTTGGTGCGCAAAAAAGTTATCTCACAATAATCAGTTTTTCCTTTGCCCTTGTAACAGCTGTGTAAAGCCAGCGAGAAGAGTCTTCACGGAAAGCATAGCTCTCGTCGAAAACTATGACGGAGTTGAACTCCGACCCCTGCGCCTTGTGGCAGGAAATGCAGTAGCCGTATTCAAATCGGTTCAGCGTAAACACGCCCGAGGCTTCTCCGTCTTCGCCGAATTTTGCAAAATAATCGCCGTGCTTGTAGCGGTATCTTCCCTCTGTGAATATGCCGGTATCGAAGGGGAGTGCGTCAGGGCAGAGTTCGTCCAGAAAATCTGGTTTGAACTGCATAAAGCCCATGTATTCGCTCTCCTGATAGAAAGGCTGAACGGCTGTGCCGATAATGCCGTTCACGAGATTGAATGTTCGGTTTTCGTCGATGAACTGTTCCCAGTTGTTGAGTGTGCAGATAAGTTTTTCGCCGTCGTTCGGCAGTCCGGAAAACCCGTTTATTGCCCTCATTTCGTCATTTATGCGACATCTTGTCCTGTTAAGTCCGCAAATAATCTGGTCAGCCCTCTGTAACAGGCGCGCCCTTCGCTGACCCGTGAATTTCCTTCCGTAAAGCACGAACGCCCTGTCGCCGTAGTTGCCGTACGGTATAAATTTCCCCTCGCGGGCAAGCAGGGAAAGCTTTATTATGGGGTTATCCTTGTCCTGTCTTACAATGTCCTCAAGGCAGTAATCGGGCGACCTGAGAAAGGTGTTGAAACCTTCGACAGGCGGAAGCTGGGCATTGTCGCCGCAGAGCAGTACCTTGACGCCGAAATTAAGTATGTCGGCAAGCACATCGTCGGATACCATGGAGGCTTCGTCCAGGATTATGAGCTGTATTTTTTTACCTATGCTCTCTCTTCTTCTGAAAAGCAGTTTTTCCGTCTTTATTGTTTTGCCGTTGACCGTGACTTCCTGTTCCTGTATTATGGACTGGTAGATAAGGCGGTGGACGGTGCATGCGGGAATGCCCTTTTTTATTAGGACGGTGGCGGCTTTCCCCGTGGGCGTGACGAAGGCTGCGCTCACGTCCGGTACAAGTCCCAGCGTGTCGCATACCGTGTGTTTTATCAGCGTTGTCTTGCCCGTTCCGGCATACCCTGTAAGCACGAAAACCTGCTTCGATTCTTCTTTGAACCAATCTGCAATCTTTTTATCGGCAAGTTTTTGCTCTTCGTTCAGTTCGACCATGACAATATTATACAATATAAACTTTTGTTTTACCAAGCGATTTGCAACATTGTTTTTTCATTAAATTGCACGGACTGTAGGTTTGTCAAACATATGAGACAGTAAAAAAGGTTAATGAAGCAAGCCGTCGCGTAAAAAATCAGCGATATAGT
>CALVXA010000095.1 GCA_944368635.1 uncultured Clostridia bacterium
GAAGACCAGGCAATCAAAATGGAACAGTTCTTTGCGGAAAAGCTTGACGGGGTTGAATGGCTGTCGGAAGTGGAAAGCGACGTCCAGATGATAGGCGTGGGCGGTTCCTTCCGCAACGTATTCAAAATAAGCAAAATGGTGCACAAATATCCCCTGGATACCGTGCACAACTTTACCCTCGCAACGGAGGACTTCATGCCGCTCTATGACATGATAAAGGTCCTCGACCTCGACAAGAAAAAGAAGATAAAGGGACTGTCGCAGGAGAGGGCGGACATACTCCCCGCCGCGCTTGCCATCATAAAGGCGTTCATAACCAAGCTCAACCTCAACAGTTTTACCATTTCCGGTTCTGGTCTGAGGGAAGGGCTCATGCTCGGACAGGCGTTGCCCGGCACTCTCGAAAAGCCCATTTCGGATGTACTTAATTACTCGCTGACAACGCTCGTGAAGTACTATGACTGCGACCCCAAGCACGTGGAGCACGTTGTGAACTTAAGCGTACAGCTCTTCAAACAGCTCAGGGTACTGCATAAGTTCCCCCGCCAGTACCTCAAAGTGCTTAAAATCGCCGCAACGCTGCACGACTGCGGAATGCGCATAAAGTACTACAACCATCAGCGTCACAGCTGTTACATGATACTCAATTCAACGCTTTACGGCGCAACCCACAGTGAAATAGTGCTCGCCGCATTTACTGCCTGCTGCCATAAAAAGGAGGACATAAATCCCTACGACTGGAACAGGTACCGCGACATTCTTCAGGATGACGACATAGAGATTGTAAAGCGTCTGGGCGTTATGCTGCGTATAGCCGAAAGCCTCGACAGGTCAATGTCGGGCGTGGTAAAGGGTATCAACTGCGACATTCTGGGCGACTCTGTAATCATGAAGACAGAAGTCGAAGGGGACGGCTCGCTGGAGATAAGGGACGCGCTTGGCGCAAGCGCCGAATTCAAGAGGGCGTTCCGCAAAAACCTTGAAATACTTTAAAAAATCAGAAAGTCCGTGCCGCTTAAACCAATAAGCGGCATTAAACGTATATGACAGTAATTCTTGCAAGCGCTTCGCCGCGGCGCAGGGAGTTGCTCTCCCGCATAGTCGGCAAATTTGAAATTATTCCCGCACACGGGGAAGAAAGGGTAAATCTGTCTCTTTTTCCCGAAGATATAGTAATGGGACTTGCCGCCGCAAAGTGCGACGAAGTCTTTGTCGCTCACCCCGACGCGCTTGTAATCGGGTGCGACACGATAGTCGTTTCTGACGGCAAAATACTCGGTAAGCCAAAGGACGCGCAGGACGCAGAGAACACGCTTAAAATGCTCTCCAACAGGACCCACTATGTACTTACGGGCGTCTGCGTGAGGAAGGGCGACAAGCGGCTTGTCAGGTATGAAAAGACGGAGGTCAGATTCAACAGGCTGTCCGAACAGTTCATTAAAGATTACGTTGCGGGCGGTTCGCCAATGGACAAGGCGGGCAGTTACGGCATACAGGACGAAGGCGTTGTAAGGGAATATTACGGCAGTTATACCAACGTGGTGGGCTTGCCCGTCGGGTTGGTCAGCAGGATGATGGAAGAAGTACAGAAAGATGATAAGGCTGATATTTGACGTCGGTTCATGGACGACGAGAATCTATATGTTAGGCGGTGGCGTAGTGCTTGCAGAGGCGACGTGCGTTGCCGTGCAGGACAATGCCGACGGCTCTGTATCCGTCAAATCGTACGGCGACGACGCCCGTGCGCTTTCTGGCAGGGCAGCCATGAATACGCGTATAATCAACCCTGTATGCGAGGGCGAAATAGTGCAGCCAAAACTGCTTTGCGCGCTTTTGGGGCATTTTCTCCAAAAGATAGAAGTTACCCGCCGCAGGGCGCGCAATACCGAAATACTGTTCATAGTTCCATGCAGCGCTACTGAAAAGTTGTTGGGGTATTACACGCAAATCTCCGAAGAACTGAACATAGGCAGGGTATATTTCACGCGTACGCCATATGCGGCGATTCTCGGGCAGAATGTGGGACTTACAGCCGCCAGACCAGTATTTGTTGTGGACGTCGGTTACGGAAAGACGGAAATTGCCGCCTTTTCGCTGGACGGCATCATTTCGGGGTTTACGTTAAACCTCGGCGGCGGCAATATAGACGTGCATATAATGGATATGCTGTGCGAGGACTTTTCGCTTAAGATAGGCGCTCTTACGGCGGAAAAACTCAAAAACGTGGTCGGCAGCCTTCTGAAGGACGACAACAAGATTATGGCGGTTGACGGTCGTGACGCTTCCACGGGTGAACCCAAGACTGTTGCCATAAATTCTTCCGATCTTGAAGAGGTCATCAAACTGTACGTCGATAAAATTGCCGAATATACCCGTTCGGTGCTGGCTGAACTGCCTGCAGAGGTGTCTTCCGCAGTGGTTCACGGCGGAATATACCTTACCGGCGGACTTACCCGCATGGACGGCTTCGCGGAGTATTTTTCCGAAAAGCTCGGCATAAGCGTAAATCAGAGCGAGGAACCCGTCTACGCGCCCGTGCTTGGCGGATGCGCAATTCTCTCTTCGCCGTCGCTGTTGACGGCGCTTGCGACCCTTGGTTACTGAATTGCCGTTTCCTGTGTAAGGTTTACCCTGATTATTTTTCTGCGCGCCACGACTGATTGGAAAATTTCACCTCACAGGCAGGAAAAGCCGTGCGGTGATTTAATGGCATTGTACGTAAACGTCAGGCATGACACGGCAGTATAAAATTATTCATACAAACACAAACGAGTCCAAAAATTTATACAAATAAGTCAAGGACACAAATAAGTACAGAACAAAAAGACCCCGCAGATTGCGGGGTCTGAATTTTTATGCGTATTACGGCGAGCGTCAGATGTTTGACCTGTCAAGGCGGACGTTCTCAAGCGAAAGCTTTGCCTTTGAAACGACGTTTTCAGCCGTAAAGCCGAAACGCTCGAACAGCTGCTTTGCGTTTCCCGATGCACCGAAGCGCGACATGGTGACGTATTCGCCGTAGTCCTTGCCGTACTTGTACCAGGAATAGCTGCTTGCAGCCTCCACACATACCCTTGCCTTGACGGAGGGGGGAAGTATGCTTTCGCGGTATTCGCGGCTCTGCGCCTCAAAAAGCTCTGTGCAGGGCATGGATACAACCCTTGCCTTTATGCCCTCGGCCTTGAGCTGCTCTTTTGCCTCCATGCACAGTTCTACTTCCGAACCCGTGCCTATGAGCAGCACGTCGGGCGTGCCTTCGCAGTCGGAAAGAATATATCCGCCCTTGAGCGCGTCTGCGCCCGTGCCGTCATATGCGGGCAGGTTCTGTCTGGATTCGACTATCGCAGTGGGGTGTCCGGAAGTAAATGCGCTTATGAACGCTGCGGCCGTTTCCTTGCCGTCGCATGGACGGAATACATTGATGCCGGGCATAGAACGGAGCATTACAAGCTGTTCTACGGGCTGATGGGTGGGACCGTCCTCGCCAACGCCTATGGAATCGTGCGTCAGTACGTATGTGACGGGCAAATCCATCAGTGCGCTCATCCTTACGCCGCCCTTCATGTAGTCCACAAAGGTGAAGAAGGTGGAGCAGATCGCCCTCAGTCCGCCGTGCAGCTGAATGCCGTTGCATATTGCGGACATGGCGTGTTCCCTGATGCCGAAGTGTATGTTGCAGCCTTCCCTGTGCTCGGGCGAAAAGTAAGCGCTTCCCTTTATGTCCGTCTTGGTGGAAGGTGCAAGGTCTGCCGAGCCGCTCATCAGGTTGGGCGAAATCTTTGCAATCATGTTTATAATCTTGCCGCCGCAGCTCCTCGTCGCTTCGGGCTTTGTGAAGTCCCAAAGTCCGTCAATGGCGCCGAAGTCGGGTGCGGACCCGCTCATGAACTGTTTGTACTGAGCGGCGAGCATGGGGTATTCGCTTGAATAGGAGGAGAAGAGAACGTTCCATTCCGCCTCGTAACGCGTCTTTTCCTGCGCTATCGCCAGACAGTGCTCGCGAACGTCGTCGGGTACGGTGAAGGGCTCGCTCGTCCAGCCGAATTTAAGCTTGCTCTGCGCGAGGTTGGCTTCGCCGAGGGGAGAGCCGTGGCACGCCGCGCTTCCCTCCAGAGGGGAACCGTAGCCGATGCGCGTGTTGCATATGAGTATGGAAGGACGGCCGAGGTCGCTCTTTGCGCGCTCAAGCGCCACTTTCAGCGCGGCAAGGTTGTTTGCGTCTGCGACGCGTATAACTTGCCAGCCCTGCGCAATGAAGCGGGTTGCTATGTCCTCGGAGAATGCGGTGGACACATCGCCCTCTATGCTTATCTTGTTGCAGTCGTACAGCAGAATGAGCTTGCCAAGCTGCTGTGTGCCGGCAAAGGAGCAGGCTTCGTAACCTATGCCCTCTTCAAGGCAACCTTCGCCGCACAGAACGTAGGTATAGTGGTCGACTATGTCGTAGCCCGGTCTGTTGAACAGCGCCGCAAGGTGTGCTTCTGCGACAGCCATGCCAACAGCGTTGGCAATACCCTGTCCGAGGGGACCGGTGGAAGCCTCCACGCCCGGCGTCTTGTCGCGTTCGGGGTGTCCAGGCGTGCGGGAGTCAAGCTGACGGAAGTTTTCCAGGTCAGTCTTGGTTACGTCAAAGCCGAACAGGTGCAACAGCGAATACAGCATGGCGGAGCCGTGACCTGCCGAAAGCACAAACCTGTCGCGGTTGTCCCAGCCGGGATTGTTATAGCTGTACTTCATCGTGTCGGCAAACAGTTCGTACCCCATGGGTGCTGCTCCCATACAAATTCCGGGGTGACCGGACTGTGCCTTTTCTATCTGTTCTGCCGAGAGAATTCTGATTGCGTCAACGCTTTTCTGCTGAACTGACATTGTTCTTTCTCCTTATGGTATTAGTTGCGGTCCGCGGCGTTTTCCTGCGCTGTGCGTTTACCGATTTATAAATTTTTCAAGTGCCGATACGTCGAGGAAGGGATATTTGGACAGAATTGAAAGGAGGTATGCCGCCATCTTCCTGTTTCCGCCCTCTTCGTTGCTTTCAAGGTTTACAGGCATAACGGGGTCGTGTACGCTCATTCTCACAAGCGCCCATCCGTTGCCGTCTGCCTCGCCAAAGTTAAGCCTCACGCCCTCTCGCCTTCAGGCGCGGTAATCGCGCTTCTCGACAGGCTGTTCTACGCCTACGGCAGGTACATGAAGTT
>CALVXA010000096.1 GCA_944368635.1 uncultured Clostridia bacterium
AAGGGACGGTGGAGCTGTCGGACGTGACCGTTGACAGGGACAATGCGCTGTCCGCCGTCGCCCTGGAGTGCATAAAAAAGGTCTTTGCCTCGGGCGGTGCAGGTATGTACTATCTCGACAGACAGGATTTGCCCTTTGTCTACCGCTACGGCATACACGAGCTGGACGTCACCTATTACGTTGACAGCGGCACGGGCGACGTGACTGCAACCGTCGGCGGACAGAGCGCCATCGTTGCGCGCGTGGTGCAGGATAAAATGCAGGCTGCTGAATACTGGCTGGACGACTATATGGCGCAGTACTTGTCGGAAAATTCGGAGGGCGGACAGGAGGAGTACCTGATATATCGTCCCATATCGCTGCCCGTTGAAAACGCATATCTCGGACTCGGGTTAAGTTATTCGGCGGACAATGCGTCGGTAAGCGTGCAGGGCGGCATAATTTCGCCCGCAACTTCCGCACAGACAACGCAAATCGCCTTTAACCTCCAGGCATCGGCAAGCGACGGAGGCGCCGTTTCCGCACTTGCAAGCTATGCCATTGTCGCCCGCGACGACAGTTTCAGGACGGGGCTTGCAACGGACATAATAACAGCGATGCTGTCAAGGTACAGCGGAGGAGAATATGTCACGGCGCGCGGAATAATTCTCACCGCCATATATACGGGCGGCGACATGAATTCGGCTTCGTCCTATGCCTGGTCGGGAGAAGCGGGTACATATTATCAGCTTGCCACAGTCCCTTCGCAGATAGATATGTCAGGGCTTGGCTACGGCGATATGACGGCGGATGAACTCGGGTTGGAGCGCATAGAGTACAACTTTGCGGACGGCGACCCCGTGCAGGTTTACGCCTTTGACGCGGGTACTGCAACAGTGGGGTTTTACCGTGACGGCATTACTGTACTTGAAAACCCCGAAATATTCGGGCAGCTTCAGTTCATAACGGCGCGGCTGGAAGTCACGCTTACCATTGGCGGTACGGCTATGCCTGCAATAGACGTGACGATAGGCTTTTCGTGGAGCGCGGAGGAGACCATCACGGGCGAGGCGGGCAACGGCTCGCCGAGCAACCGCTTCGGCGTGTACTTCGAACAGCTGGAGGCGGAAATAGGCGAAGCCACAAACAACCTCTACTATAACGACGGCTTCACCATGCGCTCCGGCTTTAACGGCTACCCGTATGTCGCATACCGTCTTCAGCGCATAAACAGCGACGGAACGCCTTACACCGGCGCAAGTTCGGGTGAGGTGCTTACCGTACAGTTAAGTTCGGGCAATACGCTTAAAAGTTACTCCTTCCCCGACCTGGACAACACGGCAAGTCCTTCGCGCTATCAGCCGTCGGGAATAACGGCAAGCGACCTTGCCTCGCCCGATGCAAGGTACGTTTTCAGCGTAAATCACGGCAATATTCCCCTTTATGGCGCGCGTTACCGCATATACGTTCATCATACTTTCGGCGTGCAGAACGGCTGGGAGCAGGGCGAAAACAACTACTTTGACCTGTTTATTCCCGGTATAGTGCAGGCGGGCGTGGCGTATGACGCGCAGGGAAACATAGCGGCTGCGGGCACAAGCGGGGCAACAGTCTATTTCGATGCCGACGATGTGCAGCTTTACAGATATATCTGGCGAAAACTCTATCCTGACCTTGCCGCCCTTGAGGAAGCCGAGTTGTCGGACGGCGAAAAGTACATACAGACTGCCGACGTCGGCGCCGCGCTTCAACTCAACCTGTATACTTCCGTCAACTTCGACGGCTATGACGCGAAAGATAACCCCGACGGCATACAGCCGCCATATCAGGGTGATTATCCGAACGCCTATCCCGTACACCGCGCGGACGCCTTGAACACGGCGGAACTCATGGCGGAAGAGATTACAAATTTCAACTGGCTTAAACTGTTCACGGGCATTACAGTGCTTGACCTTACGGGCAGGCATTTCGGCGATGAACATCTTGCGCTGCTTACAGGGCTTACTTCGATTAAGGAGCTTTATATTGGCGGATATGCAGATGACATAAACATGGAGCTTACCGACATTTCCGAAATGCAGCCAAGTTCCACGCTGGAGGTGCTGGACATAAGCTATTCATATGTCAGCCTGTTCGACAGCGTCACGGTTACAAACTATCCTTCGCTTACGCATTTCTATTGCGGCGGCATAGTCATAACAAGGACGATAAACATCATAATATTTTCGTTTGACATCGTTGACTGGCGTTACGGCAGTAACGGTACGCAAAACGAAGATACGCTCAACGACCTCGTGACGGGCGGAGTAAGCGTGAACAACGGCGGCGCTTTCGGACAGATAAGCAATGTGGAACTTGCTCTTTCGCAGATTATCACGCAGGAAAACGTATTGGTCAACTCCGAGGAGCTGTCCCCGACTTATGCCATTCCCGCACTCTACTATTATGTCGGCGGAGTGAAGACGTCGTTGGAGTCTTTCTCCGATTACCTTGATAGCAGAATTGCGGCAAACGGCACGCTGGCGCTGTATTACAGTGATAACGGCGTTGAGACGGCCATAGGAGACGCCTACGCGCCTGATACGTCCGACCCTGTGGGAAGTGCGTTTGCGTCGCTTATCGAAAGCGTAAATAACATAATAGCGCAGTTTCCCAACGACAACTCGGCTATTGTCGCCGATAACGGCGAAGGCGGTCTTGCAGCGCCAAGCTATGGCTTCAAAAAACGAAGTACCCAAAAGGTGGTGGAAAGCGGCTGGCTGGGAAGACCGGAGGAGAGGCTCGTCTCATACAATCCGCTTATAGGCATGAATCTTGACAGAATTGCCTACGGCGAAGACGGCATGATGGAGGCGGTTTCCATCCGCATAACGTACCATACTGCGCAGCAGCGCCTGGACGAAAACGGAAATGCGGAGGTAGGCGCCGTTCTTACCATAAATCAGGCGTCTTACAGCGTTCAGCATGAACTTGGCATAAAGTACGGAAACTCAGGCGATGCCGCGGACTCCGGATATCAGGACATAGTGTCCAAATTCACAGCCCTTGCAAGCGACTATCTGGATGACTATAAATATGCAAAAGCTTCCTTCGACGGCAATGGTTGGGGAGAGACAAATGCAAGTCTGAATAACCTTTCGCAGATAATGTTCATACTCTGGATGTTTGAAGGGGATGATTATGTCGTCGACAACCTGTACTCCATGCTGGGCAACGGGGAAGACGGCAAATGCGACCACGACCTGACAAACCCCGATACGGCAACCCCGGCAGATAAGTTTGAACTTCTTACACAGCACTTCAACGAATGGTATGAAGGTCTTGCCGATCTGACGGCAGAAAAGTTCAAATTGACGCCAGAATATCAGGCAGTTTTCGGAAATGACGGCAACGGCGGCTACATCCGTCAGACGCGCAATAACATGGTTGTGTATAACAATCAAGCATTTATAGGTCGAAAATTTGATTTCGATCCCGGCTTCTGGTTCTGCGGCGAGAGTACATTGAGTTCGGAAAATTATACGAGCGCCCAGTCCTACAAATTGACGGATGCGGGGAAAGATTTATCTGCTCTTCTGACCAACTTCAACAGCCTCAACGACTCCGTCAAGTTCGTGCTGAATGAAGATTCGCATAAGGGCAACGGTACACCAAATGAAAGGGAATATATTCGATCTGGGAGTATCCTTTATGTCGATGCGAACGGGGAAATGTCCAATGATGATGGTGCGCAAGATATTTCATTGTCCACCGCAGGCTGGTTAAGCCTGCTTTCGCAGGAAGTCAAAGGCGTTGCAGTAAACTATCTTTACATACCTTCTTTGGTTAGTCAGACGGAAAGTGGAAGCATACTCGGTTCAGCCATTGTCTCCGATTTCCCCCAGGCAGAGTTTGCTTCCAATGAGTTCGGACAGATTTCCGCACTCGGACAGCAGGGCATGCTTACTGTCGGACAGCTTAACGGCATAGTGTTCGGAACGTACACGGACGTACAGATTGCAGCGTTGCAGACTGAAATCGACGCAACGCTTGCGGCGCTCAACTCCACTGAAATTTCCGCTCTCGGCGGAAACGCGGAAGGTTCGGCTTACAGTATACTTTTGTTGTATGCAACTGCGTAAAGCAAAAGCCGCCGCAACACGATTAAAGCCGTTAGGCAAAGACAGGGCTTTGAAGTTATAGTTCAGAAATTTCCGCTTCGCAGCTTTTCTTCTGCGGCGGGAATAGATAAAAAATTCTAAAGGAGGACGACATGAAAAGGGGTAATCTGCTATATTCAATAATTTCACTCGTAATCTCTGTCGCCCTCTGCGGCGGTGTGCTTATCGCGTGGTTTTCAAATAACCGCGACGTCGACGCCGGCGGCCTGGACATAGACATAAATTCAGGCAACCTTGCCGAGATAGACGGCATTGTCGTAAGCAAATATGTGCGGTCTCAGGCGGGAAACGGCTGGGAGTGGCAACCAGTAATAACTTACAGCGACCCTGTCGGTCAGTCAGATATGTCGGTGGGGACGGTGGACGCCATTCTGGAAGGCGACGTGTTCAGGTTTGAAGTGTCCCTTGTCAGGACGGAAAATGCCGTAATCGGCGGGGTAAACAAGCCGCTCGATGTGGCAGCGGCGTTCGGCGGAGTGCGGACAGAGGGCGACCCCGTCCTCTCTTTCCCCGAAGGCACGGCAGAACAGGATAAGCAGATCGCTCTGGAGACTTACAGGGGATATTTCAGACAATTTTTCCTTATAGGCAATACCTTCAGAACGGACGGGGCGGCGGTCGACGAGGGCGATATATCGACGGACAGGACGGACGTGTCCGCGCCCTTCAACACAAACAGGTCGCTGTATAACGGCGGAAACGGGTCATCTGTTCCCCTTTTCAGGACGGATGAAAACTCTGTTTGGACGGAGGACGGCTATACTTTCAGCTTTTACATACTCTTTCACAACGTCACCACTGAAAGCGGCTGGGATGACGTTATACCCACATCGCTGTTCAAGTACTGCTCGGTGGCTATAGACTCTTTCTCCGTGTCCGTTTCAGAGAGTGAAGGGGGTGCGGCATGAAGAAGAAACTTGCAATAGCCGCAGCGTGCTTATCTGTGGCGATAGTGCTTGCGGCAACGTTTGTCTTTGCATGGTT
>CALVXA010000097.1 GCA_944368635.1 uncultured Clostridia bacterium
AGCGGCAGCCATCTTGTATGGGATATCGACGGTCTGTTTGCAAGCGTGAAGGAGGGCTTAAAGCTTGCCTTTGCCGAATACGGACAGATAGAAAGCCTTGCGATAGACACCTGGGGTTGCGACTATGTGCTGATAACGGCTGACGGCGAAAAGCGCCCCGTGTACGCCTACCGCGACGACAGGACGTCGGACGCAGTAAAGGCTCTGCACTCGGTCGTTTCCTTTGAAAAACTGTACGAAAGGACGGGAATACAGTTCCAGCCGTTCAACACAATCTACCAGCTGTACGACGACAAGCTTTCGGGCAGGCTGGAGGGCGTTACGGACTTTCTGATGATACCCGAATACCTCGCGTACAAGCTTACGGGCGTAAAGAAAAAGGAGTATACAAACGCGACTACGACGGGACTTGTAAATGCTGCCACGGGCGAGTTCGACGGAGAGACGATAAATGCGCTTGGACTTCCCGAACAGCTTTTCCCCGCGCTTCATAAACCCGGCGAAGAGGTGGGCGCGCTTCTCCCCGAAATACAGAAATACGTCGGCGGCAATACGGAGGTTGTGCTGTGCGCCACGCACGATACCGGCAGCGCGGTGGAAGGCATACCCATGGACGGGAAGGAACTGTACATCTCCTCGGGTACGTGGTCGCTGCTCGGCGTCAAGAGCGATAAAGCCATAACCGACGAAGGCAGCCGAAAAGCCAACTACTCCAACGAAGGCGGAGTGGGATATATAAGATATCAGAAGAACATAATGGGAATGTGGGTTGTGAACAACCTGAGAAAGGAACTCTGTCCCGACAAGCCGTTCGGCGATATTGTCGCCGCCGCAAGGGCAAGCGAATACGACTATACGGCGGACATAAACGCTCCGCAGTTCCTTTCGCCCGACAGCATGACGGAAGCTTTCGACGGCTCCGTAAAGCAGGTCCCCAAGTCGTGGGCGGACTACTTCAGATGCGCCTTTTTAAGTCTTGCCGAAAGCTACAGGACGGCGATTGCCGAACTCGAGGCGAACACGGGCAAAAAATACAAGAAGCTGTACATAGTCGGCGGAGGCGCAAAAAATTCATTTCTAAACGAACTTACCGCGAAGGCAACGGGCAAGGAAGTTGTCGCCCTGCCCATAGAGGCCACAGCGATAGGCAATTTAAAAATTCAGATAGAGAGGTAACGCAAAATGAGTGATATGTATTCGCTTGCAAAGGCGCAATACGCGCAGTACGGAATTGACACCGAAGAGGTGATTTCCAAGCTGGAAAGAATACCCGTGTCGGTTCACTGCTGGCAGGGTGACGACGTAATAGGTCTCGATGGCGCGGGCGCGCTTTCGGGCGGCATACAGACCACGGGCAACTATCCCGGCAGGGCAAGGAACTTTGAAGAGCTTAAAGCCGACCTCAAAAAGGCGTTCTCTCTCATGCCCGGCACCAAGAGGCTCAATCTGCATGCAAGCTATGCCATTCTCAATGGCGAAGACGTGGACAGGGACAAGTACGAGCCCAGGCATTTTGCCCCCTGGGTAAAGTTTGCAAAGGAACTCGGACTTGCAGGCATAGACTTCAATCCCACAATGTTCTCCCACAAGAAGATAAAGGACGGGCTGACGCTTTCTTCTCCCGACGAGAGCATAAGGAAGTTCTGGGTTGAACACTGCAAGGCGTGCATAAGGATTTCCGAGTACCTCGCAGACGAGATGGGCACGCCCACCACAATGAACATCTGGATAGCAGACGGCTTCAAGGACGTCCCTGCGGACAGGCTCACGCCCAGACTGCGCCTTAAAAAGTCGCTGGACGAAATTCTTTCCATTGACTATGACAAGAGCAAGGTTATAGTTGCCGTTGAAAGCAAGGTGTTCGGCATAGGCGTGGAGAGCTACACGGTAGGCAATAACGAATTCTATCAGAACTATGCGGCAAAGAACGGCATATGCTGCCTTCTCGACAACGGTCACTATCATCCGTTGGAGTACGTTTCGGACAAGATTCCCGCGCTTCTCGCCTTCTATGACAAGGTTGCGCTCCACGTAACCAGGGGCGTAAGGTGGGACAGCGACCACGTAGTCCTGTTCGAGGACGAGCTCAGGGAAATCGCAAAGGAAATCGTCCGCAACGACGCAACCGAAAAGGTACTCATAGGTCTGGACTATTTCGATGCAAGCATAAACAGGCTTTCGGCTTGGGTAACGGGTCAGAGAGCTATGCAGAAGGCTCTGCTGTACGCCCTGCTCACCAACCACGAGGAGCTGAAAAAGCTTCAGGACAAGGCAGACTTCACGGCTCTCATGGTAAAGCAGGAGGAGTACAAGACGTTGCCCTACGGCGCGGTATGGCAGGAATATCTCGAGCGTCAGGGACTCAAGGAAGATTACCTCACGGCAGTAAGGGAATACGAAACGACAATTTTAAAGGAGAGGGTATAATATGAAGGACATTCTTACAGCTCCCTTTGTAAGGGAAATGTGTGAAACTACGGCAAATATGTATCGCCTCGGCTGGGACGAGAGAAACGGCGGCAACATAAGCTACCTCCTGCACGAGGACGAGGTAAAGGAGTACCTGGACACTGACAAGGTATTAAGGACCATTCCCCTCATGGGCGTCAATGCGGAAGATTTCGACATAACGCCGCTTGAAGGCAAATACTTCATCGTAACTGGTACGGGCAAGTACTTCAAGAACGTCGAAAAGGACCCCGAAACCAACCTCGGCATCGTAAGGATTGCCAAGGGCGGCAAGAATATAGAGCTGCTTTGGGGCTACAAGGACGGCGGCAGACCCACTTCCGAATTCCCCGCACACATGATGAGCCATATGGCAAGGCTTAAAGTCGACCCCGAAAACAGGGTAGTAATGCATTGCCACCCCACCAACACGCTTGCAATGAACTTCGTTCACGAGCTGGACGAAAAGAAATTCACGCATACGCTGTGGGAGATGTGCACGGAGTGCATAGTAGTATTCCCCGAAGGCGTCGGCATACTTCCCTGGATGCTCTGCGGCACCAACTCGATAGGCGAAGCTACGGCAAAGAAGATGGCAGACTTCCGCCTGGTAGTCTGGGCAATGCACGGCATATATGGCGCAGGCAAGACGCTGGACGAGACCTTTGGTCTCATCGAGACGGTGGAAAAGGCTGCGCAGATCTATATGCTCATATGCAACCGTCCCAGGGTCAACACCATCAAGGACGAGGATATGTTAAAGCTTGTAGAACTCTTCGGCGTCAAGTACAGAAAAGACTTCCTGGATCTTTAAATGAAAGGTTCTAAAAAGGTAATCGCGCTGATCGCGCACGACAATAAGAAGCAGGAGATAATCGACTGGGCGAAGGCGAACAGACAGCTGCTTGCCGGATATGAGCTGTGCGGCACAGGTCATACGTCCAGAATGGTTGCGGAGGCTACGGGGCTGGAGGTGACAAGCTTTCTGTCCGGTCCTCTCGGCGGCGACCAGCAGATAGGCGCGCATATCGCCGAAGGCAAGATAGACATGGTGGTCTTCTTCTGGGACCCTCTCACGGCGCAGCCGCATGACCCGGATGTAAAGGCGCTTTTGCGTATTGCCGTCGTCTACGACATACCCATTGCCACAAATAAAGCAACTGCAGACTGTATAATCAGAAAATAAAAATATTATAAAAGGAAGAGGTGAAATATCATGAACAGGTTTATATTGAACGAGACCAGCTATCACGGTGCAGGCGCGATAAACGCCATTGCAGACGAGGTAAGAAAGCGCGGCTTTAAGAAGGCATTCGTATGCTCCGACCCCGACCTCGTAAAGTTCCACGTAACCGACAAGGTCTTGAAGGTGCTGGAAAAAGCAGGCTACGAGTACGAGCTGTATTCCAACATCAAGCCCAACCCCACCATTGAAAACGTACAGACGGGCGTTGCGGCTTTCAAGAAGAGCGGCGCAGACTATATCATTGCAATCGGCGGCGGCTCCTCAATGGATACTGCCAAGGCAATAGGCATAATAATCGCCAATCCCGAGCACGAGGACGTAAGGAGCCTCGAGGGCGCGGTTGATACAAAGAAGCCCTCCGTTCCCATAATCGCAGTACCCACCACGGCAGGCACGGCGGCAGAAGTTACCATAAACTACGTTATAACCGACGTAGAAAAGAACCGCAAGTTCGTCTGCGTAGACCCTCACGATATCCCCGTAGTTGCGGTAATCGACCCCGAAATGATGAGCACAATGCCCAAGGGTCTGACCGCCGCAACGGGTATGGACGCACTTACCCACGCAATCGAAGGCTACATCACCAAGGGCGCCTGGGAGCTTTCGGATATGTTCCACCTCAAGGCAATCGAAATTATCTCCAAGTCGCTCCGCGGCGCGGTAGCAAATACCCCCGAAGGCAGGGAGGGAATGGCTCTCGGCCAGTATATCGCAGGCATGGGCTTCTCTAACGTAGGCCTCGGCATAGTTCACTCCATGGCACACCCTCTCGGCGCGCTGTACGACACTCCTCACGGCGTGGCAAATGCAATTATCCTGCCCACAGTAATGGAATATAACGCACCTGCAACGGGCGAAAAGTACCGCGAGATTGCAAGGGCTATGGGCGTAAAAGGCGTCGACGATATGACCCAGGAAGAGTACAGAAAGGCTGCAATCGATGCGGTTAAGCAGCTTTCGCACGATGTAGGCATTCCCGCAGACCTCAAGAATATCGTAAAGGAAGAGGATATCGACTTCCTTGCACAGTCCGCAATGGACGATGCATGCCGTCCCGGCAACCCCAAGGACCCCACCAAGGAAGACATCATCGCGCTCTACAAGTCGCTCATCTGAAGAAGATAGTTTTCGCATAACAATCCGCCCCGAAGGTACACATTTCCCTTCGGGGCGTTTATTGCTTATTACCGTGTATTTTTTAGCTGTTAAACGTTGATTGGAGGTTTATATTTCTCT
>CALVXA010000098.1 GCA_944368635.1 uncultured Clostridia bacterium
TATATGAATGCGCGTTATGCCTATTCTCTTGCCGCTCTCCAACTCGACATACCCATGTTCGCACAGCGGCTTATCGTACTGAGAAATCTGGTACGCCTTGGGCAGGTCGGGATAACAGTAGTTTTTTCTGTCAAGGTGAGTTGTGGTATTTATCGTGCAGTGCGTTGCAAGCCCTGCGCGGATTGCATATTCGACTACCTTTTTATTCAGTATGGGCAAGGTACCCGGCTGACCCGTGCAGACGGGACAGCAGTGCGTATTGGGTGCGCCGCCGAATGCGGTGGAACAGCCGCAGAATATCTTGGTTGCCGTTGCAAGTTCAACGTGTGTCTCCAGACCGGAAACCATCTGATACTTCATAGACTTACACCTCCCTTAACCTCCTCAAGGTCGCACAGATTGTGCTTTTCGACAAAGTACGCAACGTCCAGCACCTTTGCATCGTCAAACTTACTGCCTATTATCTGGAAGCCGATGGGCAAACCCTTCGCATCTGTACCGCAAGGCAGAGAGACGGCGGGAAGTCCCGCAATGTTTACAGGCACGGTGCATACGTCGGAGAGGTATGTCTCCAGCGCATTGCCGCCTGAATATCCCAAAGGGAATGCAGTTACGGGCGCAGTAGGCGCAAACAGCACATCGCATCTGTCAAAACATTCCGCAAGCTGGCTTTCGACAGTTTTTCTTATTAGGCAAGCCTTTTTGTAATACGCGTCGAAGTAGCCTGAAGACAGCACATACGTACCGAGCATGATACGCTTTTTGACTTCCTTGCCGAAGCCTTCCGTGCGGGTTCTGGTTATCATGTCGTCCACACCGGTATAGTTTGCCGCACGGTAGCCGTATCTTATTCCGTCATACCTGCCGAGGTTCGAAGACGCCTCCGCACAGGCAATGATGTAGTAGACGGGCAATGCAACCTTGAGCGCGGGTATGCTTACCTGAACTATCTCTGCGCCTGCCTTTGCGTATTCTTCCGCCATGTGGTCTATCGCAGATTTGATTTCGGGATTGATACCCTCGAAAAATTCCCTGGCAATGCCTATCTTAAGTCCGCGGACATCTCCCGTAAGTTTTGTCTGTCCGTCGGGCGTAGGGGCGCTGGTCTGGTCGTGTTCGTCCACCCCCCTGATTGCGTCATAGACGGTTGCAGCATCCGACACTGACTGCGTCATGGGACCTATCTGGTCGAGTGACGAGCCGTATGCTATGAGTCCGTAACGCGAGACGGCGCCGTAGGTGGGCTTAAACCCGACTATGCCGCAGAAAGATGCGGGCTGGCGAATGGAACCGCCGGTATCAGAACCGAGTCCGTACGCAGCGATATTGGCACAGACTGCCGCCGCGACGCCGCCTGACGAACCGCCCGTAACCCTTGACGTGTCGCGGGGGTTGAGCGGCGCGCCGTACACTGAAGTCTCGCTGGTGGAACCCATCGCAAATTCGTCCATATTCGTCTTGCCGAGAAGGACTGCGCCCTGCTCCCTGAGCTTTTTCCAGACAGTGGCGTCATAGTATGGTCTGAATCCTTCAAGTATCTTCGAACAGCAGGTAGTCAGCAATCCGTCCGTCGCTATGTTATCCTTCAGCGTGAAGGGTATGCCCGTAAGGGGCGTCGCCTTACCCTCTTTTATGAGTTTGTCGGCGTATTCCGCATCCTTTCTCGCCTCCTCGAAGGTAGTGTGAACATAGGCGTTGATGACGGGGTTGACCTTCTGAACTGCCTGAATGTACAGTTCAGTAAGCTGCGCGGCGGTAAGTTCGCCCGAACGGAGCTTTGCGGAGAGCGAAGAAATTACGTTTTTCACTTTACAACCCTCCTCACCGCGAAGTAGCCGTTGTCGGAATGAACGTTGGATGTTACCTTCTCCGAAGGAAGGCTTTCCTGCACTTCGTCCGCACGCAGTTCGTCAAGCTGCGCTATGCGCGTGGTGACTTCCCTTATACTGGAAGTGTCGCCCTGTACCTGACTGTTTATGCTGTTTGCAAATTCAATTATCTCTTCAAATTCGGGCACGAACTTTGCCGTTTCCTCCTCTGAAAAATCCAGCCTTGCAAGCCTTGCAAGCGTCTTTATTTCCTTTTCGCTTATAGCCATAATTTTACTGCCTTATCTTAATGTGGACTTCACGCAGCTGCGTTTCCGTCACTTCGTTGGGTGCGCCGCAGAGAAGGTCCTGCGCAGACGCGCTCATGGGGAAGGCGATGACTTCCCTTATATTTTCCTCGTTACGGAGCAACATTATCATTCTGTCCACGCCAGGAGCCATGCCTGCATGGGGGGGAGCGCCGAATTTGAACGCCGTGTAGAGTGCGCCGAATTTTAGTTTTAACGTCTCCTCGTCGTAACCTGCAATTTCAAACGCTTTGACCATTATGTCGAGGTCGTGATTTCTGACCGCACCCGAAGAAAGTTCGACGCCGTTGCAAACTATGTCGTACTGGTATGCAAGTATGTCGAGAGGGTCCTTGGTATTGAGGGCTTCAAGTCCGCCCTGAGGCATGGAGAAGGGGTTGTGCGTGAAGCCGATCTTTCCCGTCTCCTCGTCGCGCTCGAACATGGGGAAGTCGTTGACAAAGCAGAAGGCGTACATATCGTGACGGGTAAGTCCCAGCCTTTCGCCAAGCTCGTTTCTGATTTTGCCTGCGAGTGCGGGCGCCTTGTCAATGCTGTCTGCTATGAAGAAGAGAGTGTCGCCCGCTTCAAGTTTTGCAAGATTGAGAAGCTCGCCCTTGAGTTCTGCGGGAATAAACTTGTCAATGGGTCCCTTATAGGTCAGATCGGGCTGAACCTCGAGATAACCGAGCCCTCCCATTCCTATTGACATGGCAAAGGCAAGCAATTTTTCATGGAAGCCCTTGCTCATCTCTGCATGAACCTTTATTGCCCTTACGCACTTGTTCATGAAGGGCTTGAAGGTGCATTTATTGAAGAAGTCGGAAAGGTCCATTATCCTTAAGGGATTGCGCAGGTCGGGCTTGTCGCTGCCGAACTCCAGCATGCACTGTCTGTATGACAGCACGGGGAAGGGCGCCTTTGTAACCTCGTACCCCTCCGGCGCAAACTTTTCAAACGTGGAGGAAAGCACTTCCTCCCCTACTCTGAACACGTCTTCCTGCGTGGCGAATGCCATTTCGAAGTCAAGCTGATAGAACTCGCCGGGGGAGCGGTCCGCCCTTGCATCCTCGTCGCGGAAGCAGGGCGCAATCTGGAAATACTTGTCTATGCCCGATACCATGAGCAGCTGTTTGTACTGCTGAGGAGCCTGGGGAAGGGCATAGAACTTGCCCTTATACCTTCGGGAAGGCACGATATAGTCCCTCGCGCCTTCGGGTGACGATGCGCACAGAATGGGGGTCTGCACCTCCAGAAAGCCCATGGAGGACATCTTTTCGCGCAGATATTTTATGACTTCTGAACGGAAGACTATGTTGTCCTTTACCTTTTTGTTCCTCAGGTCGAGGAAGCGGTACTTAAGTCGCACATCCTCCCTCGTCTCCTTGCTGGTCATAACTTCGAAGGGAAGCTGTTCCCTGACTTTGCCGAGTACCCTGACGGACTTGCAGTTGAGTTCCACCGTGCCCGTGGGCAATTTGGGGTTATACGTCTCCTCGTCGCGCTTTTCGATTATGCCCGTAACGGAGATACAGTCTTCCTTGTTGAGTCCGTTGAGGAGAGTCGTGTCGCGCATTACAACCTGGACTACGCCATAGAAGTCGCGCAGGTCGATAAACGATACGCCGCCGTGGTCCCTTATATTCTCTATCCAGCCTGCAAGCGTAACCTGCTCGCCGACTATCTGCTCGCCTATCATAGCGGCTGTCTTGGTGCGGTAAATTTCGGACATATAAATTCTCCTTTTAAATGACTGACTATACTTATAATGAATAACTTTGACGGGAAATAAAAAAGCCGCCCGACAAAGAAATAAACATTGCATTTATTTCTTAGGACGAACGGTGTATTCGCGGTGCCACCTAAGTTACCGGCAAAAGCCGATCTCTCGCGGATCTGACAAAGTCGATCCTACCTTTGACGCAAGGTCGGGCGGGAATGCCTACTTTACGCACGAAACCATTCTGCGGATTCGGCAAACCGGCTGGGAAGGGTTACCCTTTCGCGCTTCTGCATGCGGCACTTTCACCCCGATGCCGCTCTCTTTCATGCGAGCCTTACGAAAAAGCATATCTTCTTTAACGCCTTTATATTTACCAAAATTATATAATTTCTTGTCTTCCTTGTCAAATGCTTTAGGGCACAATTTGCGCTTCGGGCAAAAAACTGTCACTTCTTCTTGCCTTTCCACTTGCGAATCTCGGCAACGGTCTTTTCGTAACCTATATCTTTCGGCACATAGTAAACTCTGTCTTTAAGGCTGTCGGGAAGATATTGCTGTTCCACATACCCGTTGGGGAAATTATGGGGGTACTTATATCTTGCAGAAGCCTCCTTATCCTCCTTACTGCCGTAGGAATTGTCCCTTAAATAGTCGGGCACTCCCTCATCGTCGCGTACATTTACCGCATCCCTGCGGGCTGCATGATATGCCTCCACGACGGCATTGCTTTTAGGCGCTTCGCAGACGTAGACAATGGCGTTTGAAAGGGGAATAAGTCCTTCGGGATATCCTATCTTTTCAAGCGCGTACATTGCAGCCGTCGCAACCTGAAGGGCACGCGGGTCTGCCATGCCAACGTCTTCGGATGAATGTACCACCAGCCTGCGCGCGACGAGCATGGGGTCGCAACCGCCTTCTATAAGCCTCATCGCATAGTAAAGCGCGGCGTTGCTGTCGCTTCCGCG
>CALVXA010000099.1 GCA_944368635.1 uncultured Clostridia bacterium
CACCCCTACCTCTTTTGCGCCGCTACGCTATTCTACTCCTTCCTTACACTTAAAAGCAGGCTGACCCTCACAAGGGTCAGCCTGCTTTTGGTGCACCCGACGGGAGTCGAACCCACAGCCTTCGCCGTCGGAGGGCGACGCTCTATCCAGTTGCGCTACGAGTGCATTATGAATTTGTCTTTATTGCCTTTAAATAAGTATGCGCCCCGTGCGCCTGCACAGCGCGGGCACACGCACGGGAATATGCATATATTATATGTCAAGTTGCCACAAAATGCAACCTGAAAGAGATACCTTTTTATTTTGCATAGGCGCAGACAACCTTTAAAAGTATCTGCACCACCTTTTCCATGTCCTGAATGGCAATAAATTCATTCAGACCGTGGGCATTTCTGCCGCCCGTACAGATGTTCGGACAAGGCAGACCCATATATGACAGCTGGGAGCCGTCCGTCCCTCCCCTCACGGGCTGGGTTATGGGCTGAATTCCAAGTTCGCGCATGGCTGTGCGCACGTTTTCCACAAGATGAATGTGCGGGGCGATTACTTCCGCGCAGTTGCGGTACTGATCGGCAATTTCCACGCTGATTCTGTCGCCGTACTTTGCACGCATATCTTCAACTACCCTGCGCACATACTGCTTGCGCCTATCAAACTTGTCCGAATCATGGTCGCGGATGATGCCGTGAAGCGTGCATTTTTCCACTCCGCCTTCCACGGACATTATAAAGTAATACCCCTCGCGTCCTTCAGTCGTTTCGGGTCGCTCGTCTGCGGGAAACGCACTGATAATCTCGTTTGAAACCGTGACGGCATTTATCATTCTTCCCTTTGCCTGTCCCGGGTGAATGTTCACGCCGTTTACCGTAATTTTAAAGCTTGCGCCGTTGAACGTCTCGTATGATATTTCGCCCATTTCCTCACCATCGACGGTATAGGCGTACTTACAGCCGAACTTATTCAGGTCGAATAATGCGGCGCCGTGGCCTATCTCCTCGTCCGGGGTGAAGGCAATGCCCACCCTGCCGTGCCTGATTTCGGGGTGATTTACAAGGTACTGCGCCAGCGACATTATCTCCGCCACGCCCGCCTTGTCGTCCGCGCCGAGAATTGTACTGCCGTCAGAGGTGACTATGTCCTTGCCGACATAGTCCGAAAGTTCGGGGAAATCGCTCGCCTTTATCCTTCCGCATGGCAGGACGATGTCGCCGCCGCCATAATTTCTTATTACCTGCGGCTTTACGCCGTAACCCTTGGGTTCGCCCACGACGTCTATATGCGCTATGAAGCCTATTGCCGTCGCCCCCTCGCAGTTCGCCTCTATTGCCGAATAGACGTAGGCATTCTCCGTCACTTCGGCATTGAGCCCAAGCGCGCACAGCTCCTCGCACAGCATACGCGCCAGCGCGTGCTGGCAGGGCGTGGACGGCGTCACGGACGGGTTGTTTTCGTCGCTCGGCGTGTCTACCTGAAGATATCTCAAAAATCTGCTCTCTGTACTCTCCATAAATCCTCCCGCTTACGCGCGCACGAAGGCGTTTTCCTCCGCGCTGTACTTATAGCCTATTTCGCCCAGCCTGCGCGACACCTCTTCACAGTCGGCATCGGCAGCGGCGCAAAAATCTTCCAGCGACGAATAGTTATCGCGGAGCTGTGTGTTTACGTATGAAAGCAAAATAAAACTGTCACAAGGTAACTGCATACCGCTATTATACCACCTGACGCGCGCATTGGCAAACAGATAACGGCAAATGCAGTTGTAAAAAAACTGCGGGTATGTTATAATGTTCGCATGAAAAAGACAGTAGTGGTCGGCATGAGCGGCGGCGTGGACAGTTCTGTCGCGGCGCTTCTGCTCAAACAACAGGGATACAACGTAATAGGGCTGTTTATGCTCAATTGGGAAGAACAGGGCGAAGACGGCGCCTGCACGGCGGAAGAGGACTATGCCGACGTGCGCAGGGTGTGCGCCCTTCTGGACATTCCATATTACAGCGTCAACTTCGCAAAGCAGTACTCGGAGCGCGTGTTCAGGCACTTTCTGGACGAATACGCCGCGGGCAGAACGCCAAACCCCGACGTGCTGTGCAACCGCGAGATTAAATTCGGCCCGTTCAGGGACTATGCGCTGTCGATGGGCGCAGACTATGTAGCCACCGGTCACTATTGCGGCATAGAGCATACCTCCGACGGCAGACACCTGCTCCTCAAGGCGGCGGACGCCTCCAAGGACCAGACGTATTTTCTGAACCAGGTCACACAGCCGCAACTTGCAGACGTGCTTTTCCCGCTTGCCGATTTGAAAAAATCGGAGGTGAGGCGCATTGCAGAGGAAAACGGGCTTGCCACAGCCGAGAAAAAAGATTCCACGGGCATATGCTTCATAGGCGAGCGCAACTTCCGCAAGTTCCTCTCCTCCTATCTTCCCGCAAAGCCCGGGCGCATACTTACACTTGACGGGCGAGACGTCGGGGAGCATATAGGCCTTATGCACTATACGATAGGTCAGCGCAGGGGGCTCAACCTTGGCGGCGTTCAGGGCGAAGAAGGGCGTTGGTTTGTGGTAAAAAAGGACCTGAAAAACAACGTGCTGTATGTATCGCACGGCGACGAAAGTCCGCTGTACTCCCTTTCCTGCGAGGTCGATGGACTTAACTTCATTGCATTTGAACCAGACAGCCAATTTGAATGTACGGCAAAGTTCCGCTACCGCCAGCCCGAACAGCGGGTGCGTGTGAAGATGCTTGGCGACAGGGCGCTGGTAGAATTTGCACAAAAACAGCGCGCAGTAACCGAGGGGCAGTATGCCGTTTTCTATGACGAGCGCAGATGTCTTGGCGGCGGCGTCATACAAAAGGTAAACTATTGAATTTAACCGCTTTAAAGGCAAAATTTTTATACTGCGCACCGCCTGTTCCTATAACTTCAACGCGCATCTTAAACGCGATTGCCATACGCTTTTTTTGATATACTGAACCCTGTCGGCAATCCAGCTTAATGTAAAGTTATGGCTTGAAACCACATATTTAAATTATCGCTTGTAAAAATGTTTCACGTTAAACAATTTAAAGCGCATATATTTTTTTAACTGAATTAACTTTGCGGAGAGGACAAAAACGTCCTCTCCCCTTTTATTGTGCTGACAGTATGCGCCAGTAACTATTTATGGTAACTATCTGCAAAAAACTTGCCTTTTGTATTGAGTATGTTCAACTGACGGACTGAAAATACCTCTGTTTATAATTTCCTGTGTTTTACAAATTTGTTTTTTCATCGCGGTTTATAAAGTCGGCTTGGCACGGTGGATATCTATACACCGACAGTCACCGCCATTTTACCGACTTACTCTCAAGTTGACCACCCCCACCCGCATTTCGCAGCAACAGTGTACTTTGTTCGGACTTTATACCGACAGCCGTTTTCTGCTCATTCATATAACTCTACTGCCCCCAAAGTCCACGACAACGGAGTAACCAAATCGTATTTTACGCCGACAGTTACCGACTTTTTCGGACTTACTCTCAAGTTGACCACCCCCCTACCCGCAGTTCACAGCAACAGCGAACCTCGTTCGGTCTTAATACCGACAGTCGTTGTCTACTCATTCATATAATTCTGCCCCACCACAGTCCACGACAACGGAGTAACCGAATTGTGTTTTTTCGCCGACAGTCGCCGTTGCTTTTGCTTTTTCCTCTTCTTCCTTTCCCGCTTTCTGTCTTGCTCCCCTTTTTTGCAAATTGCTTCTCGCCTGCGGTCGTCCCGCTTTGTCCCGCAATTTCAGTAATAAAAGTTTTAGTTGTGCCCCGTATAAATACTTTCACTGTGGGCAATAAACAGGAGGACAACATTCAGACGGAGAACAAGAATATATGAAAAAATTCTGCATAACTTTTTTTGCGTTAGTCATAATAATTGCAACGGTGTGTTTTGTGGCGTACCCCGCCGCAACGGGCGCGGACAACGACTATCTGCGCATACACGTAAGGGCAAATTCCAACTCTGCCGAGGACCAACAGGTCAAGTACGAAGTCAAGGACGAGGTGGTGAAGTTCATAACCCCCTATGTTGCGCAATGTGTGACAAAACAGAAGGCGATTGAAGTTATGAACTCGCTTTTACCACAGATTGTCGATGTATGCGAGAGTGCGCTGGCGGAACGGGGTTACACCTACGGCGCACGCGCGGAAATAAGGGAAGAAAATTTTCCCACAAGGGTGTATGACGACGTTACGCTTGAAGAGGGCGTATACGACGCGCTTATTGTGGAGCTTGGCAGCGGCACGGGCGATAACTGGTGGTGCGTAATATATCCCCCTCTCTGCTTTACCGCGACAAGCGCAGACGTGACATACCGTTCATATATATTCGACATAATTACGGAGTGGATTAACGCGAACAGGCAGTAGCGCCATTGCCCGCCACAAAAACGAGGCAAAAAAAGGAAGGCTATGCCGTCAGCGCGGCGAAGGTACAAAAGACGCAAAAACCACGTTACGGGATTGAAGTCAGAAAGCTCGCATTAAATAGAAGTTCTGTTCTGATGCCGTCAAACGCTGTCAGCCGTCCGCTTTCATTCCCCTCCGAAATTAATTTTAAGTGCTTCCGCCTACCCCGCCGCACGCGGCAATAAGGCGGGGCAAGGAGGAACTATGAAAAAAGCAATTATCACGGGCATAGCCGCCGCAGTTGCAGCTTTTACGGGAATAGGCGGAATTTTTGCCGTCGCCGCCCATGCAGACGACGGCTTGGCTGAAGCCTGCCCCTGCGTTCAGACGGCTGTACTGAAACAGGGGGCAAGC
>CALVXA010000100.1 GCA_944368635.1 uncultured Clostridia bacterium
CTCGCCGCTTATGCAGGAGACGGGCGCAAGCGAACCCTCCGCCGCCGTTATGATTTCCGCAACCGTGTAGTCCTCTACGGGTCGGCACAGGCGATATCCGCCGCTTTTGCCGCGCGTGGAGGATATGAGCCCTTTCTGCGACAGCTGCGACACGGTAGATTCGAGATATTTCTGCGACTCCCTGACCCTTTCGGCGATGTCCGCCAGCGATACGGGCGAACCGTCGTCGTGCTGGGCGAGGTCAAGCATTACTTTAAGGGCGTTTCTGCCCTTTGTGGTTATCATCATATGACTGTCCTCAACCGCCGTACTCTATCATCTTTTCTATGCACTTTACCGCAGCAAGCCTTGTCTCCTCGTCCATGACGATTTCCTCTCCGCCCTCGCCTTTAAGACAATTATATACGTCTGCAAGCGTGGTCACCTTCATGTTGTGGCACACGAGGTCCTTGGAAAGGGGATAGAACTTCTTGTCGGGGCAGTCAAACTGGAGATGTTCGACAATTGCGTTTTCAGTGCCGATTATGAATTCCCTGTTGTCAGACTTCCTGGCAAAGTCCATGATTCCCGACGTGGACCCCACGTAGTCGGCATACTTTACCACCTCCGGACGGCATTCGGGATGAACGAGAAGGAGCGCGTCGGGATGTGCCTTCTTTGCGCGGAGAACATCGCTTTCCGACATTCTCGCATGGGTGGGGCAACCGCCGGAAAGCAGCTTGAAGTTCTTTTCGGGAACGCGTTCCTTTACGTATGTGCCCAGATTTATGTCGGGTATGAACAGTATGTTCTTCTGGGGTATTGCCTTACATATCTTCACGGCAGAGGACGAGGTTACGCACACGTCGGCTATCGTCTTGAGCGAGGTCGTGGTATTGACGTACGCCACCACCGCATAGTCCGGCAGGGATGCCTTTACCTGCTCTATAAGCTCCTTGTCCATCTGCTCCGCCATGGGACAGCCCGCAGAAGGATTGGCGAGAAACACACGCTTTCGGGGGGAAAGCATCTTGACCGTATCCGCCATGAAGCGCACGCCGCACATTATGACGTTGCTGTTCGGCGCGCTTTTTGCCTTTACCGAAAGGGCATAGCTGTCGCCCGTAAAGTCGGCGATGTCGCATATATCCTGCGACATATAGCTGTGTGCGAGAATGCAGGTGTCCGTCTCCTGCTTGAGCTGTAAAATCTTGTCCTGTAACTGCCTTACCGTCATCGTTCAATATATTTCCTATCTTTATTATAGGAATTATAGCACAGACTATGCGTGCGGTCAATACAATTTGCCCACTTTGTGCCCCGGGATTGATGGTGTGAAATATTATAATTATAACTGTTAGTTTTTTTAATTGAAATTCCCCGTGCTTTAAATTTTCGCGCGGGCAACATTACTCACAGAATTATGACGACGAAACTGCGCCGCGCAAACATTTGCGCGGCGCAGCGAATGCCGTTTTCTGCCTGTACCTTTCAAAGTTTATTCGGCAGGCTTATCAGTTGTTTTTGCCGTCTTTCTGCGCGTCCTTGCGGGTTTTTCAGCCGTCTCTGCTCCCTTTTCCTTTGCCGTCTTCCTGCGTGAGGATGAAGCCTTTTTTGCAGTAGCTTTGCCGTCCAACCCTTCGGGAACGGGCACGTCGGGAACGTGCGTCATATCGTTCTTTGCAGCCTTATGCGCCCTCTTTGCCCTTGTCATTGCCGCCTTCTTCTGCTTTTCCTCCTCGGGAGTGGTCTCGTGATAGGGAATTTCGAATATCACCGCTTCGAAGGGACGAAGGTCGAACGTCAGCTTATACGGTCTGCCGTTGCACAGCGCGCTTTCGGCATTGACTTCGAGATAGTCATTTCCGGGATAGGAAGAGAATATGCGCTTGTATGTTCCGTCTACGGGCGCGCCCACGCCGTAAGAGGAATATTCCGTGGGGGTCATGTTGCAGACGAAGATGAGTCCGTCGTTGTAGTTCCAGGGATTGCGGCGGATGAAGGCGAATATGGAGCGCTGAACGTCGCCGCTCTCTATCCACTCGAAGGACTTGTAGCTCGTGTCGTTGTACAGCACGGGTCTTTCCTTATACAGGTGCAAAAGCGCCCTGTAACATTCCATTACGTCCCTGTGGCCGGGGTCGTCGGCAAGATACCAGTCCAACCCGACCTTGTAATACCATTCGTTTATCTGCGCGAAGTCCTGACCCATGAAAAGCAACTTTTTGCCCGGATGACCCATCATCATGGTGTAGAAACATTTGAGTCCGCCAAGCTTGTCCATGACGTTGCCGGGCATCTTTGTGTACATGCTTCCCTTGCCGTACACCACTTCGTCGTGGGACAGCACGAGTATATAGTGCTCGTCGAAGATGTATTCGAAGGTGTGCGTCATCAGGTAGTGGTGATACTTGCGGTAGACGGGGTCCTTTTTGATATATCTGAGCGTTTCGTTCATCCAGCCCATATCCCACTTGAGCCCGAAGCCCAGACCGCCGTCCTTGGCAGGCTTTGTTACGCCCGCGAGTATGGAGGAATCTTCGGCGATTATATATGCGTCCGTACGGCTTCTGAGCACGCTGTTGAGGTGGCGGAAAAATTCAAAACTTTCCAGATTCCAGTCGCCGCCGTCCTTGTTTGGACGCCACTCCTTTCTGCCGAAAGAACAATACAGCATTGCCGCAACCGCATCTGCGCGGAGAGCGTCTATATGGTACTTATTTACCCAGAAGAACGCCGATGCGATGAGGAAGTTGGAAACTTCCTTCTTGCCCAGGTCGAACGCCTTGGTGCCCCATTCGGGATATTCCGCCCTGAGCGGGTCGGCATATTCATAGAGCGGCGTACCGTCGAAGTTGGCAAGGCCGAAGTCATCCTTGGGGAAGTGGGCAGGTACCCAGTCAAGAATTACCCCTATGCCGTGTTGGTGCATATAGTCGACGAAGTACATGAAGTCCTGAGGGGAACCGTACCTTGCCGTCGGACAGAAGTAGCCCGTAACCTGATAGCCCCACGAGGGGTCGAAGGGATATTCGCATATGCCCATGACCTCTATATGGGTGTAACCCATGTACTGCACGTATTCGCACAGTTCGTGGGCAAGGCGGCGATAGTCGAGAAACTGATCCTCGTCCCACCATTTGCTGAGGTCCTTTTTCCAGCTGCCGAGGTGCACTTCGTACACCGACATGGGCTTTTCGAGATAGTTTTCGCCCTTCTTCGCCTGCATATATTCGCCGTCGCCCCACTCGTAAGCGGAGAGGTTTGTGACAACCGAGGCATTTGCGGGACGCTTTTCGCTGCCGTACTCGTAAGGGTCTATCTTATATACCTCGCTGCCGTCCGCACGCACGACGAGGAATTTGTACTTTACGCCCTCGCACATACCCGGAACGAACAGTTCCCATATGCTGTCGTCGACCTTTTCCATGATGTCCCGCCAGGGAGTCCAGCCGTTGCCGTCCGAAACGACGCAGACAGCCCGCGCGCTGGGCGCCCAGAGTACGAAGTGCGTGCCGCGCACGCCGTTTATCTCGCGGATGTGCGCGCCCATCTTTTCATACAGCTCGTAATGCGTGCCGTGATGAAAGAGATATCTGTCCAAATCGCCGAAAAACCTGTTTTCCATAACATTCCCCCGTTATATTTAAACTTTGAGATTTTAATTTCAGCCTTTCGCGAAACTCTTGCCGTAGACGCAACCGCTCTTGGGCGCGAGAGTGAGGAAGAGTCTGCCGAAGGAAACCTGCGCGTTCTGTTCGTATCTGCCGTACGGAACGCCCACCGAATACATGAGCTTTAAAGTATCGTGCCGCTTGCCCGTCACTATCCAGACGGGAATACCGAGTTTCACTTCCTTGTCGCCCGCGTTTATGGCAATTATAGCACAGTCGTCGGCGTTAAACCTGCCATAGACGATGTAGCCGTTGCCCGAATCGAGGGGGACGACCGAACCCATGCGCAGGCACCTGAGCTGTTTGCGCAGGGCGATTGCAGACTTGTGCATATCGTAGACTTCCCATTCCTCCATTCCCCAGGGGAAAGTCCTTCTGCTGTCGGGGTCCGTCCAACCTACCTGACCCACCTCGTCGCCGTAGTATATTGCGGGACTTCCAGGCCATGTCATCTGAATGAGCACGCCGAGAAAGAGTATGCGCGTATCCGTACCTGCGGAAGCCGCCTCGCCGCCCATGGACCTGAGAGTACCCACCATGCGGTTGGTCCTTGTAAGAAAGCGCGAATGGTCGTGGTTTGAAAGCTGATTTATTGCGCTGTCCAGCGCGGGACGGGGGAAACGCGCCATGTTCTTGAACATACTCTCGAAAAATTCCCTGCCGTCGTAAAGTTTGCCGCCGTCAAAGGCGTGCGAATGTTTTTCCATTCCCGTGAGGAACCACGTCACGGGCTCCATAAACGCATCGTAATTCATTACGGAGTCCCACTCGCCGCCGTCAAACCAGTCTTCAGGGTTGCCGTAATGTTCGGCAAAGATGAACGCGCCCGGGTTTGCCCCCCTTACGCGCCGTCTGAACTTCTTCCAGAACTTGTGGTTATACGCCGCGCTGTGTCCGAGATCCGCCGCGACGTCCAATCGCCACCCGTCGGCGTTATAGGGGGCAGAAACCCATTTTTCGCCCACCTCCATTATTCTTTCCACCAGTTCGTCGCTGTCCTCGTAGTTGAGCTTTGGCAAAGT
>CALVXA010000101.1 GCA_944368635.1 uncultured Clostridia bacterium
ACGCTTCCTGTAGATAACGTTCAGATTTTCATCAAAAGTGTACAGCACCATTGCAAGTTGCTCTATATTGTCGGCTGACACTCTTCTTTCCGTAAGCAAATACACTACCTCTGTACTGTTATTCCATATTTATCGACGCGCTGTATATGTATGTAAAGGTCACGTCGTAGACATAGCCGCCCTCGCATGGGGAGACGGTATATGACTTGCTTTCCGCCTTTTCGCAGTAAAGCGACGTTATGCCCAGCGCAATGGCGGCGTTATCTTCATTTTCTTGGGTAAAAAACACCGACTGACTGCGCGTGACGAGTATTCTGACAAACCCTGCGGCAAGACACGGTCTTTGCGTCCCGTCTTCCGAAAGGCTGTAAGCGCCTATCAGTCTGTCGCCCGCGGCAACTTCCTGTCCCTCTTCGACGAGAGGCGTTCCGCACACGGCTACAAGGCTTACAACAGTTCCGCCTTCGGGCGAAATCAAGTCGCGATAGTCCGCGCCCTTCCCACCTTCGTCGCCGCACACCACCTCTATTACCACGCACGAACCCTTGCGCTTTACGGAGCAGAAGGTCACGCCGTTCATAGACAGCACGCGCGCGCTGAGCGCAGGCGCGTCTGCATTCCTGGCGGTGGTCCATTCGGCAAAGCCGCACTCCCGCGCGGCAGCGATGACGTCCGGCGCGAGATATGCGCCGTTACCCGTAACCTCTATCCTGAGCACAAGCGCATTTGCCATAAGCGCAACCGCGATGAAAAGCAGTGCGCCAATTACCAGTCCTATGCGGGCAATAAGCGCATTTACAAGGCGTTTTTTTGCGCTGAATCTCCCTATACCGATATTATAACACCTATGCGCGAAAATTGCAAAAACTTTTTCTACATATTCCTCTCTTACGCAGAAGCTCAACTTTGCGCCCTGCTCGCGCAGGCGGTAGACGGGTATGCCGCCGTCATGCAGCTTTTTGAGCGCCCGCTCCACAGTGCATACTACGCGTATTTCAACCAGGTCACTCAAACCGCGCCTCCTTTATATCGCCGCGTATGAACAGGTCCTGTTCCGAATACTTGTCTATGCGCATGTCCTCGCCGCCCAGATACAGCTTCCCGTCAGCCGTATTGAGAGTTATTTTTTGCGGGGTATACTCCTCCACGCCCTTTACCGCCCTGAAATATCCGCCGAAACGGGGAACAAGCGTAATTGCCCTGTCCGTCTGCGCGCCCGCTTCGTTCAATAATTGCAAAATGAATTTCATAACATATTTTATGCGTTCGTGTCCCCGATTATTAAGCGGCGGCAGACAAAGAAAAATTGGCAGGACAGGTAAATGCAGTTTAGTTGCGTAAACTTCAGAATTCCGATATCCGTCAGAAGTTTAATTGACTTTATCCGTCATAAGTCCTTCCGTACACAAAGCCCTCCCCCGCGGTAAAAGCCGCGGGGGAGGGCATATACATGAATTTTTACTTCGGTAATATATTTTTACTTCAGTCAGGTTGCAAGGCTTTGCCTGCACTTAAAACTGCAAATAAATTATTTCAGGTCGGCAGACTGAACGGTGTATTCGCCCACAACCGTTTCGCTTCCTCCCCTTTTCACCTTGACGGAGAGCTTATCGCCCGCGCGGACGGTCAGAAGCGCATCGGAAATCTGGAAGCTGCGGGTAATTTTATATGTTCTTTCGCCGACAATTATTTCCTTGATGAAATCTCCCTGCTGTATGCCGAGCGACCTGGCAATGGCGCCCGTAACAGCCGTTACCTGTACGTCTTCAGTTATGCTTGAAGTATTGGTAACAGCGTCGTAGCGGTTCTGAATGTTAAGACTCTGCACAGTTACGCCGAGCGTAACCTTCCTTACCGTGCTGTAACCCGATGCCGAGCCATCGATAATATTGTCGGCAACGCCTGTAACTATCTGCACGGGGATGGCGTAATTTACGTTCTGTTCCTCGGCTGCGCCCGAGTTGGTAAGACCTATAAGCCTGCCGTTGATGTTGAACAGTCCGCCGCCGGAATTGCCCTCATATATGGCCGTATCAATTCTCATCGAACGGTACTCCCTTTCAGTTCCGTCCAGCGAGAGAATTACGTATTCGTTGTCGACGCTTACTATGCCCTGCGTAGCGCTTATGCCGTAGCCGCCCATATTGCCTATTGCAATGGCAGTCTGTCCGACGCAATATCCGTCCGCAACGGTCACTTCGCTCACATTGCTGTTTATCGACTTGATGTCCGACGTGCTTGCTTTGAGCACTGCCACGTCGTAGTCTATGGAGCCGCCGATGTACGAACAATCTATCGCGTAGTCGTCATACACGTATGAATTGCCCGAAGTCCCGGGCTTGGACTCGCTTCCGTAGAGATATATATGCATGGTGTCAGAAAAACTCTGGTCCGTGCCGTCGCCGTAGATGACGTGGTAATTGGTTACGATATATGTCCAGTCGGACTCCATTCTGTATATTATGCCCGAACCAATCTGAAGCATGGGCGAAACGACCTGAGTGGGACCGAACAACCCGTTCTGCGTGGTCGTCTTTGTGAATTCGGCGTATACGCTTACGCTGGAGCGCAGGCAGTCCTGCACGACTTGCGTGTTATCCTCGGCACCGTCCAGATATTTTGCCACAAACTCGTCAAAAGTGATGTCGCCGTACTGCTTCTTGTACTCCTCGTAGATGTCGTTTATCGTTATCGGCGATGAAGCGTTGCCGTTTGAAACGGTGAAGTCGCTGGTGGAACCGTCGCTGTAAGTTATGCGGTAGACGTCGTCCAAACCTTCGGTATATGCCTTGCTTATGGACACGATACTCTTTTCGCCGCAACCTGTGAACACGGCGACAGCCATGCAGCTTGCCGCCAGAACGGAAAATACAGCCGCTTTTATCCCCTTCATATTTCCAGAACCTGCCTTGTGTTTAATCCGCAAATTATGCGGAGGCTTAAAAAACGCATTTACGTGCACGGCGTTGCAAGCCGCGATAAAATGCTTTTGCCTCTATTTCGCTACAATTATAGCAAAATCAACCAGAAAAATCAATGTTAATGCAATTAAATATAGTGAAGTTAAAATTAAAATATTGTGATAAAAATGTTAAAGGCGGAAAGATTATACTTTTCGCCTTTAAACTTACCTTGATTTATTATATTTGCCGAACGGTAAAACTATGCGCCGCATCAGTACTTGAGTTCAATACCTATGTTTTCCGTCACATCGTAGGTCAGCGATTCTGTCAGTTCGAACTTGAACGTCGATACCGACAAGGTGGTGATGTGACTGCCGTCGATATATATATCAAGCGTCTTGTCGCCCGAATGTACGATTTCCAGCCTCTGCCCTTCGGCAACGGAAATTGACCTGGAATAGTTGGACGACCAGGAGGAATAGCCAACCTCGCTGTCCTTAATCTTTGTGATGATATTGCCCTTTATGTTGAACGTAAATGTAAACTGCGACCTGGTGTAGACGAGAAGAGATTGCTTTGAAAGCTCCGTCACCCTGTTCCACTGAGAATCGTACCAGTTGCCGTCGACGACTGCTCCGGTTACTGCAGGAAGCGCTCCGCTTCCTGCGGCTGTCGCGCCGACAGTGAACGCACTCTGTACCTTACTTGCGCCCCATACCGCATACAGCACCATGCCGTCTCCCGAATAACCGCACGTCCTGCCGGCAAACACGAGCTTGCCGTCCTCTTCCACTGCCCAGCCGAGGAAGGTATATCCGTCGGCAACGCCCGGAATCAGCTCTATCTCGTCGCCCGTCTTCTGGACGTCCGCCGTCACATACTCGTTTGCAGGTATCTGCTTGCCGCCATATGTCATTGCAACGGGCGAGTAGATTGTAACGGTAGCAGGCACATTGAGGGAGACATTTACTATTACCGTAGCAAAGCCCGCATCATCGCTTCCCATGGTTATTTCGGCGACGTATTTGTCCTTGCCGTTTTCGTTTTTATACCGCGAGAGCTGCTCCGCAACAAAGTCGTTTACGGCGCCCAGACCGCTATACGAACCGATTACAAGTTCGGGAGCAAAACGGTTGCTTACCAGAGCGGAGAG
>CALVXA010000102.1 GCA_944368635.1 uncultured Clostridia bacterium
AGATTTGAACTCATGCTGCAGTTTCCCGCACTACTCCCTTAGCAGGGGAGCCCCTTGAGCCACTTGGGTACATCTGCTTAAGCTATGTTTGCAATGCTAAAATAATATAGCATAAAAATATTTATTTGTCAAAGCATTATGGAACTCTTTTAAAAATAATGAAGACAAATTTCTGCGTATACTTGATTATGGCTTTAATTTATGCTAAAATAATTAAGTAATCAGAAGGTTATTCTGCGTCTTTGGCGCACTGAGAGGGAGTATATGAAAATAGTTTTTTTTGGTGATTCAATTACCGACTGCGAAAGGGACAGGACGGATATTCATTCGCTTGGCAGCGGCTATGTCAAGGCACTTGCGGATAAGCTCCGCCCCATATATCCCGACAGAGACATCGAGCTTATAAATAAGGGGCTTTCAGGCGACGAGATGGCCGATATGCTCGCAAGGGTTCAGTCTGACGTCATAGACCTGAAACCCGACGCCGTGGTCATAATGGCGGGTATCAACGACACCTATCATAAATTCAAATACGGCAAGGAACTTGACCTCGGTAAATTCGAAAAGGACCTTGTGGAGTTGCTTACGCGCATTAAACAGGCAGGAATACTCATTATTTATCTGGAGCCGTTCCTCCTTCCTGCGCCCGACAAAAAGCGCATGAGGGCGCTTTTCAACAGGGAACTTGACATTATTCACCGCGTCTGCCTTGAGAAATGCGACGAGTTTGTGGCCTATGACGAGATGTTCAACGGACTGTGCGAGAGCGAGTCGTACACAGTCTATTCGCTTGACGGCGTTCATCCCACGTTCGAAGGGTCCAACCTCATTGCAAATACGGCGATTAAGGCCATAAGAAAACATCTGATGTAATCGCTGTGCTTATCTTAAATACACGCTGACTTCTGCGCTCCGCAATGCGGGGCGCAGTTTTTGCATATGGCACGTTGTGTCTGAAAATCTGTCTGTGCAATTACCCGTTAAACAGGGCATATGTGCGGGGCAACGCTGTTATTTAAGTGTGTCTGCGTTCGAAAAAAATAAGGGAAATTTTTGTGGTTGGCCATTGAATACGGCATATGTGTGGGTTAATGCCTGAACTGCACCATTAAACGCGACATATGTGGAGGTTAATGTGAACTGCACCGTTAAACGCGACATATGTGCGGGTCAATGTGAATTGCACCGCTAAACGGGGTATATGTTCGCGTCAATTACAATATGCCATCATATATGCCGCGGATAATATCTTTTAGGAATTGCCGAAGATATGAAGCTACATATATGTCGGAGATAATACAAAAAGCCGCCGACTCAGATGTCGGCGGCTTGAATTTTTATCCTGGTGTTTTGTTTATTTCGTAAGGCGCTCAATGGCGAGCTTGTAGATTTTAAAGCACTTTTCAATTTTTTCGAATGTGATGTATTCGTTTGCCTGGTGAATCGTACTCTCTTCGCCCGCCTCTTCGGGGCCGAACGCCGCGCCGTACTTAAGCGCCCTTGCGTATGTACCGCCGCCTATAGCGATGGGCTGCAGGTCAGTGCCGCACACCTCGTTATATACGCCGAGCAGAGTGGTAATGAGCTTGCTGTTTCTGTCGTTGAACAGCGGGTCCTGAAGGTGGACTATTTCATAACGTATTCCGCAGGCGTCGATTATGTCTGTAATCTGTTCCTTTTTCAGTGTGGCGGGGAAGCGGATATCGCAGGTTACCGCAATGTCATCGCCGCTTTGTTCGATTACGTCGGGCGAAAGGGTAAGTTTACCCGTTTCGTCCTGCAGTCTGTCAAGTCCCAGCTTTTCGTCGAAGAGCAGTCTGCGCATATCCTCCAGTCCGAGATATGACAGCATGGGCTGTATTGCGTTTATGCCCTTGTCGGGGGAGGAACCGTGCGCGCTCTTCCCGCGGGAGACAAGTTTTCCGTCCTCAAGCGAAATTCCGTACTTTTCTGCGCGTGCGGCGTCGAAAGGCGCTTGCGCTTCGCAGTAATCGCAGACCATATTAACTCTGTCGCCGCCCTTCAGGTTGCGGAAATTGCCGCAGACGGGGAAGTGAAGTCTTGCGTGAAGTATGCCCTTTTCGGCGTATATCACGGGGAAATCGGCATCGGGCGAAATGCCCTCTTCGGGCATATGCGCCACCTTGTTGTAGTGGTCTATGCAAGCCCAGCCCGACTCCTCGTTGCAGCCGAGTATGAGTTTGATCTTTCTGGAGGGACGGAAGCCTTCGTCCTTAAGCGCTTTCAAGGCATAAAGCGCGATAATTGCAGGCCCCTTGTCGTCCATTGCGCCTCTGCCCCAAATTCTCGCGTTTTCCCTGTCGACCTCGCCGCCGAAGGGGTCATGAGTCCAACCTTTGCCCTCGGGGACGACGTCGAGGTGTGCAAGCACGGCAAATTCTTCGCCGCTGCCAAAGGTCACTTCGCCGACGTAGTTGTCGTAGTTTGTCGTCTTAAAGCCCAGAAAGGAGGCAAGCGAAAGGTAAAATTCCAGGCACTTTGCCGCGCCTTCGCCAAAGGGCATGGACTCCTTTGCGGGGGCCTCGGCGGAGTTGAACCTGATTATCTGGGAAATGTTTTTGACAATGTCGTCAAAATATTCTCTCATAAAATCTCCTAAAATGCCCGAAAAACAGGCTTTTTACGCCATTATTTCATTCAGGCATAACAAAATGAACTTAAAAACATTATACACTTTTTTATTTTTATGGTAAAATATTTTCAGGGTAAAATTTTAAATTATAAAAGCGAAGGAAGTATATGCACGAAGGGCACCGCGGCAGACTGCTTTCCAAGGTGGTTGCAGGCGACAAATTGTATGAACACGAATATCTGGAAGCATTGCTTTTCGCCGCCTGCCCGCGCAGGGACGTGAACGGCGTTGCGCATTCGCTGGTAGACAGGTTCGGTAGCCTGGAAGGCGTTTTGCAAGCCGATGAGGCACAGCTTGTAAGCGTGCGCGGCGTCGGAGTGAACATTGCGCGCTACCTCATGGTGCTGGGCAAGTGCCTTTGCGGCGGTTCATCCTGTACTTCGTTTGCCTGCATAAAGAGTACGGCGCAGTTCCGCGCCTTTCTGACCGCCAGGGCAGGCGTTGCGTGCGGGCTGGAACTGCATATGCTTGACGCCGACGGGAGGGTGAAGAGAATTGCACGCGTAGCCGACGGCATTTCACCCTTTCCTTCCAGAAAGGTCGTGCGTGCCATAACGGCATACAGACCATACGGCGTCTTTGCGGCGCATGTTGTTGTCGGCAGGGCGGCGCCTTCGCGCGAGGACGATTTTGCCGCAAGGGAGCTGGAGGATATCTGCAACCTCGGCGGCGTGCGGCTGTATGACTACTGCATTGCGGGCGAAGACGGTATTTTCAGTTATTTCGTCGAGGACAGGGTGATAGGCAAACCCGGAGGAGAACGTTGACTATGACGGATAATAACAGCATATTCAGCCATATTTTCGGCAGTCCTTCACGACTTGCGCTTTGGGGAGGCACTGCGGCGGGAATACTGCTCGTCGTGCTGGAAATTATAATCGGCGTGCAATATACTGCGTCAAGTCCCGCAGTGTGGCAGATAAGTCTGCTTATCACAAGTTCCGTCGCGCTGGACGTGCTTTTTCTTGTGGAGTTGTTCTGCATAAGAAAGTACATAAACAGAATTATAGTCTACTGCCTGGATTTTGCCCTTCTTCTCGTTGTATGTACGCTTACGGGCAATACATATATCGCCGCGCTGTACTGCATAATTCTCACGCAGCTGTATATAAATGTGGAGGCGTTCAGGGTCAAGACGGCGGTGTTCATTGCAAGCTGTCTTGCATTTCTGGTTACAATAGTATTCGGACGGGCCGTGACGCACGGCTTCATGCTTGACTATAACGAAATTATTTCAGTGGTTTCGGGCGGCGTGGTAAGCC
>CALVXA010000103.1 GCA_944368635.1 uncultured Clostridia bacterium
GTTGTCCACAATACGCAACGCCGACAAGATAATCGTGCTTTCCCGCGGGGAGATAGCCGAACAGGGCACGCACTCGGAACTGATTGCAAAGAGGGGAAGATATTACAGACTTTACACGCTTCAGGCGCACAGGGAAGACCTGCGCCGCGGGGGCGGGTATATTGACAATGCGCCGCGCGTATGTTAAAATCAATACGCGGGTGGAACTATGGAAGAGATGTCTGAAAAGAAAAGAGTCAACGGCTTTGCAGTGGCAGGCACGGTATTTGCGGTAATTGCGCTGGCAGTCGCCGTGTTTGCCGTATGTTTTGCCGTGGCGGCGGATAACCTCGTCTCCGCAGCGGACTCTGTCGCGGAGGGCGGCAATGCTCTTGCCGCTTCTTTAGGGGTATTTGGCTCGGCGCTTGGCTCTGTCGCCGTAATGGCGGTTGCACTTCTGTGTGCATTTTTCGGCGGCGGAATTGCCGTCGTTGGCATATTGTTTTCCGCAATAGCCGTCAGAAAGAGGAAAAACTATGCGCGCGGAGGGGTTACGGCGGTAATTGCGCTGTCGCTCGGCGCGGTTGCCGCGGTAATTGCCGCGGTAAGCCTTATAGTGCTGTTCGCGTAAAGCGGAGGGCTCGCCGTGTAACGGCAACTGCTTTGTAACTTTTTGCCGATATGATTGATTGAATTTTTTGAATGGAAAGGGGCCGCCGCGACTATGTGTCGCGGCGGCCCCGACCTTATGCGTTTGTCTTGTGCAGTACGGGCAAATTTTTGCCTGACAGCCTTTAAAGTGTGCTTTTCGTTGTAAAAATTATTTCGACGTCATTTGCTTTATCGCCTCGCCTGCGGCAATAAGTCCCGCTACGGAGGGAACAAAGCTGACGCTTCCCGGCGTCTGTCTTCTCTTGCCGTCGCTTGCGGAACCTTGCGGGGTCAAAGGGGGTTCGGTCGAATACACGACTTTAAGCGACTTTACTCCCCGTTTTTTCAGTTCCGTTCGCATGACGCGTGCAAGCGGACATACGCTGGTGGAGTAGATGTCCGCAACGCGGAAAGCCGTAGGGTCAAGCTTGTTGCCCGCGCCCATGCAGCTTATTACGGGAACTTTCGCGCTCTGCGCACGCAAAACAATGTCTATCTTTGCCGTCACCGTGTCCACGGCGTCTATCACGCAGGAAAAGGAAGAAAAGTCGTATTCCGCCGCCCTTTCAGGCAGGTAAAATTCCGCCCTCGTCTGCACTTCGGCAAGGGGGTTGATGTCTGAAATACGCTCCCTCATCACGTCTGTCTTAAGTCTGCCTAACGTGCTGTGCAGCGCGATTATCTGCCTGTTCAGGTTGGAAGGGGCGATGCGGTCGTTGTCCACAAGCAAAAAGCTTCCCACGCCCGCCCTTGCCAGCGCTTCCGCAGCAAAGCCGCCCACGCCGCCCAGCCCGAAAATGGCAACGCGGCAGGCCTTAAGTTTTTCCACCGCTTCAGCGCCTAACAGCATCTGCGTGCGCGAATACATATCCTGCATAATCTCGCCCTTGACGGCGGTGCGGACGCCCGCAACGCCTTGTAAATGTATTGTAATAAAATTGGTTGTGTAAGGCTGTTGTCTGCAGCTGCCCGTCACATGGCTTCCCTGAAGCCCTTGCCGACGATTTCCGTGGCGTCCGTGATGATTACGAAGGAGGCGGGGTCGGTCTTTTTGACCATGCTCTTTATATTAAGCGCTTCGCCCCTTTTGCATACGCACACAAGCACCGTCTTGTCGTTTTTCGTGTATCCGCCCGTTGCGTCGTATCTGGTATAATCGCGCTTCATTACGTCAATTATATAGCTGCCTATTTCGTCGGGCATGGTAGTTATAATGGTAAGGCATTTGCTCTTTCCTATGCTCTCTATTACGCCGTCAATGATGAATGCCTTGGCGAACAGACCGAGAATGGAATAGAGCCCTGCCTCTACGCTTACAAGAAAGGCACAGCAGGCTATCGCCAGGTCTGAAACGAGCAACGCCCTGCCCGTATGTATTTTTGTGAATTTTTTAAGTATGAGCGCGACAATGTCCGTTCCCCCGGAGGAGGCGCGGCAGTTGAATATAATCGCGCTTCCCACGCCCGTAAGCAGCATGGCGTAGACAAGCTCCATGAAAGGCTGTCCCGTCATGGGACCATCCATGGGTATCAATCTCTCGAACAGCATATTTTCTGCCGAATACACCAGCGAGCAGTAGATGGTCTTTATCGTACATCCCTTGCCGAGAAATATGAACCCCACCACGAGCAGCGCGGCGTTGATAATCATCATCAGGTCGGACTGTTTGAGCGGCACATAGTTGGCAAGCAGTATGGAAATACCGCTCACGCCGCCCGTCGCAAAATTGTTCGGCGACTTGAAAAAATAAACCCCTGCCGCAAGGCACAGCGTGCCTATGTTCATGACAAGGAAGGTAATCACGCGCGAAAGAAGCTCTCTTTTGTCCGTTTCTTTAAGTTTTTTCATAAACTCTGCCCTTGTTGACCTGTGCCGTACGCGCGGTCTGCGCTTTCAGGTACGGCTGATTCAATATTATCATACGCCCGCATATAAGTCAACGCAGGCAAATACGTGTTTCATTAAATTTTGTAAACTATTGACATGTATGCTCCTTTCATGTTACAATTTCAAGGTAAATTACAGCCTTGACCGTGTCATCGTCGTGCGGTCCGGCGTACATATAAACGGGCGGCTATTTTGTCCGCAATTCAATTTTACGAGACGGTTTTCATGATAAACAGACAGGCGCTATTCACAGACGAAACCTCATTGTTCAAGACACCTTATGAACCCGACGCGGGCGACAAGGTTACGCTCAGGTTCCGCACTTTAAGGAATGACGTGCTCAGGGCGTACGTCATAATAGGCGGTAAGAGCAGACTGATGACAAAGGAGGCAGGTTCGGAAGAAGATTTTTACGATTACTATACCTATACTTTTACCTGCGGCCAGCGCGCCGTGCATTACTATTTCAAGGTTGTCGACAGCGACGACGTGCTGTATTATAACCGCCTCGGTGCGGTAATAAACCATCAGGCGGAGTACAGCTTCGGTTTCACTCCTGGCTTTCACGTCCCCGACTGGGCGAAGGGAAGGGTGTTCTACCAGATATTCTGCGACAGGTTCTGCAACGGCAACCCCGCGAACGACGTGGAGGACATGGAATATTACTACACGGGCGGACATTCGCATAAGGTAAAGGACTGGTATTCCCTTCCAAGCCTCCTGGACGTGAACAATTTCTATGGCGGGGACCTTCAGGGCGTGGAATCCAAGCTTGACTACCTTTCCGAACTGGGCGTGGAGGCGGTGTATTTCAACCCTTTGTTCGTTTCCCCCTCCAACCACAAGTACGACACGCAGGACTACGACTATATCGACCCCCACTTGGCAGTCATAAAAAATGACGAGAAGCACTGCATGAAGGACTGGGAAAAGCATAACGGCTATGCCCGCAGATATATCCGCAGGGTGACTGACAAGACCAACCTGGAGGAGTCGAACAAGTACTTCGCGCACCTTGTCGAAAAGATGCACGAGAGGGGCATAAAGGTGGTGGTGGACGGCGTGTTCAACCACTGCGGTTCCTTCCATAAATGGATGGACAGGGAGGGAATATACCTCAACAAACCCGGCTATAAGCTCGGCGCGTTCCAGTCCGTCGACAGCGATTTCCGCAGTTATTTCAAATTCAGACAACCCGACGTCGCCAACAGCGAGTATGAAGGCTGGTGGGGATTTAAGACTTTGCCAAAGCTCAACTACGAGGACAGCGACGAACTGGTGGAAAGAATAATGGAGGTGGGCGAAAAATGGGTTTATGCTAAATATAACGCAGACGGGTGGCGATTGGACGTCGCGGCGGA
>CALVXA010000104.1 GCA_944368635.1 uncultured Clostridia bacterium
CGCTCGCCACCGAAGGCCTTGCAAAGGGCGTCAAGGGCTGGTTCGGTCCCGGCGCGAACATACACAGAACGCCTTTCGGCGGAAGAAATTACGAATACTACAGCGAAGACCCCTATCTTTCGGGTATCATGGCGGCATATGCAATGAACGGCGCAAAGAACGCGGGCGTCTACGGCTATCTCAAGCACCTTGCGCTGTATGAACAGGAATCCAACCGTGAAGCGCTCTATACTTGGGTCAGCGAACAGGCTCTGCGCGAAATCTACCTGCGTCCCTTTGAAATAGCGGTAAAGAGCGGCGCCTGCACGGGCATAATGAGTTCCTATAACCGCATAGGCGCAGTCTGGACGGGCGGCAGCGAAACGCTGATTACGGGCGTGCTGCGCAACGAATGGGGTTTCAAGGGCGCGGTAATAACCGACTACTCGGACAATCCCGATTATATGAACATGGACCAGGCTCTGCGCGCGGGCGGCAGTCGTTTCATGAGGGCGATGCCCGATAATGCATGGGCATATAACACCACTTCGGAAAGGTTCCAGGCACGTGCAGATGAAGGCTTCAAGAGCTACCTGTATATGTATTGCAATACATTCTACCAGAACCAGAATCCCGTCAACACGGATGAAGCCACAGCTCTCACGGGTACGACTCCTTCATGGATATGGTGGATACCCGCGCTTGTCTGCCTGAATATTCTCATATTTGCTGGCGCGGCGATTGGCGTATACATTCTCATCCGTGCGGGATATAACCTCCGCGGGGCAACGCCCGAAGGTGATGCCCCCGCAGGCGGCGACGGAGTCGGCTCCGAAAGCGCAGTTTTGCCCGTAGAAGATGTTTCCGCAGGCGGCGACGAAGGCGGCTTTGAAAGCGCAGTTTCGCCCGAAGGCGAAGCTGCGGCAGAAAGCGGCACGCCTGACGGGAAGAAGAAATGCTTCGTTTGCGGAATAGCAGGAAAGTGTAAAAGCGGGTTAGGTACTGTAGCGTCAAAGTGCAAAAGCGGTTTCAACGCGGCAGTTGCAAAGTGCAAAAAGCTATTCAAGGGTAAAAAGACCTCTGAAGATGTAACTTCGGCAGAGGGAGATAGCGGCAATGCGCAGACAACCCAGCCGTCAGAGGGAGAAAATACTTCCGTACAGACTACAGATGAGGAGGCAAAGTGATGAAAGCTCTCAAGAAGATTGACAAGATTATCCTCATTGCCTTTTCTGCAGTTGTAGTCGTTGTAATGGCGCTTGTGCCCACACTGTCATATGTAAGCTATGTCAGTTCATTGCCCGTTCCGCCCCGCATAACGATGCTGAACGTCTCCATGGACGACGAATTCGGCGCATATACCGACCTCAACGCCATGACCGCAAAGGTTGTGGGCGTGCTGGACAACGGAAGCAAGAAAAGCCTGACGGAGGAGGAATACTCTCTGTCTTTCACCCCTGCGCTTGCAGAGGACGGCAAGGCGGCGATAAACACAAGGTATACGTGCAGAGTATCGTACAATGCCGACACCTCGGTGTACAGCGACATTGCTTTGATGCCGCAGACCTACATCCAGGCTGAAGAAGCCTCCATTACGGGCGGTTCGGCAATAAGCGAAAACGGAATATCGGCTGCCGGCAATTTCAAGCCCGAACAGGGCGAAGCTTCTGTCACGTTCTCCTTCTATGTCAACGGAAATATCGACTGCGACCTTCAGTTGCGCGCGTCTAACGGCTATCTGCAGGGTACGTCACCCGACAATCTCAACGACAACAACGGCGTCGTGTGGACGGAAGCCGTACAGGTGAACAAAATTCTGAAACTGTATGTTAACGACACCGAAGTGCATATCACCAACGACATACAGCTTCCCCGTTCGGAAGATATTCCCGAAAGTCAGTGGGCAACGCTGTTCAGCAGGTATTATACGCTTACGTTCGACAATCTGGCGTTCAACAACGGGCTCAACACCGTAAAGGTGGAGCTTGTAACTACGGACGAAATGCAGAATATCTGGGGAGAATCTCCCTCCATGAACTTTGACTATCTGCGCGTACTCCCCGTCGGAGGCGAGGGTCAGGACGGCAAGATACAGGCGCTCGAATATATGGGGCTGGAGCAGCTTGCGCTCAATTCGGGCATATCGCTTGACGGCGACGATGTTTTCGGCATATTCGAGGATGAATATATGTTGAGGGGAATCTACGAAAACGGCTGTGTGCGCTACTTCCCCAATACAGATTTTGACATAACCGTAGAGGGCAATACGGCAGGCGTAACGCAGCTTGGCGGCAACTATGTCATAAAAGCCACTCATAAAACGCTGGAAGGCATAGGCTTTTCAGTACCCGTCACGGTCGGCAACACTGTGGACGTCTACAGCGCGGTGATAACGGGCGGCGGAAGCGTCAAGACGGACGCCTCGCCCGCATATATAGGCGATTTGCAGTCGAACAGCGTTGTAACATACAATTTTAACTGGTCAGGCGAAGGGGCAACCGACATAGTGTTCACGGCGGCAAACGGCTACCTTGTGGAGGCACCAGAAGCCGAAACGCAGGAAAACGTGACAATGTACAAGATGATGGAGCTTCAGCTTAACACAATAATCGACATCTATGTAAACGACGTTCAGTATGCAATTTCGGACGGCATAAAGCTCTCCGCAAGCGAGCCTTCTTCAGGGTTTGTGGAACTGTACACCAATTTCGAACAGCTTTTGCTTGAAGACGTTCCCCTGCTTAACGGACAGAATAAAATTGAAATCAGGTTCAAGCAGTCTACGGCAGGGCAGGTTAACTTCTGGAATGAATCTCCCAGAATAAACGTATCCTCGCTGGAGATAGGCGCAACACTTGATTCAACCGAACAGTAAAGCGTTGTGAAAATTGAAATTTAAGCTCGGTTTATGATAAATTATAAACATGTTGTTGACTTTGCCGCGGTTAAGTGATACAATAAAATACGCGATAAAGGATACACAAAAGTCATGCGCGCCGCATAAGCTGGCGGCGCGCATAAATCAAAGGTCACACGCCGCAAATTGCCCGAAATGCGGCAGACAAAAAAATTTTTATGATATTCGGAGGAATTTAAATGAAACTCAAGAAGATTCTGTTGACTTCTATCGTAACCGTACTTGGTCTTGCAATAATCGGCGGTGCCGGCATATTTGCGTACTACCAGAACAAGACCCTGTCCCAGACAAATCAGATCACCATCGGTCAGAAGGTAGATACCGTTACCCTCGGTTCGGCTGAAAACCCTGCAACTGAGCTTTATCCCGGCGATTCCGTAACGGTTGAGTATCTTGTAACGATTGAAAACCATGAAGGCGACGTAACTGTTTCGGCAGTGGTTGATCAGCCCGCTGATTTCACTGTTGAAGTTAAAGATAAGGCTAACCTTGAAGGTGGAGTTATCACTACAGTCACCAACGGAATGACCATTGCAGTTGTCGTTACTATGAACGAGAGTGTTGAAACTGTTCCCGAGTACGACACAATCACTCTTACCGTAACTCTTACCGAGGCTGGCGCGCAGGCGTAACTTCAAAGTTACATAACAACAAACACACTTGCGGCGATGTCGGGCAATCCGTCGCATAAAGAAATTGCGTCGGCAGGACGGTTCGCCCGTCCTGCCGAACAGCATTTCCGAAATATGAGGTGAAAGATGAAGAAAATTATAGCAATACTGTTGGCGGCAGGCGCACTCATGCTTATACCCGCGTGCGCAAAGGAGCAGCCGCAACAGCCCGCAGGCGAGAACCCCGGACAGACAGA
>CALVXA010000105.1 GCA_944368635.1 uncultured Clostridia bacterium
ATCTTGATGCACTTGCCGTTTACGGTAATGCTGTCTTCGCCTGCAACAACGGAATCAGCATACTTATATCTGCCCTGTGCAGAGTCATACTTCAGAAGATGAGCGAGCATCTTGGGGCTTGTCAGGTCGTTGATTGCAACGATTTCATATCCCTCTGCATCAAACATCTGTCTGAAAGCAAGACGGCCGATACGGCCGAAGCCGTTGATAGCAACTCTTACATTTGCCATATTAAATTCCTCCAAAAATTTATGTAAATTTATAGCATAACTATTATATCAAATGACTTTTTCCAAGTCAACAATTATACGAATTTTTTGAACGACAATTTATTGCAAAAAGTAAATACATACAAAAATATAAGTTTGCAACGAATGCCGTGCCGGACTTTATATTCTGTCCGCGTATTAACTACCACTATATAAAAAATGTGATAAGTTATATTTTTATTATGCTTCAATATGCTTGTAATTTACGCATGTTTGCATTATACTATTATGCGTAAAGACAATGTCTTTTATTAAATTTTGTTTTTTTACGGAGGTTTTCTATGGCATTGGTTTCGGCAAAAGAAATGCTTGAAAAGGCAAGAGACGGAAAATACGCGGTAGGTCAGTTCAACATAAATAATCTGGAGTGGACAAAGTCTATTCTGCAGACTGCACAGGAATTGAACGCACCCGTAATCCTCGGAGTATCCGAAGGCGCAGGCAAATACATGACAGGCTTCAAGACTGTTGCCTCCATGGTTAAGGCAATGATTGAAGAGATGAACATAACCGTTCCCGTAGCCCTTCACCTTGACCACGGCACTTACGACGGCTGCTATAAATGCATCAAGGCGGGTTTCTCCTCGATAATGTTTGACGGCTCCCACCTCCCCATTGAAGAAAATATTGCAAAGACCAAGGAACTGGTTGCGGTTACCAAACAGCTCGGACTCTCCCTGGAAGCTGAAGTTGGCGCTATCGGCGGCGAGGAAGACGGCGTCATCGGCAAAGGCGAGTGCGCTGACCCTGCAGAGTGCAAAAAAATTGCAGACCTCGGCGTTACCATGCTTGCAGCAGGTATTGGCAATATACACGGCAAGTATCCTGCAAATTGGGAAGGTCTTTCCTTTGAAACGCTTGCAGCAGTTAAGGAACAGGTAGGCGATATGCCTCTCGTACTTCACGGCGGTACAGGCATTCCCACAGACATGATCAAAAAGGCGATATCCCTCGGCGTTGCAAAGATTAACGTAAATACTGAATGTCAGCTTGCTTTCCAGGAAGCAACGAGAAAGTACATCGAGGAAGGAAAGGATCTTGTCGGCAAGGGCTTCGACCACAGAAAGTTGCTTGCTCCCGGCGCCGCTGCTATAAAGGAAACCGTAAAGGAAAAGATGGAGATCTTCGGCTGCATAGGCAAGGCCTGACACACCTCTTTGATTTAAACAAAATAACCTCCCGTCAATCGGGAGGTTTTATTTTTTATTTTTTTACACACACTGTGTTATATGAAAAGCGTCATAAGACTTTTTGTTTTACTTTGCATTGCGCCGTGCATTTTGCTGTGTGCATTTACTTTTGACAGCGATTCCTCCCTGAAAGAACTTACTCTGCCCTATATCAATACCTATGAGTGCATACGCGCAACATTGGGCGGGCAGGACCTTTTGGATGATTTTGAATACCTTACCATCACTCTGGAAGACAGCAACAGCCTTGAAGTAAGTTTCAAAAAGAAAGACGGCAGGCGGCACTCCTACTCTTGCAACTATACGGTAGACGAACAAAGCGGAGAATTATGCGCAGAGCTGGGTATAATGGGGTTCAGATTCAGACAAAAAACCAAGATTGAGAACGGAAGCTTTACACTGTGCATGACATTGCTTAACCGCCCGCTCGTGATGGCGTTTAAAGCAAAATAAAGCCGTATTCCGAAGAATACGGCAAAATCAGTTTTCCTTGTCCGGATTATACGTCCCTGTTATCTCCTCCACTCCTTCATCGTCTACTCTCGTAAGTATGGCATCTTCAGCGACATTTTCATCCTCGGATGATTTTGAAGCATCCTGGATATCATCAATCGTCATCTGCTGCGCAGACCCGTCTTTCGCCTTGCTTTCAATCTCGTCGCCTTCATAGAATGCTATATCGTATTCCATCTTGGCGATATCTCCGTTGCAGTAGGCTTTATCGAGCATTCGCTTTTCTTCGCGCCTGCGATTTCTGCGCCTGTACGAACTTATAATATAGATAATAAACAACAACGCAAACAGACTGCCTGCGCCTATCATTATAAATTCCCGTGTACCCATACCTACATTTTAACTTTTTGCGGCGTTGTTGTCAATCATAATCTTAAATAATGGAGAATGTTACATAAACTGACAGCATAACGTATATAATATTGCGATGAAAAAAATTATGTTTTGCGGCGGAGGCAGTGCGGGGCACGTTATTCCCAACCTGGCGCTCTGCGAAGATCTTAACGGGAAAGCGGAGTTATGTTATATCGGAACCGACGCGATTGAAAACGAACTCTGTAAAAAAGCAGGCATACGGTTTATCGAATTCAAAGCCGTAAAACTCGTGCGCGGTAAAATTCTGTGTAACCTTAAAATACCGTGCGCCATGCCCCGCAGCATTTCGCAATGCCGAAAGATTCTGTCCGAAGAAAAGCCGGATTTGCTTTTTTGTAAAGGCGGCTATGTCAGTCTCGCTCCAGCAATTGCAGCACACAAATTGAATATACCAGTGATCACGCATGAATCTGACCTTACCCCCGGACTAGCTAACAGACTGATTGCATCAAAATGTGAAAGCTTCCTTACTACTTTCCCGTCTACTGCGGATAAATTTGCCAACGGAGTATGCACGGGGTCGCCGATGCGCTCCTCACTTTTCAATGTAAATAAAGCCTCCTGTAAACGCAAGATTTGTCCCGATCTTCGTCCGACCATACTTGTATTCGGCGGAGGAAGCGGTTCCGCGAGCATAAATGCCTGTCTGCGTTCTGCACTTCCGCACATCACGCAGAACTACAACGTTATACATCTGTGCGGCAAGGGCAATGCCGTTGATTCAAACATTCGCGGTTATGTACAGCTGGAATTTGCGGACGATATGGCGTGCATATATGGGGCGGCCGACTACGCCGTTTCGCGTTGCGGATCCAACTCCGCAAATGAACTAATCGCATTGAGAATACCTACACTGTTTATCCCGCTGTGCAACTCCGCAAGCCGCGGCGATCAGGTTGAAAACGCACAATATTTCAGATCGTTAGGTCTGTGCCGTATACTCGACGAAGATGAACTTACTGCTGAAAATCTGCACAAAGAGATAGAAAATCTGACGAGAGATGACAAATTAAAAGCCGCACTTGAAAACTACATTCCCTTGCGCGGCAACAAAAATATATTGAAAGAAATTGACAGAGTGCTTAACCGATAAGCCCTTCGATCAGTATTTTCAATCCGATACACACAAGCACCAGACCGCCTGCAATTTCTGCGATACATGCTTTATTCCTGAAAAGTTTGCCAATCTTCGTTCCTATTACAACACCTGTAAGGCTTAAAGCGAATGTAATAACGCCGATTATTGAGACATAACCGAATATGTTTATATTGTCAATGCAGT
>CALVXA010000106.1 GCA_944368635.1 uncultured Clostridia bacterium
CCTGCCTTCGAACTTGTAGTTGCCGTTTTCGTCCTTCCAGGGAGAGAGGAAGGAGCGGCAGCCCATGGGAGAGAATACGTTGCCTTCGTAGTTTTCGCGCATCTTCTTTGCGGAGATGTAGTCGGGGTAAAGGCGCTTGGAGGAGCACTTTACGGCAAGCCTTGTAAGGTAGTCGTACTTGCCGCCCTTCAGGCAGTTGTTCTCGTCAAGCACATATATGAGCTTGGGGAATGCGGGGGTGACGTAAACGCCCACCTCGTTCTTGATGCCCTGGTAGCGCTGTTTGAGTATTTCCTCTATTATGAGCGCGTTCTCTTCGATGTACTCGTCATTTTCGTCGAGGTACATGAACAGCGTTACGAAGGGCGACTGACCGTTGGTGGTCATCAGCGTGTTTATCTGGTACTGAATGGTCTGGACGCCTGCCTTCAGTTCGTCCTTGACCCTCATGTCGACGATGCGCTTCTTGTCTTCAAGGCTCATGGTGTCGCCGAATTCGTTGTCGCACTCCTTCATGTACTTTTCGCGCGTGCGCCTTAAGTACTTGCCCAGGTGCGCCACGTTCACGGACTGTCCGCCGTACTGCGAAGATGCGACGGAGGCAATTATCTGCGTAACTATGGTGCAGGCAACCTGGAAGGACTTGGGACTTTCTATCATCTTGCCGTTCATGACGGTGCCGTTATCCAGCATGTCCTTTATGTTTACCAGACAGCAGTTGAATATGGGCTGAAGGAAGTAGTCCGCATCGTGGAAGTGAATCGCGCCCTCGTCATGTGCCTTGGAGAGGTATTCGGGCAGCAGAATACGCCTTGTCAGATCCTTGGATACCTCGCCTGCGATAAGGTCGCGCTGCGTGGACGCCGTGCGGGCGTTCTTGTTGGAGTTCTCCTCCATGACGTCCTTGTTGGCGTTTCTTATAAGCGAAAGTATGCTCTCGTCGGTGGTGTTCGCCTTTCTGACGAGCGCGCGCTCATAGCGGTAAAGGATGTAAGCCTTCATCAGCTGGAACTTCTGCAGTTCCATCAGCTTTTCCTCCACCATGTCCTGAATGTCTTCGACAAGCAGTCTGGTTCTGTGACGGTTGGAAATGTCGTCGACTATCGCCGTAATCTGCTCGTCCGTCGCCCTGTCTTCGAAATCGACTACCTGATTTGCCTTGCAGATTGCGTTGTAAATCTTGCTTCTGTCAAAGTCTACCGTGGTGCCGTCTCTCTTTATTACTTTCATATTATTTGTAGCCCCCTTGGGTGTGTTTCTCTCCGTAACTTCCGCCCCGCTTCACTTTTGCGGAACAATACAAGTATATCACAGATATGGTATTCAGTCAATATGCTTTGCACAATATATTGTGTGTTGACGATAGTTTTTTCTTATACCGTCGGGCTTGTGCCTTTCGGGCGAAAGCTTATTCATTATATGCCATAAATTCAGCCCTGTCAAGGGTAAACACACAATATCTTGTATGAAAGTTTTTCACACACGGTCAATATGTTGTGTGCGCCTCTTTTTGTTAAGTTGTTAAAAAAATGTCGGCGCGTGTGCGAAATCCGGCGAAGTCCGCGAGGGAGGAAAAGTGCGCGCTCTGTGGTTGAAAAGGCGGCGTAAAGGACATATTGTGCTTAAAATCGTCCGCATAGCAGAGTGTAAGAGTGCGGTTGTGCGGCTGTTAAAAATTTTCACGCGCCTTGGCGGGGAATGTTAATTGTAAAATATGCACGACTTTCGCGGACTCTACCGACGGTAGAGTGAGTGAATTTAACAGTAGAGCCGATTTTTAAGGCGTAGAAAGGCAGAGCTTGATTTTGACGTTTTGCTGTACTATTATTTATACATGAAAAACATTTAATGTATAAGGAGATATTATAGATATGGCCAATTATGCAATAACCTGTTGTTCTACCTGCGACCTTACCAAGGAACATCTTGCTTCACTCGGCGTGGATTTCGCCACATATCACTATATAATCGACGGAGTCGACCATGTAGATGACCTCTATCAGGCGGTTACGCCTGCAGGTTTCTACGGTGCAATCGACGCCGGAGCAATGCCCACCACGTCCCAGGTTACGCCCGAAGAGCTGATAGCCGTAATCGAACCCCATCTCAAGGCGGGCGAAGACGTGCTTCACATTGAGTTTTCCTCCGGCCTTTCCGGCGGATACGCTTCCGCGCTGGCGGCTCAGAAGGAGCTTGCGGCAAAGTACCCTCAGCGCAAGCTCTATCTCGTGGACTCGCTTGCGGCGTCTTCAGGATACGGACTGCTCGTTGACAAGGCGGTCGAACTCAAAAACGGAGGCATGGACATAGACAGCCTCAGGACATGGCTGGAGGAGAATAAACTTCGTCTGCGCCACTGGTTTTTCTCCACAAATCTCAAGCACTTCAGGCGCGGCGGAAGAATTTCGGGTGCGGCTGCGGCCGTCGGCACATTGCTCGGCGTGTGCCCTGTGATGGATGTCAATTCCGAAGGCAAGCTCATTGTCCGCAAGAAGGCCATGGGCAAGAAAAAGGCAATCAAGGAACTGTATACGGCAATGTGCAACCAGGCGGACAAGGGACTGAGCTATTCCGACAAGGTGTTCATATCCACTTCCATGTCGTACGACGATGCAAAGGCTCTTGCGGCGCTTGTGGAAGGCAGCTTCCGCTATATGAACGGCAAGGTTGAAATAGACGATATCGGCACTGTAATAGGTTCGCACACGGGTCCCGGCACGGTTGCGCTGTTCTATTTCTCCTCTGACAAGCGCGGACTTTAATGCAATCAGGCGGTGTCTGGTCAAAAGACTCCGCCGTTTTTATGCCAAAACGGGGCATATATAAGGGGCAATTTTTTTGCGGCGGTGATATTTTTGCCTTATACGGCATAGTATAACTGACTATGACTGACGCAAAAAAGGGCAAATCGGACGTGTTTTCCGCGATAGGGGCGGCTGCAGGACTGGGCAACGCGGTGCGCTTCCCCGTACTTGTGGCGCGCTATGGTGGTGCGTTCGTCGGTGTATATGCCGCATGTCTTCTGCTCTTTTGCCATCCCCTTCTCACCCGCGAGCTTCAGACGGGCAGAAGCCATGTAAAAATCTTGCCTGTTATAGCCGTTGCCGCTACGCTCAACGCGGCATATACGGGTGTGTATTACGGCGGCGTAATGCAGGGGCTGGGCAAAGCCGCGGCGTGTATGGCCGCGGGCGACGTGCGCCTTTTTGCCGTTTCGGTGATTTTCGCTGTTGTACCTTGGGCGGCAGTCTGGCTGCTCATCCGCGGGGGCGGGCGCGCGCTCTCTATTTCAGGAAAGGTGTCGCTCGCCTGCTATGCGGTTGCCGTGCTTCCGCTTGCCATCTTCGGGGCTGCGGGCGGAGCGTTCGCGCTTGAAGTTTCCGACTTTCTGTCTGCGGAAATATGGGCGCAGGCGCTGTGTCAGGCAATGCTGTCGCTGTCGCTTGCACAGTGGGTCATGCCTGCGCTTGCCGCCGATATGCCTGAAAATACGGACTGCGCGCGCGCTTCGCTCAGGATAATAGGCGTAAATTTTGCAATTTGTCTGTTCTCTGCCGCAGCCGCTCTTCCGCTTG
>CALVXA010000107.1 GCA_944368635.1 uncultured Clostridia bacterium
GGCGGCGGAGGGTTCGCTTGCGCCCGTCTCCTGCATAAGCGGCGAGATGACGTGCGAAAACGCCTGCAACTGTCTGACTTTGCCCCTCTGGAAGGAGCTGGACGAAGTGATAATGAACTTTCTCACGTCAAAGACGCTGAAAGATTTGCTCAAATAGCGCATTTTTAAAGCGGATATACACAAATTGCTAAAGAGGGCTTAATTCCTATTGACAAAATAGGAATTACTTTTTATAATTAAATCATACTTAAAAAGTAGGAATTCAACGGAGCGGTCGGAGCGCATCGCGCGGCCGCAGACTGTACGATAGAACGGGAGTTTTAAGATGGCAAGAACTATCTATGTGGACAATGCCGCGACCACGGCAATGAATGAGGAGGCAGTGGCGGCAATGACGCCCTGCTTTATGGAAAACTACGGCAATCCCTCGTCGCTGCACACTGTGGGTCAGCGCGCCAAGGAAGCGCTTGAAAACGCACGTGCGGAAATTGCAGGGCTTCTGGGCGCACAGCCGGGCGAAATTTACTTCACTTCGGGCGGCAGCGAGGCGGACAATCAGGCAATACGCTCGGCGGCGTACGTCGGGCTGGCAAAGGGCAAAAAGCACATAATCAGCACAGCGTTCGAACATCACGCCGTGCTTTACACGCTCAAAAAGCTGGAAAAGGAAGGGTTCGAGGTGACTTACCTCGACGTCCATTCGGACGGGCTCATCTCCGCGGCGGAGGTGGAGGCGGCGCTTCGCGAAGACACCGCGCTCGTCACCATTATGTATGCCAATAACGAGGTCGGCACCATAGAGCCCGTGCGCGAAATAGGCGCGGTGTGCAGGGCGCACGGAGTTTTATTCCATTGCGATGCCGTTCAGGCTGTGGGGCACATTCCCGTGGACGTCGTAAAGGACAATATAGACATGCTCTCAGTCTCCGCGCATAAATTTCACGGGCCCAAGGGCGTGGGGCTTTTGTATTGCAGAAAGGGTGTGCCCTTAAAGAGCTTAATCGAGGGCGGCGCGCAGGAACGCAACCGCCGCGCGGGTACGGAAAACATTGCAGGCATATGCGGCATGGCGGCGGCGCTCAGGGTGGCTGTTTCGCACCTGCAGGAAAACATGAAACGGGAAAGTTACCTCCGCGACAAGCTGATTGCCGGGCTGGAGAGCATACCTCACAGCAAGCTCAACGGTCACAGAACTGTAAGGCTTCCCGGCAACGTCAATATGTGTTTCGAGGGCATAGAGGGCGAAAGCCTGCTTCTTCTGCTGGACGCGAAGGGCATATGCGCATCTTCGGGTTCTGCGTGCACGTCCGGTTCGCTCGACCCCTCGCACGTACTGCTCGCGCTCGGACTTCCTCACGAAGTCGCGCACGGTTCTCTCCGCCTCAGCCTGTCGGAATACAACACCGAAGAGGAAATTGACTACATCATAAGGGAAGTTCCCAAGGTTGTCGAATATCTCCGCTCCATTTCCCCTGTATGGGAGGAGCTGGAGAACGGCACGCGCAAGCACCTCATCTGAGCTGCGGAATAATCAATGCCGGCTTTGAACGTCTGCGCCTGCGGGTATGTCTTTCGGACTTCTGCGGCGCGCGTTATGCGGCAAAATATTGAATAAATCAGAATATATAATTTCAGGAAGGTTAAATTTATGGCACTTTACAGCGAGAAAGTAATGGATCATTTTCAGAACCCCCGCAACGTCGGCAAGCTTGACGATGCGGACGGCATAGGCGAAGTCGGCAACGCCAAGTGCGGCGACATAATGAAGATATACATCAAGGTCAGGGACGGAATAATAGCGGACGTAAAGTTCAACACGTTCGGATGCGGAAGCGCAATCGCGTCCTCCTCCATGGCGGCCGAGATGATAAAGGGCAAGCCCCTTTCCGAAGCGCTCACGCTTACAAATAAGGCAGTAGCGGAGGCGCTCGACGGTCTTCCCGCGCACAAGATGCACTGCTCCGTGCTTGCGGAGGAGGCTATCCGCGCCGCGATAAAGGATTACTATGACAAGAACGGCATAGAATACGACCACGCGCAGTTCCCCGATGCCGCAGAAGAGGAAGAGCATATCCACGAAGAGGGCTGATTTTTTCCGCTATGGCAAAACAACTCGACGAGTGCGCGCTGATAGAACGCAGCATAATAACCAAGTTCCGAAAGGGAATATGGACAAAGTTCCTCCAGGCGGTAAAGCAATACAGACTGATAGAGGAAGGCGACAGAATAGCCGTGTGCATATCCGGCGGAAAGGACTCCATGCTGCTTGCCAAGTGCGTTCAGGAATTAAAGCGACATTCCGAAATTCCCTTCGAGGCGGAATATATCGTGATGAACCCCGGCTAGAACGCTGAAAATGCCGCTATTATTGAACAGAACCTTCAAAAATTAGGCATACCGGCAAGGATATTTGCGTCTGACATATTCGACGTAAACGACGAAATAGGCGGCGAACATCCCTGCTATCTGTGCGCGCGTATGCGCAGGGGCTTTCTCTATGCGCGCGCTAAAGAGCTGGGCTGTAACAAAATCGCGCTCGGTCATCACAGGTCGGACGTCATAGAGACCACCCTCATGGGCATGCTGTTCGGAGGGCAGATTCAGGGCATGATGCCCAAGATTAAGAGTGCGAACTTTACGGGTATGGAGCTGATACGCCCGCTGTATTGCGTGGACGAGGACGACATAATTCACTGGAAGGAATATAACGGGCTCAATTTCATCGCCTGTGCCTGCCGCCTTACGGCAAAGTTGCCGCAGGGCGTACAGGGACAGTCCGGCAGGCAGGACGTAAAGCAGCTTATAAAGTCCTTCCGCAGCCGCAACCCCGACGTGGACGCAAGCATATTCAAAAGCCTGCACAACGTCCAGCTGGATACTCTGCCGCAGTTCAAATACAAGGGCACGACTTTCGCATTTAACGAAAAGTACGCCCGCGGGGTTACTATAACCCTTGGCGGAGGGGAAGTAGACCAAAACGCAGATTAAGGGCGCGCCCATAAAAAATATTCAAGTCTGAATTCACAATTTTTTTCTTTCCGCCGTAAAAACAGTTGACAAGGGCGGGGAGATAATATATACTTACGGAGTAAATCAAATAAAAACTTATTCAACCGCAGACAGCAAGGGCGTAACGCTTGAAAATCTTGCCGAGGTGAAAGGTTCAAAGGCATTCACTGCATTCTTACCTTGCGCCGTTGCGGCGTAAGGTTTTTTTAATTTGCGAATACAAT
>CALVXA010000108.1 GCA_944368635.1 uncultured Clostridia bacterium
GTAGGCTCTCTGCCGAGCGTCTGAAGCAGTATCCTCGACACTCGCGTGAGCTTATTTATCGTCTCCACCATGTGAACGGGAATACGAATGGTGCGCGCCTGGTCGGCAATCGCCCTTGTTATCGCCTGTCTTATCCACCATGTGGCATATGTGGAGAATTTGAAACCCTTCTGATAGTCAAACTTTTCGACTGCCTTCATAAGACCGAGGTTTCCTTCCTGAATGAGGTCGAGGAACAACATTCCCCTGCCGACATAGCGCTTTGCAATGGACACAACCAGCCTTAAGTTGGCTTCGGACAGCTCCTTTTTCGCCTCCTCGTCGCCTTCCTGCATTCTGCGGGCGAGGTCGATTTCGTCCTCCGCGGAGAGAAGGGGAACCTTGCCTATATCCTTGAGGTACATCTTTACGGGGTCGTCCAGACCTATGTCGGACAGCGCCTGTTCATAGAGTTCCCTGTCGCGCTCCGCCTCGTCTATTATCTGAATGCCCGCCTCCGCAATGGACTTGTACACGTAGTCCATCTGATTGGGCGTGGTTTCGTACTTCTCCATGATGTCGCAGAGGGCGTTTGTAGTTATTGCGCCCTTGGGCGAATAGCTGTCGATTATCTGCTTGAGAATTTCGTTGAGTTTCTGTTCTGTTAAATTCATAATTTAACTCCGTTTCTTATTTTTTGCTTTTGTCTTGTAAGTTCCACTATCTTCGCGCCCAGGTTCGCCCTCTGTGCGAGGTCGTCGCAGGCGTCCATTGCTTGCGTACACTCCCTGATCTGCCTGTCCACAGCATTGATTTTAAGCTTTAAAAGGCAGTCGTTAAAATACTTTTCCGACACCTCTGCGGAAAAGCCGCCGCCTTCCGAGTAGTCCAGAATGTGCGACAACTCCTCGTACTCGCGCGTGTTCTCGTCAAAAAATTCAAACAGCTCGCTCAGCTGTACGGGCTCTTCCATTAACTGCTTGGAGCGTATGTATTTTGCGATTATCTCATGCACGGGGTCGGCAAACTCCACAGAGGAAATGTCTACATCCCTTGCATAGTCAGCGCCGAACAGGAACCCCGAAATTACGAAGCGTGACGCAAGCACTATCGCGTCGGCATTGTCTTCGCGCTTTTTTGGCTGTTCGGGCGCTTTTGCCCTTGCTTCCGCAGGGTTTTGTTCCAGGTCGCGCTTTAACGATTCGTAGGAAATGCCGCTTTTCGTGCGGAGTTTTTTCAAAAGTTCTTCCTTTTCGGCGTTGCTGTCCGCCGTGGAAATTATCTTAAGCGCTTCCGAAACGTACCTGCGCTTGTCCTCCGTCTTTGTCAGGTCATACCCTTTGCCCAGCACATCGAGCTTGTAGTCGATTAAGGGCAGTGCGCCTTCCAGACAGTTGCCGTAAGCCTGATTGCCGAGTTGTTTTATCACGTCGTCGGGGTCCAACCCCTCGGGTAGGGGCACGACCCTTACGTTCAGTCCTTCGTCCTTGAGAATATCCAGCCCGCGGATGTTGGCTTTCTGACCCGCCGCGTCTCCGTCGTAACTTATCAGCACGGTGTCCGTGTAACGCTTAATCAGCCTTGCCTGGTCCTGCGTCAGGGACGTGCCCATGCTGGCAACGACATTTCTGAAACCCGCCTGATAGAGCGATATTGTATCCATGTAACCCTCTACCATTATGACTTCCTTAATAGTCTGCTCCCTTTTGAGCTTTTTAAGAAGGTTAATGTTGTAAAGGTTTTTGCGCTTGGTGAACACTATGGTGTCGCGCGTGTTTACATACTTGGCAAAATTTGTCTTTTTGAGCAGCCTACCGCCAAAGGCTATCACCTCTCCGTAGGAGTTGATAATGGGGAAGATGAGTCGGCCGCCCTGTGCGTCCGTCAATTTTCCGTTTACCTCGTTCACTACGCCGCTGTCCACGATATCCTGCGCAGAAAAACCTGCTGAAATAAGGTAGCGGGGCAGGTCGTCATAGTTCAGGCTTGCGCCAAGCCCGAACGCCCGCACGACAGTCGAGGGAATTTTACGCCGCAAAATGTACTCTATATGCGCGTCCGCATTCCCTGAATTGAGGTTGCGCAGATAGAAGTGCGCCGTCTCGTTGAGAATTTTCAGGACGGCATCCTTTTTCCTCTTCAGCTCCGCAGTCTTTCCGTTGTCGTTTTCGTATGCGGGCATGGGTATGTGCGCCCTCTCGGCAAGCATCTTTACGCCGTCGATGAAGTCCGCCGACTCCATCTCGCAGACAAACTTTATGACGTCGCCAGATTCGCCGCAGCCGAAGCAATGATAGTATTGCCCCGCCTCGTTAATGGCAAAGGACGGCGTCTTTTCGTGGTGAAAGGGACAGCACGCCCAGTAGCTGCCGCCCCGCTTTTCCAGCGAAAAGTAGCTTTCGGCGACTTCAACAATATTGACTTTTTCCTTTAAATTTCTCAAAAAATCCTGATCGACGCCGCTCATTGTCCGCCTTAACGCACCCCGCGCGAGAATTCGCACTTTTTTATGTCTATGATAATACGCGATGCGATGATTATATTTATTGTCTCTTTAAATTTGTATATTCCTGTTGAATATCCTGATATGGCAGGAAGCCGCGCTGATGTAAAGTTAGCCGTTCGCCCCGCACAATCAGTTCACCTCGTCCGCGAACATCCAGCCGCGGGGGACGAATATCCTGTTGAACACATACACCGCGTACCTGTCCGTCATTGACGATATGTAGTCGCAGATGACCTGCTCCCGCGGGAATCTGTCCAGAAGCCGCACGTACATTGACGGCAGTTTTTGAGGATTCTTCATGAAATAGTCGTACATTGCGCCTATCATGCGCTCCGCCTTTTCCTCCTCGCCCATAGCGTACTGCGTGCGGTAAACCCTTTCAAACATGAATGAACGAAGGTCGTCGCTCGCCTTTTTTACGTCGTCTTCCATGGCGACGAAGGGCTGTCCGCTGCTTTTGCGCCATACGGAGGTGACGGCGGTATTTATGCGCTCCCTCGAAGTGGAGCCGAGGACGGAAACTATTTCGCGCGGCACGTCCTCCGGGCGGAGTACGCCTGCCCTTATTGCGTCGTTGAGGTCATGATTTATGTATGCGACCCTGTCGGCAATATGCACGCACATCCCCTCCAGAGTGGAGGGCTTTTCCTCCTCGGTACGGAAGTTGTGCTTAAGTATGCCTTCCCTTACCTCGTACGTCAGGTTTATGCCCCTGCCGCCCTTTTCAAGGACGTCCAC
>CALVXA010000109.1 GCA_944368635.1 uncultured Clostridia bacterium
TTGGTGGAGCAGCGGGGACTTGCACCCCGGTCTTACGCCGTGTCAACGTGCTTTCTACATACTTAGTGCAACCTTAAAATCTTTCCCTGAAGGGCGTCGGTTGACGGGCGCACATCAGGGGCAAACCGTTTAATTCACTTTAATCGGTACGGTCAGACCGACTAAAGTGTTCCGCTTGAAATAGCGCCGCTTTCACCCCTGCGGCAGGGGAGAGGTGACGGACAGCTTATAAGTTAAGCTGCGCAAGCCAGGCTCTGGCCGCGGAAAGCGGGGAAAGCCATGACTTTTGTAGAATTCTTGGATTCTGCGTTTAAATTTAATTTTCCGTTTTTACAAAGCCGGACCTTTGGTATGCTTACATCGTCTCTGCGGCGCAATCGAAACTGAAACTGCCCCGTATCAGAGCTCTTGCTCAATGTAATTATATACGTTCCGCGGCTAAAAATGCAAGTAAAACGCCGTCTGTTCAGATAATAATTTTGTTGCCCTGAAGCAAGCGTTTATTTTTCGATGGAAAACGACAGTTATCCGATCAGGTCGCATAATTGCATTGTCGCGATCGGTTTCGACTGAAAGGCTATCGTATAATCAGTCGCCTGCAGCAATCAATGCAAAATGGCTTTTTTTTAAGTAGTCAGTGCGCCGTAATGCGTTCAATGCGTCTCTTATGTATATTTTATCGTTTTTTGCAATTAACTATAATCTGTACGGCGGCATATACTGTGTAGTATGATTGAAAGAGATTATGACCGCTCAGCGGTATTCAACTATGCAAAAAAGTGGGCTTTCGGGCGCAATTCCGAATATTACAGTTTCAATAAACTGGGCGGCGATTGTACCAATTTTGCCTCTCAGTGTATTTATGCAGGCGCAAAGGTAATGAATTTTACCCCCGTATACGGCTGGTATTACATAGATTCGCAGGACAGGACGGCGACGTGGACGGGAGTGGAGTTTTTGTATAACTTTCTGTTGGGGAATAAGGGCGGCGCCGGACCGTATGCAGAGGAAACAGATATAGCGGGACTGGAAGTGGGGGACATTGTGCAGTTCGGCAGGGAAGACGGCACATTCTACCATACTCCCGTAGTCGTCGGCTTTTCACGCGGGGAACCTCTGCTTGCGGCACACAGCTACGACGTATTCAACAAGCCGCTTTCTTCTTACAGATTTGCACGCTTGCGCTGCCTGCACATAGCGGGCGTAAGGGCGTGCGAAGGACTGTAATGTGCAGTCAAGGGCATTGACAAAATTCACGGCTTATAGTAAAATGATGTGGAATAAAAGTGACAGGTAACGGGTATGAAAATTTGTGTTTTCGGTGCGTCAAGCGCACATATAGACGATAGTTATATAGCAAAAGTTGAAAAATTGGGCGAGAGAATGGCAGAACGCGGTCATTCGCTCGTGTTCGGCGCCGGAGGCAGCGGCCTTATGGGCGCGGCGGCAAGGGGCGTAAAGCGTCGCGGTGGATATGTTCACGGCGTTGTCCCCTCTTTTTTCAAGGAAGACGGGGTGGAATTGCTGTTCGAGGAATGTGACAGGACGACATATACCAACACCATGCGCGAGAGAAAGGCGATTATGGAGGAGGATGCAGACGCCTTTATCATCGTCCCCGGCGGCGTGGGTACGCTTGAGGAGTTTTTCGAGATAGTCACTCTCAAGCAGCTCAACAGGCTGCATAAGGCGATAGCCGTACTTAACGAGCAGGGCTATTATGACGAATTGCAGGTGTTCATGAATACCGCGCTTGACAGGAAGTTCATAACTTCGGCTTGTCTCAATCTTTACCGCGTGTTCGATGACATTGACGATATGCTGGACTATATAGAACAGTATGTACCCGTAAGTTTTTCCATAAAGAGCACTAAAATCGGAGAGTAATATGATTGACGTCGCGTTTGTGTGCCTCGGGAACATATGCCGCTCGCCCATGGCGGAAGCCGTGCTGAAAAAGATAGCGGAGGAAGAGGGCGTGATATCCTCCCTGCGCATAAATTCCTATGCCACATCTTACTGTGAGGAGGGCAACGGCGTCTATCCTCCCGTGCAGATGCTTCTTAAGGGTAAGGGCTATGTCTTTTCGCATCGGTCGCAGGTGCTTACTGTAAGCGACGTGAAAAACGCCGACTATGTGTGCGTTATGGATTCATTCAACAGGCGCGATGTGTTGCGGCTTACAGGCGGCAACTATAATGAAAAGATATTCATGCTCGGCAGTTTCGGCGAAGGCGGGGACATTGCCGACCCCTACTACACGCGCGATTTCGAGCGTACATACAGGGAAGTATATTCCGCGTGCAAAGGTTTTCTGAACTACCTGCTGACCAGGCATGCCGACGCATTCAGTTATGACAGGCGTCATTGACTATAATTTAAGGCAGGGATATCCACATGATGAAGAAGTGTAGACTTACAGTTCTCAGAACTACTCTCCAGGAGGATCTTGCAAAGGAGTACGGCATTCCAGACCTCGGCAGGTGTCCGCTCATGAAGTAGGGGCAGGTCTTCTACACCGATTACGCCAAGCCCGATGGGTTCTGCGATGAGGCATGGAAGGCGGTATATCAGCATGTCTTTGCGCTTGCCAACGGCGCGGACGGTTGGTATTTCGATGATTGGATTGACACCCGAAGGCATAAGGGCGTGGCAATCTGCTCGTGCAACGACGGGCTCCGTCCTGTAATAATCAAGATTGAGCGGGTTGAAGAACATTGATTTCATCGAAGAGAAATTGTTACATAACAGTTACATAATATATATAGTTACATAATATTAACATATAAGCGCTTACGGCGGAAATTTCTCGCCGTCAGCGCTTTTGCCGGTTTTCAGGTGCCAAAACGACGGTAAAGTCGCAAATTTTCTTGAATAAGCGTGAAATGTATTACAGTTTTTTCTTGACGCTGCATTGTAAAAACAAAAAACCGCCCCCGACACAGAAGTCGGGGGCGGAAGTTTTTATTTGGTTATTTCGCGGAAATTATTCCTTTCCTGCAAGTTTCTTGTAGCTTTCCAGCCTTTCCTTTGCAGATTCTTCCGTCTGCTTGAACAGGTCGGCTGCAACTTCTGCGCCCTGCGTCTTGACAAGCGAAGCGTATCTCGTTTCGCCTGCAAGGAATGCCTGGTAATCGCCCGTGGGATCCTTGCTGTCAAGCGTGAAGACTTCGCCTTCGGGGTTGTACCTGTAAAGCTGCCAGTAACCGCA
>CALVXA010000110.1 GCA_944368635.1 uncultured Clostridia bacterium
CGCTCATCATGGAAAAGATGAGGCCGCAGATGGAAAAACTGCAAAAGCAGTACGCCAACGACAAGCAGATGTACAACCAGAAGGTCATGGAACTGCAGAAAAAGAGCGGTTATTCCGTCTTTGCAGCCTGCCTTCCAATGGTTGTGTCGCTTATAATCTTCATAATCGTGTTCAACGCGTTCACCACGTATTCGCAGTACGCCAACGTCAGCACATACAACAGTCTTGTAAAGGTGTACAACAACGTCGTTGCAGGCTATGTCTATGACGAACAGGACAACGCGGACGGCTTTCTGTACGAATATCTGGACGCCGACGGCAAAGTCGTGGACTACACGGTGGACTTTTCTGCATTTGCAAGGGAATACAACAGCGCAAGACAGACGTCTTATTCCGAGGACGAAGCTTTCGTCAAGCTGGGCGAAGAATACAAGGCGAAGGCGGGCAGCTATGCCTCCGACTTCAACCTCTCGCTCGTCAACGAACGTGAAGGCGGGGAACTTACGGTGACGGCGGAGTCGATAAGGCTCAGCCTGGTCAGCTACTATCTTGAAGAACCTGCGTCCCTCGCGGTGAAGGACTACTATCTGCAGCATAACGACAGCTTTTTGTGGGTAAAGAACCTGTGGTATCCCGACAGTATGCTCAACAGGGAAATACCCGACTTCGATAAATTCCGCTCTACCGTAACGCAGGCGTCCATAAGCGAAGATTACAGGGCGTCGTACGACAAGGTAACGGCAGCCCTCGGGGAACAGAAGGAAGCGTATAACGGCTACTTCGGACTCATTCTGCTGTCGATAGGCATAATGCTGTTGCAGCAGTGGATATCCATGCGCGCAAACAAGTCTGTCAACGACCTGAGCACGGTTGACGGTTCTGGCGCGAGGACGACGAAGACAATGCTCATTGCAATGCCCATAATCTACGGCATATTCTCGTTCTTCTACAGCGCGTCATTCTCCGTCTACATGATAACCAACTCCGTCTACAGCGTTATCACAACGCTCATAATAAATAAGCTGGTGGACATAAGTTTCAGAAAGCGCGAAGCGGGCGGCGGAATGTCAGGCGGAAGGTCTGTCCCCGTCAGAAGGTCTGCAAAGAAGAAATAATATATGGCGCATAGCGGCGCACAATCAGGAGATAAAATGGAAGAAAGGAACGTTTACACGGGTAAGACCGTGCAGGAAGCGGTACAGACAGCGCTCGCCGACCTCAACATAGACGAGAGCCAGGCAGAGATTGAAGTGCTTGAAGAGGGAAAGAAAAAGCTCTTCGGAAGCATAAAGGCAAAGGTAAAGGTTACGAAAAAGCTGTCCGACGGGGCAAGAGCTGTGGAGTTCATCGACGGGCTCATGTCCGTCCTGGGCGTAAGCGCAGTCGCAGAGGTGGTAAGCGAGGACGAAAAGATTCAGATTAACGTCACCTCTACAGATTCCAACAAGGTGATAGGCAGGCACGGCGAAGTGCTGGACGCCATTCAGTGCCTTGCAGGCGCGGTTGCCAATATCGGCAGGGAGGACTACAAAAAGGTGGTCGTTGACTGCGAAAACTACCGCGAGGGCAGGGAAAAGACGCTTACCGAACTTGCAGAAAGGCTTGCGAAGAAGGCAGTCGAAAAGGGCAGAAGGGTAACGCTTGAACCCATGAACCCCTATGAAAGGAGAATAATTCACTCCGCACTCATCTCCAACGAGGACGTAAAGACCGTATCAAGCGGCAAGGAGCCTTCGAGATACGTCGTAATAATACCCAACAACGAAAAGCCCTTCGAAGGCAGGGGCGACAGGCGCCACTCTGGCGAGCGCGGCGAAAGGCGCGACTTCCGCGGCAGGGGCAGGGAAGGCGACCGCGGCGACAGACGCCGTTCTGGTGAGCGCGGCGACAGAAGGGAAAGGAGCGGTTCAGCCCCGTCCCGTCCGCGCGGCAAGAAGGAAATACACTTCGGCACATTCCTCGGCAACAGCGGCGCTGCAAAGACCGAACAGACCGCACCCGACGACGGCGCAGACAAGCAGTAAAATAAAAAAATCAACCGGAAGTAGAAAAATGGTGTTTTCTGCTTCCGTTATTTTTTACATTTAAAATGTAATAAAATAACGTGATAAATGTGTAAAATCAGTTAATATAAACCAAATTAGTTTATATTAAAAAAATTTTAGCGGTTTTTTAGCGGTTTTGTGCTTCAAAGGCTTGCTATTTTCGCGGAATGATTGTAAAATAAGAACAGATAAAATAAATACTTTAAAGAAGGATACTTTAAGGTACGGATAGACCATCCGAACGGAGAAAACAAATGACTATCACAGAAGCAGTAGCAACAAGGTTAGGCGCCATACTCAAGCAGCGTGGCATGAAAAAGAAGACGCTTTGCCAGCTCCCCGGCGTCAAGTCGCAGAGCATCAGCAATATCTTCAGGACGAAGAGCGTGGCAGGCATAAGCATGACCACTCTTTACAGAATCTGTCATGCACTCAATATGAGCATGTCCGAATTTCTGGACGACCCCGTATTCGAGCAGATAGAAATTCCCGGCGAAAAGGATATATAAGTTTTTTGCGCACGCCCTGTATTTTTAAGGGAGGCGCGCGGCAAGCTGAATTAAATGTAAAGGATTTCGGATAAGGCACGGCAGCGACTATTCACGCAACCGTGTTTTTTCTTTTCGTCTGTTGGCCGCGGAAGGTGTAAACTTTTTTGCACATAAAATGCAGCCGCGTCATGGCGTTTTGCGTACATTCTGCTGAAATTTTGCGGGCATTGAGCGCATTTTTTCCGTATAATAAAGCCAGGTAATATCTGATAGAGCGCTGTACTGTATGCGGCAAACTGTAAGCTTTCAGTGCAATCTTACAGCTCAATCAAAAATAGTGCATGGCGCAGGGCGAACGGGCATAACAGGGCGAGTAAACATAAAAAAGCAAAGAAAAGAAGCGCACCCTGCGGCACGGCTTGCGGTTTGCGCATAGTCTTAAAGTCAAACTGTCAGTCAACCCGTAAAAGGGCATGGCTTTTTATATAGGTACTGTCGCGCGATACGACTGTAAAACAGGCTCCTCGTGCTGCAATGGGGCAAAATTTCCATTGGCAACAGTGTGGCAACGAATATGCGTCCACCCGGGCAAGGGGCGTGCCGTAATGGG
>CALVXA010000111.1 GCA_944368635.1 uncultured Clostridia bacterium
ATACCTACATCGATTACAACAGGGGCGGCGTACCTCTCATAGAAATTGTCTCGGAACCGGACATATCTTCGCCTGCGGAGGCAAGGGAATATGTTGAAAAGTTGCAGCTTATCATGCGCTATATCGGAGTTTCAGACTGTAAGATGCAGGAAGGTTCCATGCGCTGCGACGTCAATATCTCGCTTATGCCCGAAGGCTCGGACAAGTTCGGCACCCGCACGGAAATAAAGAACATGAACTCTCTGAGCTATATTGAAAAGGCTATGGCTTATGAGTATGAGAGGCAGGCGGAGATTCTGGACAACGGCGGAGAGGTAGTGCAGGCAACAATGCGCTATGACGAGCATACGGGCGAAACTTCTGTAATGAGGACGAAGGAAGACGCGCAGGATTACCGCTATTTCCCCGAACCCGATATATTGACGGTTGTCATTCCTGAGGAGAAAGTGGAGGAGATACGTCTTTCGCTTCCCGAACTCCCCACCGACAAGCTGAACAGATATGTGAACGAACTTAAAATCAACCGTGCAAACGCACAGCTTCTGTATAAATATAAAGCTGTTTGCGACTTTGTGGAAAAGGCGATTTCTCTCGGTGCAGGCGTCAAAAATACAGTAAACCTTACAATCGGCACTCTGTATTCAAAGCTTGAAACAGAGGACGACAAGGAAAGGTTTGCGCTTCCCGTTACGGCGGAGGAGATGGCAAAGCTTGTAAAACTTGCAGACGATGGCAAGATAAACATAACCCTTGCGCAAAAGACGCTTTCAAAGATGGCGGAAGAGGGCAAGCCCGTCAGCGCATATATCAGTGAAAGCGACCTTGTCGGAATTGACGACGGAGAGCTTGAGGAACTCAGCAAAAAGGCGGCGGAAGCTAATCCCCGTGCGGTAGAAGATTTCAGGGCAGGCAAGGAAAAGGCGATATTTGCGCTTTACGGTTACATCAAGAAAGCTACGCAGGGCAAGGCCGACATAAAGAAGGCGGATGCCATATTAAGAAAGCTTTTGCAACAATAAATTCAAAGAATTTAGGGACGGAGCGCAAGTGCGTACCGTCCCTTTTTACTGTTCAATGCATGAGTTTATGACCGTGTCAGGTCAGATTTGCGATTCGCGTGCCGTTCATATTCACGGCGATACACAATATTACAGGGCGGCAGATGATTTCTGCCGCCCTGTGTCTGCATATCGGTGAATACCGCAATAATTTGCAATCCGTTATGGAGTTACCCTGTTTATGTCTCTGGGGAACATGGTCGCGTACCTTACATTTTTGAAGCCGAGCAGGTGCATGGTAAGTCTTTCAAGACCGAGACCAAGTCCGCCGTGAGGGGGAGCGCCGTACTTGTGAAGCATCAGGTATGTCTCGAACTCGTCGGGGTTCATGCCCAGACGCTTCATTTTCTCCACCTGCATATTGTAGTCGTGAATACGCTGTCCGCCCGAGGTAATTTCTATGCCCCTGAACAGAAGGTCGAAGGAAAGTGTAACTTCGGGGTCTTCGGGGTCGTCCATGGTGTAGAAGGGGCGCTTTTTGGAAAGATAGTGCGTCACGAACAGGAAGTCGGAATTGAACTGCTGTTTTGCCCATTTGCCCAGGAAAGCTTCCTCTTCGGGTTCGAAGTCCTTCATGTCGGTGATGTTCTTAAGCTTCTTTACGCACAATTCCTTTGCGTCCTTGAATTTTACGCAGGGAATTGACTTTATCTCGGGAATGTCGACTTTAAGCAGTTCGACTTCGGGCGCATACTCCTTCTTGAGAAGCTCCATTATATACTTAAGTACGCCCGTCTCCATGTTCATTATGTCCGTAAAACTCTCGATGAAACCCATCTCGAAGTCCATGGAGATGTATTCGTTCAGATGTCGGGAGGTGTCGTGATGTTCTGCCCTGAATACGGGCGCGATCTCGAATACTCTCTCGTATACGGGCACAAGCGCCTGTTTGTAGAGCTGGGGACTCTGCGCAAGGTAAACCTGCTTGCCGAAGTAGTCCAGCTTGAATACGTTCGTGCCGCCTTCGGCGCCCGCGAAGTTGATCTTGGGGGTGTGAACTTCGGTAAATCCCTGCGACATAAGGTATTCCCTGAAGCCTCTCTGAATGCCTTCCTGAATCTTGAATATTGCCCTTTCCTTGGGGTTTCTGAGCGTTACGGGACGATAGTCAAGGTTGATGTTCAGGTCGCAATTTATCTGCTTTTTGGAAATGACTACGGGAGGAATTGCCGCGGGTACGGAGAGTATCTGAATATCGTGAATCTGCAGTTCGTATCTCTCGCTGCCGTCCCTTGTCTCGCTCTTTACAACTTTGCCGCGAATCTTTGCCGAACTCTGTTCGACAACTTTGTCGTCCAGTCTGTAATCAGAAAATTCAGGCGAGTAGACGCACTGAATGAGTTCTCTTGCCGTCCTTACGATGATGAAAGCAAAGTCGGACATATCGCGGATGTTGTGTATGGCGCCCTTTATGGTCACCTCTTCGCCCACATGATTTTTGAATTCGCTGTAAGGGGTGGAGGTGCAGGGAATTACGCCTGTCATGTCTTCCATAAATTACCTCGTTGTTTTTCTATGTAAATAATTTTACTTTATCGCACTTTAAAAATCAAGTAAAAATCAAATGAGAGCTTCCAAAAATAAAAAATTATCCAAAGTGTTTTCCCCGCTTGCAATTTGCTTTCGGTTATAGTACAATACAGATGGTAAGTCTGCTGTGTGCGTGGTATGGGACAGTCGTAATCCACAATAATTTTACGGGAGCGCTTGTTCGCGGCAATAGGCAAGGCCTGCATAGCGGGAAGACCGAATATTTGTCGCTTCGGCGCACCCACCTGCGAGAAGCGGGTTAATGCATTTCATATACACGGCATAAGCGGATTTACTCTTTTTTTAAGGCGTCACAGGGGTGGCGCCTTTAAAATTTTTTCAAAATTGCGTGTGCTGTTTTCATTTGCCGCCCTTAAGGGAAAATGCTTGACAAAGCGCAGAAAGTGTAATACACTGCACTAAAATACATTACAGACAGTTCGTGACCATCCTGTCTTTAAACAAAACTATGGAAGGGATGGGCGCATAGTGCGCTCTTTTTTTCATCCCCTATGTTGCGGCTGTCCTTTATATAGGACAATTATTAAA
>CALVXA010000112.1 GCA_944368635.1 uncultured Clostridia bacterium
ACATATACATCCCCCTTTCCCTATGCGGATATGCAAAACCCGGCGACAAGGTGCTTGCAGAGCTTACAAGTTTCCCCAAGGGCAAGATGGTGGGCGGCAAAATACTTGAAGTGCTTGGCGAAGACGGTGACTTCGACGCCGAAGAACTTGCCATTATACGAAGTTATGACTTAAGGGAAGAATTCCCCGCACAGACCGAGCGCGCTGCCGCGGAAATTGCCAGACAGCCGCTGTCCGCACACGGACGTAAAGATTTCAGGCAACTGCTGACAATAACTATCGACGGAGACGACACGCGCGACATAGACGACGCGATATCGCTTGAAAGACGGGGAAGCGACTACATTCTCGGCGTTCACATAGCCGACGTCAGCCACTACGTCAGACTTGGCGACGACGTAGACCGTGAAGCCTACAAGCGCGGAACAAGCGTCTACTTCCCTGACAGAGTTCTGCCCATGCTTCCGAGGGCGCTTTCTAACGGGGCTTGCAGCCTTAACGAGGGTGAGGACAGATACGCTATGAGCTGTATAATGACTTTCGACGAGGTCGGAAGAAGAAAGTCGGCAGAAATTTACAACAGCATTATCCGAAGCGACAGGCGAATGACCTATAACCAGGTTACGGCAATACTTGACGCGCAAGGCGGCAAGGACGGAGAATATCCCCTCATTGCCCCCATGTTAAGACATATGTCCGAACTCTGCCTTCTGCTTGAGCAAAGGCGCAGACAGGCGGGCGAAGTCAACCTTGACGTGAAGGAGGCGCACATATATGTCAACGAGGAGGGCAAGATAGTAATACCCGACTACGAGCGCGCGCTTTCGCACAGAATAATAGAGCAGTTCATGGTGTCCGCAAACGAGGCAGTCGCTGAATATGCCGCAAAACGCAAGGCGCCATTTTTATACAGAATACATGGAAAACCTGCGCCAGAAAAGGCCAACAATTTCTTTTCATTTCTCAAAGACCTGGGAATAACCGTAAAGGCAGATTCGGAAAACCTCCACCCCTGCGACTTTCAGCGCATACTGACAATGTCAGAGGACAAGCCGTATGCCTCGGTTGTAAACAGAGTAATGCTGCGTTCCATGCAGAAGGCAAGGTATTCGGAGGAAAATTCAGGGCACTTCGGACTTGCTTCGGACTGCTACTGCCACTTTACCTCCCCCATCAGGCGCTATCCCGACCTGTTCGTACACAGGGTGCTTAAAGAGCTTATTGCGGGCAACGACGATGCGGCGAACAGGAAATATGCAGGCATAGCTCACGACGCCGCAACGGACACCAGCGAGAAGGAACGCATTGCCGACGCTGCGGAAAGGGATGTAGACGACCTTTATAAGGTCATGTACATGAACGAACGGATAGGCGAAGAATACGACGCCGTAATTTCAGGGGTGATATCCTCCGGCATTTTCGCGGAACTGCCCAACACCATAGAGGGCATGATAAGGATAGATTTACTGCCAGAGGACAGCTACGAGTTCATAGAAGAGAAAATGCTGCTCAAGGGAAGAAAGCACAAGTTCCGCATAGGCGACGAAATAAGGGTAAAAGTCGTCGGATGCGATTTCGGAACGAGGCGCGTACAATTTTCGCTTGTATGACTTTACTTTGTGCGCAATCGTGATATAATGATTAGTATGAAACAGATAGCTTATAACCGTTCCGCGGGATACGAATACTTTATAGAGGAGAAATTCGAGGCGGGAATAGTGCTTGAGGGTGCAGAAGTCAAATCGCTCAGGGCAGGCAACTGCAACCTTAAAGATTCCTTCTGTTTTATCCGCAACGGCGAAGTCACGCTGAAAAATATGCACATTGCCGTCTATGACAAGGGCGGAGCATTCAACAGCAAGGATTCAAAACGGGACAGAAAACTTCTGATGCACCGCAGGGAAATTGACAGAATTGTAGGAAAAATTAACGCCAAGGGCATGACGCTTGTGCCCATCTCGCTCTATTTTAAGGACAATCTGGTCAAAGTTGAAGTCGCGCTGTGCCGCGGCAAACAGAGTTACGACAAGAAACAGACAATAAAAAAGCGCGACGAAGAGCGCGACGTTGCACGGCAACTTGCAAAATACTGAAAATACACTAACTACATGAGGTGAACAATATGCAGAAATATAAGCTTGACACATTATGCGTTCAGGCAGGTTATACTCCCGCTACGGGCGAAAGCAGAATACCCGGAATATGTCAGTCTACCACTTTCTTTTACGGCGACAGCCAGGCGATGGCAGACTGCTTCGACCTTAAAAACGACGGCTACTTTTACAGCCGACTTGCAAACCCCACAGTTACGGCATTTGAAAACAAAGTTGCCGCGCTTGAAGGCGGTGTTGCTGCCATAGGCTGCGCTTCGGGAATGTCTGCGACCACGCTTGCCGCGCTTACTGTTGCGGGTGCAGGCGATAACGTACTCATCTCCCAGGCGTGCTACGGCGGCACGTTCAACCTTTTCGGCACCACGTTGCCCAAACTTGGCATAGAGTGCCGATTCTTCGACCCCGACGACTGTGCGGAGAACATTGAAAAGCTTATTGACGACAAGACAAAGTTCATACTTGCGGAGACCATTGCTAACCCCGCCATTGTCGTGCTTGACTTTGACAAAATAAGCGGCATCGCTTCAAGACACGGACTGCTGTTCATTGTGGACAACACTCTCGCCTCTCCCGCGCTCTGCCAGCCCAAAAAGTACGGTGCAAACATCGTCATCCACTCCTCTTCAAAGTATCTCGACGGCCATGCGGCGGCTTTGGGCGGAGTCATTGTCGACCTTGGCACCTTCAACTTCAAGAATAACCCCAGGTATTCCTCATTCAACGTCCCCGACGAGAGCTACCACGGCCTTGTATATGCCGACCTGCCCGTGTCCTTCGGAACGAAGTGCAGAGCGCAGATGATACGCGATATAGGCGCGATTATGGCGCCCATGAACGCCTACATCAGCTACCTCGGCTGCGATACGCTTGCGTTGAGAATGCAGAGACATTCCTCCAACGCAAAGAAGGTTGCCGCCTTCCTTGCCTCTCACCCCAAGATTGAATGGGTTAAACACCCCTCGCTTGCTGACAACAAATACCACGCCCTTGCAGAAAAATACCTGGCTGACGGACAGGGCGGA
>CALVXA010000113.1 GCA_944368635.1 uncultured Clostridia bacterium
ATTTTTGAGTGATTAAGTTTGGGGTAAGATTGGGGCAAAGCATAAAAACAATGCCGAAAACAAAGTAAAAGCGAGCAAAAATCTTCGTTTTTGCTCGCTTTTCGTTGGTGACCCTGCCGGGAATCGAACCCGGGATTGAGCCTTGAGAGGGCTCCGTCTTAACCGCTTGACCACAAGGCCTTAGAGCTTGGCAATCAAAACGCAAAAATATGTTTCGCGCCTCAACTGCTAAAGCATTATAGCATAAGGCAGGGATGTTTGCAAGCAATTTTATGCCATAATTTAATTTTCAGGCATATAATTGAATCGTTTTATAATCGGTTTCAAATCATGAAAGCAATTCACATAAATGGCGCATACGGGAGGTTTTGTGATAAATTTTTCACTTTGTACAGCCAAAATGTCATTTTACCGTGTTTGACAAAAGGATAAATTTAAGTATAATACTATAATATAATGAAAGTAAAGATAAAACAAGGAGTTTAATCCGAGAGGCAAAAGAATGATAAAGACACTACTTAAAAGCCTGAGAGAATACAGGACGAAGACTATACTCGTTCCCATACTCATGGCAGGCGAAGCGCTGATGGAAATCGTCATACCTTTCCTGATGACTTTCATTGTAGGCGAATTGCAGTCGGCGGCAGATCCCAACACGCCCAACGTTGTGGAACTGAGCAACATTCTGCTGTACGCCGCGCTGATGATTCTGTGCGCACTTCTCGCCCTGTTTTTCGGTACGCTCGGCGCGAAATATGCCGCCGACGCAAGCTGCGGTTTTGCCCATAACCTCAGGGAGGATATGTACAACAACCTGCAGACGTATTCGTTTGCAAACATTGACAACTATTCAACGTCAAGTCTCATAACGCGTATAACTACGGACGTCACAAATGTTCAGAACGCGTTTCAGATGTCGATAAGAATGCTTGTCAGGGCGCCGGTTCTCTTTATATCGTCCATAATAATGACGATATTCATAGAGCCGACAATGGCGCTCATCTTCGGCTGTGCGGCAATAGTGCTCGGCGTGGTCGTTGCGTTCTGTATGATAAGGGTTGTTCCCTATTTCCGCACGATGTTCAGAAAGTACGATAAGCTCAATTCCGTCGTGCAGGAAGACCTCACCGCAATAAGGGTAGTGAAGTCGTACGTCAGGGAAGACAGGGAAATAAGCAAGATGAAGAACGCCTCCGGAGAGGTGTATAAGTACTCCGTAAAGGCGGAGCGCATACTTACAGTCATGATGCCCAGCGTCATGCTTGTCATGTTCATCGTCAACATAATCATTCTCACTGTCGGCTCCCATATGTTCATTGCGGATACGGTCAACGGCATACAGCCCAGCGAGATGCAGACGCTCATTCAGTATTCCGTACAGATACTTTCGGGCGTCATGATGGTTGCAATGTGCCTTAACTTCATTTCGCTTTCCAAGGGCTCGGCAGAGCGTATATGCGAAGTTCTGAACGAAAAGACCACCCTTCCCGAACCTGTTCAACCCGTATATGAAATAAAGGACGGGTCGATAGACTTCGAGGGCGTGTCATTCTGCTATTCCCAGAAGAAGGACGTGAATGTGTTGAGCGGCATTGACCTGCACATATCCTCGGGCGAAACCATAGGAATAATAGGCGCCACGGGCTCCGGCAAGTCGTCGCTCGTCAACCTCATACCCCGTCTTTACGACGTCTCCGCAGGCAGTGTGAAAGTGGGAGGGGTGGACGTAAGAAATTACGACCTCGACGTGCTGAGGGGCAAGGTTGCAATGGTCCTTCAGAAGAACGTGCTGTTCTCCGGCTCCATTGCGGAAAACCTTCGCTGGGGCGATGAAAACGCAACGGATGAAGAGATTAAATTTGCCGCAAAGCAGGCGTGCGCGGACGAGTTTATAAATAACCTTCCCGGCGGCTATGAGTATGACCTCGGTCAGGGCGGCGTCAACGTCTCCGGCGGTCAGAAGCAGAGACTGTGCATAGCCAGGGCGCTTCTGAAAAAGCCCAAGGTAATCATTTTCGACGACTCCACTTCGGCAGTCGATACCAAGACGGACGCCATGATAAGGTCGTCGCTCCGCAAATATGCGCCCGAAGTAACAAAGATAATCATTGCGCAGCGTATAGCTTCCGTTCAGGATGCGGACAGAATTATAGTGCTGGACGAGGGCAGAATCGACGGCATAGGCACGCACGACGAACTGCTTAAGACCAACGAGATATACAGGGAGGTCTACGAATCTCAGATGCAGGGAGGTGACGAAAATGCCTAAAATGTCTGCACATACACTCAATCGCGGCGGCAGGGCAAAGTCCCCCATGAAGACGCTGGGAAGGCTTCTCAAATATGCATTTTTGCGCAACAAGCTTGCAACGGCGTTCGTCGTCGTGTTCGTCCTGCTTGCTTCGGTGGCAAACGTAATTGCCGCGTCCAGGGTTTCGACCATAATTTCGGAACTGGTCGCAAACAGGGAAAGTGCAAATCTGGACATCGTTTACGGCAATGTTATTGCGATAGGCTGCATCTATTTCGTGGGCGCCATGTCATCCTTTGCGTGCAACCTGATAATGATGTACATTGCGCAGGGTACCCTCAAAAAAATGCGTGACGATATGTTTGCAAGGATGCAGAAGTTGCCTTTAAAGTACTTCGATTCCCACACGCACGGCGACCTGATGAGTCTTTATACTAACGATGTCGACACCATGCGCCAGCTGCTGTCCCAGACAATTCCGCAGCTCATATCCTCCGCGCTCACGCTTGTGGCAGTGTTCGCCTTCATGGTAATTTTCAGCTTTACGCTGACGCTCATTGTGCTTATTGTCGTAATCGGCATATTCATAATGGCGAAATTTATAGGCGGCAAGTCGGCGAAGTACTATCTTTTCAACCAGAAGGCGCTCGGCAAGGTCAACGGCTATGTGGAAGAGATGACCGAAGGGCAGAAAGTCATAAAGGTCTTCTGTCACGAGAAGAAGGCAAGCGAAGGCTTCAAAAAGCTCAATGACGAACTGAACGAAGCAGGCCGCAAGGCGAACGCATATGCGCTCATAAAAGTCCCCATAAACAACAACCTCGACTATCTCCAGTATATTCTTGTCGCCTTAACAGGC
>CALVXA010000114.1 GCA_944368635.1 uncultured Clostridia bacterium
AATATTCCGTCTACGACATAGCCGTTTCAATCATGCCGCTGGGCGTAATAAGCCTTACTCTGTCGCTTGCGCAGATTATCTGCTTTGCACTTGCCCCTCTGTTCGGCGCAACCGCCAATAAAATGTGGATGTTCATGCTCATATTCGTAATTGCAGGGGCGTGTCTTTCATACCTCATAATGCTCGGCACGGGAATACTTTTAGTCCTGCTTGAGAGAAAGCGCATACCGCGCGTAAAACCCCTTACCATGGTTGCGGCGCTTCTGCTGTGGCCGCCGTTTATGTACCTGAATGTCTTCCTCGATGTGGTTTCGCTCTTCAAAAAGAAGGTTGAATGGAAGGAAATTCCTCACGGGGACAGCTCCGCGGAAGGACAAATCTGCCGCACTTCAACGCAGAGAAAAAGCAGTTGATTTTCTGCGGCGAACAGTTAAAAGCATACACGCACGACACACTGCCGCATAACAAAGTAAAATCCGCACGCTTACAATGCGTGCGGATTTTTTATAACACTGTCGAATATCTGTATGTCCGCATTGGACGGCATAAACGTCTTTCATACCCCCAAGGCGGGCGCCACGCCAAGGCATAACCGCCTTAACGCGTAAGCGAAATCATTTCCATTATTCCCTTTTCAAAGGAATAGCTGCATTTCCAGCCCGTATCTCTCTCCAGCTCCGAAACGTCTGCAAGCAGGTACATGACCTCCTTTTCGCCATAAGGACGGGCGCCGTAATCTATGACGGCATCGGGATTGACAATGCGTCTTACTGCCTCTATATATTCCTTGAGACGTCTGCCGCTTCCGCTGCCGAGAGGATAAATCTTGCCGTCAATACCCCTTTCGGCTATCGCGCAGAACGCGCTTGCCGCATCCTTGTTGTACAGATAATCCCACATCTGCTCTCCCTTTGTACAGCATACGGGAACGTTTTTCTCAAACGAAGATATCAGATAGGAGATGAGGTCCGTACTCGTCTGTGCGCCGAACACGCTTAAAATGCGCACCCATATATGCCTTAAGCCGAGGGAATGTGCCAGGACGCGCGTCATCTGTCCCGCACAGAGCTTCGCCATACCGTAACCGTTCTCCGGGAAAGCGGGGGTATCTGCGGTAAGCGCACAATTCACGCGGCCGTATTCGGCCTGTGAACCCGCGCCTATGAACGTATGGCATCCCATACGCTTTGCCAGACACACCGCGTCGAGCGCGTACTCCACGTTTTTGTTCTGGAGCGGCATATCGTTTCTGGACGCGCCCGTCGTGCCCGCCCAGGCAAAGTGAAAGAATACGTCGTAAGGCTTGTCCGTCGGATTGACGAAGTTCTTCAGTCCGTCAAGGTCGCAATATGCGCGCGTTACGAGTGAGGAGACGGGAATATTGTCATTCCTTGAGGAACCTTCACGGCATAGCACCAGCACTTCCACCCCTCCTGCGATGAGTTCGTCTATAAGCGCCGTACCTATTGACCCGGTGGCTCCTGTTATAACCGCCCTCTTCATGTCAGTCCCCGTTAAACTTTATGCCGTCAAATTCTTCCCTGTCGAGGAAAGGGGCCATATCGTCCAGCGAGGGCGAAACAATTCTGCCGTCGGGAAGTATTTTGGAGGATGACTTGGGGGCAAAATTCTGCGAAGGGTCTACTATCGCCTCAAAAATGCAGGGACCTTCGCCGTTCATAAGCTTTTCAAACTCCCCGTTGAAATCTTCCGTTCCGTCAATACGGTAATAACCCAACCCGAATGCCCCGGCAAGCAGTCCGAAATCAGGGAAACAGAGTCCGCTGGCGGAGTCTATGCCTATAAACGGAGGCTTGAACAGATTTGTCTGCGTCTGCCTTATGGAATGATATCCGTTATTGTTTATTATGAATATCTTTAAGTTGAGGCGGTTATAGGCTATTGTGGCAAGTTCCTGAATGTTCATCATTATACTGCCGTCGCCGTCAATGCAGACAGTCCTGTCGGAGTTGTCCGCAACGGCAACACCCAGCGCCGCAGGCAGACCGTAGCCCATAGCGGCACACCCTGAATTCGTAAACATTCGCTGTCCCTGCTTTATCTTGCCTGCCTGGAAGGTTATTACACAGGCGCTGCCGTTTCCGCAGATTATCTTGTCCGAAGGCTTAAGCACGCCGAACAACCTGTCAACAAACACATAGGGGTTGAGAAGCTGAGATTTTTTATACGATTCCTGACAAGCGGGATACCTCTCAAGAAGCCCCTTGCACCACTGCAGCCAGTTTTCATGCCCCGCCGCAGAGTAATCTTCATCAAGCAATGCCCTTATAAACTGTTTTGCGTCCGCATTTACGGGCATATCTATGTCAAGCGTGGGCTTTGCAAGCTCCCTGGCATCTATATCAACCACTATTTTATAGGCATTTTTGGCAAAGTCGTGATGATTGTAACCTATCATCCTTATGTTAAGACGGCAACCGACCGAAAGCAGAAGGTCACAGTTCTGCACGGCGAAATTGCCCGACCTTATGCCAACCGTTCCCGGCATGCCTACATAGTAAGGGCTGTCGTATGCGAGCGTGTCGTTGGCATTCCATGCAGTGACTACGGGTATGCGCAGTTTCTCCACAAGTGCGAGAAATTCCTGCTCTGCGCCCGCAAGGCGTATTCCGGTACCCGCAAGCAACAAGGGCGCCTTTGCGTTTTCTATCATACGGAGTATCTGCCTTATCTTGCCGCGCTTAAGCTCGGGCAGACCCCATGCTCCTTCGTATACAGGTCTGTAGTGAATCAGTCTGTCCGCTTCCACCTTTGCAGCCTGCACGTCCAGGGGAATGTCAAGCCAGACGGGTCCCTTGCGTCCCGTCGTGGCGAGGTACAGCGCCTTTTCAAGGTGATATGCTATCATCTCAGGCTCCGTCACGCAGACGGCATATTTTGTCATGTTGCCCACAGAATCCACGATGTTGAATTCCTGGTCGCCAAGTTGCCTTAAGTTGAGGTCCGGGCAAGCCATAATGGTAGTTTCCCGCTTAGCCTGTCCCGACAGCACAAACATTGGTATGGAATCCAGCCAGCCGCCCATTACGCCCGTTATTGCGTTCGTGCCGCCGGGTCCGCTTGTCAC
>CALVXA010000115.1 GCA_944368635.1 uncultured Clostridia bacterium
AGCGGGCAAAGCCCTGATTGGATACATGATGGTCTATATTCAAGGTGTTACCCCTGAACGCCATATAATCTTGGCAATAAACGCCTATGCGTGAAGCGTCTGCGGCATCCACAGTTATGAACAGATCTGCTTCGGAAAAATCCATCGGGAGACTTGTCACGACAAGCTTCATTGCAGGCAGAATGTCAAGCCTTTCCGGGACAGCCTCCTCGCAGAGCATATATGCCTGCTTGCCCTGTGCTTTGAGTGCAAGGCAGAGCGCCAGACCGCTGCCGAGCGCATCGCCGTCAGGGCGCGCGTGACAGGTTATTATAACCTTACGGCTTTTGTGCAAAACCTTTGCAATTTCGCCAAGTGTCGAATTAGTCATCTTCCCCGCTCTTTTCCAATTTGCTGAGTATGCTGTCTATCTTCATACCGTATTCCATACTGCCGTCGACAATGAATCTGAGTTCGGGAACGGTCCTTATATGGAGAACCTTTGAAAGTTCGTGCCTTATGAATCCTGCATTTTCCGCAAGAATCTCAAAGCTGCGTTTTTTCTTTTCCTCGTCTGTATCGTAAATGCTCGAATACACCTTCGCGCTCTTGAGGTCGGGCGCGACGTCAACTTCGGTAATGCTTATTATTGCGCTTAATTCAGGATACCTGTTGCGAAGCTGTGTCGCTATCACGCGGGAAATTTCTTCCCTGAACTGGCTGGACAGCCTTTCGCCTCTCACTCCTTTCATAAATCCACCTCCGCAAAACTTATGCCTTGGGTGCAATCTCCTCTATGGAATAACACTCTATGATGTCGCCTACTTTTATATCGTTGAATCCCTCTATTGCACAGCCGCATTCGTAGCCGTAGTTGACTTCCTTTACGTCATCTTTGAAGCGCTTGAGCTGCTGAACGTTTCCTTCAACTACAAGCACGTCGTCGCGATAAATGCGCAACTTGCCGCCCCTTACTATCTTGCCTTCAAGCACATAGCAGCCTGCGATATTGCCGACACCCGTAATTTTGAACGTCTGACGGACTTCGCACTTGCCGAGGTATACTTCCTGGTACTTGGGTGTAAGCATACCTTTGAGCGCCGCCTGCATATCGTCAAGCAGGTCGTAGATTATACGGTAAGTCCTTATATCCACCTTGCTTCTCTCTGCAAGCGTCCTTGCCTTGGCGTCGGGACGGACATTGAAGCCGAGTATGATGGCATTGGACGAGTCGGCGAGCATGACGTCGGATTCGTTTATCGCGCCTGCACCGCTGTGAATTACCTTTACCTGTACCTCCTCATTGGAGAGCTTGAGAACGGACTGTTTCACCGCCTCGACAGAACCCTGAACATCTCCCTTTATGATGAGGTTGAGCGTCTTCATGTTGCCTTCCGCAATCTTGCCAAAGACTTCGTCAAGCGAAATCTTGGATGCGGACTTTACCATGGCCTCGCTCTGCTTTCTCTTTCTCTCCTCGATTACGGACGCAATGAGGTCCTTGGAAACGGAGAAAATGGAATCGCCCGCATTGGGAACTTCCTCCAGACCGAGTACGAATACGGGCATTGAAGGCCCTGCCTCCTTTATCGTCCTGCCCCTGTCGTCAATCATTGCGCGTACACGACCCGTAATGGTGCCGGATATTATATTGTCACCCGTATGCAGCGTACCGTTCTGGACGAGTACGGTTGCAACGGGGCCCTTGCCCTTATCCAACTGCGCCTCTATGACGGTACCGCGTGCTTCCCTTGCGGGATTAGCAAGCAATTCTTTCATTTCTGCGACGAGCAGAACATTTTCAAGCAGTGCGCGAATGCCCTCGCCCGTCTTGCAGGATATCGGACATACGGGCACATCGCCGCCCCACTCCTCGGGAACAAGCCCGTAACCTGTGAGGTCCTGCTTTATTTTTTCGGGGTTTGCGCCCACTTTATCCATCTTATTGATTGCAACTATGATGGACACGTTTGCCGCCTTGGCATGGTTGATTGCCTCGATCGTCTGCGGCATTATGCCGTCGTCTGCAGCAACTACGAGTATAACTATATCCGTAACCTGCGCACCCCTCGCCCTCATTGCCGTGAACGCTTCATGTCCAGGCGTATCTATGAAGGTGATGGCTTTGCCGTTTACATTGACGGAATATGCGCCTATATGCTGGGTTATTCCTCCCGCTTCGCCAGCCGCCTCGTCTGTCTTTCTGATATAGTCGAGGAGGGAGGTCTTGCCGTGGTCGACATGTCCCATGACTGTGACTACGGGGGCGCGGGGAACAAGGCTTTCAATCTCTTCTACGGTGTCTGCCTGCTTTTCGCTGAGAATTTCTTCCGCCGTCTTTTCAGGCTTATATTCAAGTTCTATGCCTATGCTCGCGGCAAGCAGAGCGGCGGTATCGTAATCAATCGATTCATTGACCGTCTTCATTATGCCCTCTTTGAAGAGCCACTTGGTTATTCCGACTGCAGACATTCCTATCTTTTCAGACAAAACTTTAAGGGGTATTTCGTTAGTCGTGACGACAGCGTGGTCTATCTTCACGGAGGAAGCCGCAACCTGCTTTTTATCCTTCTTTACGCGCAGCTTTCTGTAACCGCTCTTATCCTCGTCGAAATCCGCTACGGTAACGCCCTGCTGCTTTGCAAGCGCCCTCTTGGAAATTACGTGCTTATCCTTTTCCCCGTAATTCTTGTCATAACCCTTTTTCTTGTCAGGCCCGAAATTTTTACCCGCGTTCTTTACAGGCTGGGGAGCTGCAGGGGCAACATATCTGGTCTGCGCGGAAGGCCTTGTGCCGCTCTGACCCTGTCTGAACTGCGTTCCTGCATTTCTTGAACCGCTGCGGCCGCCGTTGTCGCTGTTTACAAATGTCTTGGGAGGCAGAGAACTTGCCTTGGCGACTATGAACGAAGGACGCTTGGGTTGTGCGGGCTGAGGAGGCTTAACCTCTTCCTTCTTTTCGGCCTTTACGACAGGAACGCTTTGCGCTGTGTCTGTCTTTACTTCGGTCTTCGGGGGTTGTTTTTCAGTTGCAGCGGGCACTGCTTCCTGCGCCTTTAAGTTTTGTCTGCGACAGGCGCCTTTTCTTCGG
>CALVXA010000116.1 GCA_944368635.1 uncultured Clostridia bacterium
CAATCCGCTACAGCAGGACTTATCTGCCCCTCCCGACGCCAAAGATGGAAGGCTGCCCCCTATAAGGGGTGTTGATACCAAGGTCTTATGCAATCTGCCGCCGCGAACCGTGTCAGGATAGGGATATAGCAGCACTAAACGGCTAAGCAGGTGTGCCATAAGGTTGCTTTGGCGGAGCTACCTGTATGGGTTACGCTTCGGTCTTCGACGGCAAAAGGGGCTGCACGGTTTCTTAAAATACGCTGCGGCGGACGAAAGTCAACTTTCGTCCGCCGCTTTTTGCCGTTTTTTACGGCGTCATTATTTTGACATTGCCCGCGATGTGCGCCATCGGCCGCCAGCTTTCAGCTGTTGAACATAATTTTTTCGGAATTGAACATAACCGCAAGCACCACTGCAAGCATAAGGGTGAAAACAAAATTCACGCATATGGTCACCGCGAAAGTCACGGCAGACACCGCGCCCGCCATTATGGACGATATGCACAGCAGACTGTTCAGTACGGGTATAAAATACATACCCGTGGAAGTAACAGGCACAAACATGGACAGAAATGCACACACCAGCACCAGCATCATGACGGGCAGAAGGAGGGCGTTTGCCTCCTTCGTGCTTCTCGCAAATGCGGAAACAATGGAGAGCACGGACACAAGCACCAGCACGGTCGAAATAATTACAAAAAATATAAGCGCATAGTCTGCAAAGGTGTACATAGAAAGCGATACGCCTTCCATTCCTGCAATCATGTTTGGCAACGAGAGAATCAGACCCACAAATCCCGAAATACCGCTCAGGACGGACAGCACAGACAGGGAAATTATCTTACCGACCGCAATGTAGGTCCTCTTTACGGGAGTTACGAGCATTGTGGCGAAAGTTCCCCTTTCTTTCTCGCCGGCGACAGATTCCAGCACGACGGATATGCAGCCCGAAAAGAGCAGCATGACGAGTATCATGGGAACAATCATGCGCAGAATTTCCCTGGCGGCGGACTGTTCGTCCGCAAGGTCGTACTTCACTCCCTCCTCGGGCAGATTGACGTTGAAGGCATTGGCAATCTGCTGTTCGTAGCTGTCAAGAACGCCCGTCAGCGTGTAATATGCCGACGATGAGTCTGTCTTGCCCGAGTTGAAGTAAACTTTAATCAAGGGCTGCGCGCCTGCCTCCACGGCGGCATCGAAGTCCTGCGGAAAGACTACGAGAAGGTCCACATCGCCTTCCATTATGCTTTGCATAACCGCATCGTCCCCATCTTCCCCCGGAACAAATTCAAACAGCGGGGTAAGCACGGGTGAAAGCGACTGCGGCATATTCCTTACGCAGACCACGGGCGTGGCAGTCGGTTGCGTAATAGTCTTTGTTATGCTGCCCGTCGCAGAATATACTGCGTATATGAGAAGCCCCGGCAAAAGCACGGTAGTGAACAGAAGTCGCTTGTCTCCGAAAAAGCGGGCAAATTCCTTTCTGATTATAGTAAGCACCGCATTCATGACACACCCCCTTGCGCCGCAGAATACAGCTCGAAAAACTTATCTTCAAGCGTCGTGCCCGCAATGAGCGACTGCGTACTGTCGAGCGCAGCCAGCCTGCCGCCAATAATTACTCCGATCCTGTCGCACATCTTTTCAGCAAGCGAAAAAATATGCGTGGAGAGAATTACCGTCTTGCCTTGGGAGCGCAGGCGGCTCAAGTAGTCCGTGACCGTCTTCGCCGTAATGACGTCCAGCCCGTTGGTGGGTTCATCGAATATTACAAAGTCGGGGTCATGCACGAGCGAGATGACTATTGACGTCTTCTGGCGCATACCTGTAGAGAGGTTGCCCACCTTTACCTTCGCAAAGCGGTCTATGCCGAACAGCGAAAAAAGCTCCTTTTTCCGCTCCTCCCGCACATCGCGCGGGACGCCGTGAAGTTCTGAAAAAAAGTCGAACAGATAATCGGGGGTAAAGAAATTTTCAAGCTTCAGTTCGCTTGTCAGAAAACCTATTTTACCCCTTATCCCGTACGGGTCATGCACTACGCTTATGCCGTCTATGAACGCATCTCCGCCGTCAGGCTTTATCAGCGTGGCAAGCATACGGAGCGTAGTCGTCTTGCCCGCGCCGTTGGGACCGAGCAGTCCGAAAATTTCGCCCTTGTACGCTGTAAACGAAAGGTCGTCCACAGCAACCTTTACCTTTGCCCCGCCTTCCGTCATACGCTGTCTGAAGGATAGCCTGAACTGCTTTTTCAGGTGTTCCACTCTTAAAATTTCCGTCTTTTCCACATTACTCTCCCGTTTCTGCTTTTCTCGTTGAACACTCGCGTTTATACTGCCCGTGACAGGGCAATGACACGAAAGCGCGTCATTCCAGGCTCTGCAGGCTTTTAAGCATATCTATCTTCTTTATGCCTGAATACATGACGAGATTGACTATCGCCGAAAAGCCAAGCGTTATGAGAGAGCCGTAGATATAACTCTGCCATGCTATGGACCTGCCGAACATCAACATATCCACTTCTATGGACATTATGACATACCTGTGCAGAACTATGCCTACAAATATGCCGAAAAGTACGCCTATAATGGTCAGCAAGATATTTTCGCGGTAAACGTAAGATGCGACTTCCTTGTCGTAAAATCCCAACACCTTGAGCGTGGCAAGTTCCCTCTGCCTCTCGGCGATGTTTATGCTGTTGAGATTGTACAGCACGACGAATGCCAGAAGGGACGCCGAGGCAAGCACGATAAGCACTATTGTATTGAGCGACGAGAGCGTATCGTTTGCCCACTTTACAGTTGCCGAGACAAAACCTATGCCCGCAACCCCGTCCAGCGCCATCACGCTGTTGCCGAACTGCGTCTGAAACTCATCGGAGGAATCCGCATAGCGCAACAACAACTGGTTATACTGCGGCGAAGAGGAAAACAGTTCCTCGTACTGCTGTGCGGTCATG
>CALVXA010000117.1 GCA_944368635.1 uncultured Clostridia bacterium
CCCAACTTGCGTATTATTGCATAGGGGCGCAGGTCAAATTCCTTTACTACAATGTCGGCAATCTGTTCGTCGTCCAGCTTGCCCGTGCCGAACGCGTCAATGAACACGGATACGGGACGGGATACGCCTATTGCATAGGCAACCTGAAGTTCAACCCTGTCGCAGAGCCCTGCGGCGACAAGGTTCTTGCATATATATCTTGCCATATATGTGGCGGAACGGTCCACTTTTGTGGGGTCCTTGCCGGAGAATGCGCCACCCCCGTGCGCGCATGCGCCGCCGTAGGTATCGACAATGATTTTTCTGCCCGTAAGTCCGCTGTCGCCTTCAGGCCCGCCGATTAAAAATCTGCCCGTGGGGTTGACAAGGTATTTTGTGTTCTCGTCAAGCAGTGCGGCAGGGACGACCTTCTTTATTACATACTCTATAATGTCTGCCTTAAGCTGTTCCTGCGTTACGCTTTCGTCGTGCTGGGAGGAGACGACTATCGTCTCTATCCTTGCAGGTACGCCGTCGTCGTATTCTGCCGTAACCTGCGTCTTGCCGTCCGGTCTTAAGTAGGGCAGAGTGCCGTTTTTTCTGACCTCCGTAAGGCGCATTGCAAGTTTATGCGCAAGCATGATGGGGAGGGGCATAAGCTCCTCCGTCTCCCTGCAGGCATACCCGAACATCATTCCCTGGTCGCCTGCGCCAAGCTCGTCCTCGACGTCCTTCGCGCCGCTCTTGTTTTCAAGCGAACTGTCAACTCCCAGCGCAATGTCAGGGCTCTGCGTGTGTATTGCAACGGTTATTTTGCACTTGTCGTATGCAAAACTGCCGAAATCATACCCTATGTTCTTTATGGTCTGTCTTGCAATTTTTTCATAGTCGGGGTGAGCTGTAGTCGTTACTTCGCCCATAATAAGCAGTCTGTCATATGCCGCACTGCACTCTACTGCACAGCGCGCATTGGCATCTTCGGCATATATCGCATCGACAATGGCGTCGGATATGTTGTCGCACACCTTGTCGGGGTGACCTTCTGTAACGCTCTCGCTTGTAAAAAATTTCTTCATATATGTTCCTTTAAAATGTTTTTTCCAAAAATAAAACCCCGTGCGCTGTCGACGGGGTTAAATGCATATTTATACCCATCGGTACGGTCTTAGCACCTTGCCTGGCAGGTTGCTGTGTGGTCGCAGAGCCGTTCTCTCGCACACTCTCTATAGGTTACGGCAGAAATTATATCAGTAAAAAATTGTAATGTCAAATAAAAGCGCATAGGTTTACATTTTTTATGCTATATGATAAAATGGTTGCATGAAGTGTAATCTCTGTCCCGTAAAATGCGGCGCCGACAGACAGAACGGAGTATCTGGTCGTTGCGGCGTAACGGGCATTAAAATAGCAAAATACTATTTGCATCCGTTTGAAGAACCTCCGATATCCTTTTCGGCAGGCAGCGGTTGCGTGTTCTTCTGCGGCTGCTCGCTTCGCTGTGCGTTCTGCCAGAATTATGACCTTTCGCATAACAGGCGCGGCAAGGAAATCTCCGTACGTCAGCTTGCCGACATATTCAAGGAGTTGGAAGACAGGGGGGCGGACAACATAAACCTCGTCACGCCAACTCATTATGTCGACAAAATTGCCGAGGCATTCGATATGTACCGTCCGTCAATTCCCGTCGTCTACAATACTCACTCTTACGAGCGGCTTGAAACGCTGAAAATTGCCGATACGTTCACGGACATATTTCTGCCCGACTTGAAATTTATCGACCCGTCGCTTGCGTTAAGGTATACGGGGAGGGAAGACTATGCAAAGTATGCGTTGCCCGCAATAAGTTTTATGGCGCAAAAGCCCCTTAAAATGACGGAAAACGGCAAAATGCTTTCGGGCTGTATTGTCCGTCATCTCATAATGCCCCTTGCCGTATATGACACAAAAAAGGTCATTGAATTTGTCGCTTCACTGCCCGACGATGTGTACTTCAGTCTCATGAGTCAGTATACGCCTATGGGAGAGGCGGAAAAATTTCCCGAACTCAGGCGCGGGATAACCTCGCGCGAGTATTCAGCCGCCCTGTCCGCCGTTAGGGCTTACGGTCTTAAGCACGTGTTTTTACAGGACAGGAACAGCGCTTCCGCCGCTTTCGTGCCCGAATGGGATTATTGATATGCTTATAAATTTTGACTCCGTCGCTTTCGGTTACGGCGACAATCTGATATTTTCATCTGTAAATTTTTCCGTGAACGAGGGTGAAAGGCTTGCCCTCGTGGGCGAAAACGGGGCCGGCAAGACAACTTTGATAAAGCTTATGACGGGGGCGCTTTCAGCCGATGAAGGTGTGGTGACGCGCAGAAACGGCATAAGAGTGGGTTACCTTGAACAGAACGGCGGTTACGAAAGCGGCAATACGGTATATCAGGAAATGCGCGGCGTGTTCAAGGACGAGCTTTCGGCAATCGAGAAGCTGAACAGCATTTCCTCCGACCTTACGACCTGCGAATACGGAGGCAGAGAATATGTAAGGCTTGCCGCAAAGCTGGAATCGCTGAATAAGTATGTTGCTGCGACAGATGCGTTCAATGTGGACGTAAGGATACGCACGGTGCTCAACGGTATGGGTTTTGCAGACTTTTACGACAGGCAGATCGACAGTATGTCCGGCGGCGAAAAGACAAGGCTCAAGCTCGCGCGGCTGCTTCTTGAAGCGCCCGACCTGCTGATTCTTGACGAACCCACAAACCACCTTGACATAAATACGCTGTACTGGCT
>CALVXA010000118.1 GCA_944368635.1 uncultured Clostridia bacterium
CCCTATGTAGTTTTCAAATACCGCCGAAATAGTGACCGTTATGCCGTTAAAGTCGCCCGAAGAGAACGTTATGCCGTCGCCGACGCCCACTCCCAGCGAATTGGCAGTCTTTTCGCTGATTATCGCGCCGTTTGCAATGTCGACGGTATTCTTGCCCTTGCGCGTGCGGAAGGTGTAATACGACGAAATGTCGTCAGTATTTTCCGGCACGACGAGCGTAAGAGTCTGAACGCCGTCCTCGCCCTGAACGTCTACGGTCTGCTGGTAGACGGGAAGCACAAAAACACCTTCCTCCAGCGAGAGTATCTGCCCTTCCAGCTCCTTTTTCTGCCCCGCATCCAAGTCGGTTTCCAGCGTAACGGTTGCCTGATAATGCGTAATCTCCGTGAACTGCATATCCGCAACCATCATAATGGAATCGTGCAGGCCAAGCCCAACAAGCACGAGTCCCATGCACCCAGCCACTCCTATTATGGTCATGAACAGCCTCTTTTTATAGCGGAACATATTCCTGACGGTAGCTTTTTGCGTGAAGCTGAGCCTTTTCCAGACAAACGGTATGCGTTCGACAAGCACGCGCTTGCCGGGTTTGGGCGCCTCCGGGCGCATTATCTGTGCAGGCTTGGCGCGCGTTATGTTATATGACGCGAACACCGTTGCAAGACCCGTGCAAAGCACGCTGGCAAGCACGGCAATCATTCCTTCAACGAAATTATAGGGAATTACGCACTCCGTCAGCCCTTCGTACAGCAACATATATGCCTTTATTATTGCAAGGGGAAATATCTTTTCGCCGAGCAGTACCCCGACGACTGAACCGGACAACGCGGGTATGAGCGCATAACTCAAATACCTCAACATTATGGAGCCGTTACTGCTCCCGAGAGATTTGAGAGTGCCTATCTGCATTCTCTCCTCCTCCACAAGGCGGGTTATTGCCGTAAGGCTTACGAGGGCGGCGACCAGGAAGAAGATTATGGGCAAAAGTTTGCCAAGACTTGCCACCCTGCCCGCATCGCTCTCGAAATTGACGACGGACATTATCATTTCCCTGCCGACAACCACCCATTCGGACTGCGGTATTGACGCGCGTATGGCTTCCAGCACGGTCGGAGGCAACTCCGTCCCCGCCTGTTGCTGCGCCGCCTGCACTGCCGCATCGTACACTTCCTCAAATCTGCGCTGCGACGCACTCCCGCCCAGCGCAGAGACGGCGGAAGAGGCGCTTTCGCACAGTTCGTCATACTCGTCTTCGAAGCTGTCCATCCCCTTCGCGCCGCTGTACGTCGCATAGATGTCGGTATATGCCTCCAGCGAAAATGCTTCGGGAAGGGCAAGCACGAACCCCTCTATTTCCCCGCTGCCGACTTTGCCAGACCCCCTGTTGAGGTCCATGTACTGGGGCAGATTGGCAATCCCCACAATGGTCATACTGTCCGACACAAGACTTTGCGATACAGATTCCCCGCCGCCCGCGGAGAAGATTATGCTGTCGCCTATGCCGTAAGTCACCTTGTCCGCAAAGAAGGCGTCAATCACGCACTCGCCCCTATTTTGCGGAAGTCTGCCCTGCACGAGCGTGGGCACGTTTATCTGAGAGGACAGCGACATCACCTTGACCGCCATATCCGCTTCTGAACTGCCGCAAAGCAGGTCTGCACTGTACGCACCTTCCGCATTTTCCACCTGCGGCAGGGCGATGACGTCTTCAACGTCGCGCTGTGTAAGCCCCAACGTGCCGACAATGCGGCAGTCCATAAGGTTGCTCTGGTCGTAGTACTTTTCGGCAGACAGCAACATATCCCGCTCGCTTGAGCGCAACCCCGAAAAGAATGCCGCGCCCAACAGAATTATAAAGAATACGGATATGAATTTACCCTTGTTTTTGGCAAGTCCCCTGAAAAAATTTTTATGTACAGCTTTCATGTCAATTATCGCACGGGCACGTTATTTGCACCGCACGCCTGTACTACCATTTTATACTGCCATACCCGATTTGTCAAAGGTTAATTTCCAAGTCGTTCAGTCGACAAAGAATTATGCAACATTTACGTTCAGAATAGCATGCGCAATGTGCAGAAAACGGGCAGATATGCAACATATACAAAATAACGGCGCGTCACGCAAGGCGACGCGCCGTTAATCACATTACCATATTTAGCAGTAAACTTATTTTATATGGAAGTCGCTATGCCTACAACGAGTAACCCGACCCCATACAAAACCGCCACATTTATCAAAAAAGCAACTATGAATACCAACACTTTGTAAAGTATATTTCCCGTCAGACGTCCTACTATAAGACAGGCATATGCCATAATAACGCCAATAACCGCGCCGAGCGCGCCGCCGGGCACGGGCAATATGGCACAGAGCGCAGGAACGTTGCCCCAAACGAGCGGAACGAATAATATCAGTATCATGAACACTACCTCGTACCATGTAATTTTAGGGAAGACCTCCAGCTGCTCATTGCCTATTGTGAGCGTACAGCCCAGCAGATAACTACCCTTTACGCTTACGTTGACGCTTTCACCATCACGGTTATATGTAAATGTTTTAGAAGTATTCCTGGTAAGTAGTTCGCCGTTGATATAAATTTTACGCCTGCCCGAAAAAATTTTTCTTCATAGACAACCGTCCCATATGTGTTGCTTATAAGTTCCTTTCTCATTTTTCCCTCTTGATTTAT
>CALVXA010000119.1 GCA_944368635.1 uncultured Clostridia bacterium
CATCGATAAGTCCGGGTACGCCTATCGCGCTTGCGGCAACCATTGTAATGGCAATTCCGACAAACGCCTGAATGAGGTATCCGTTTACGGTAATCACGCCCGAATCGAAAATTTCGCCTGCGCGGTGCTTTGTGAATTTTTTCTTGCTTCCGCGCATGCCCATTGCAATAAAGCCAATGCCCAGACAGTGGTATGTAATCAGTTCAAGCACTTCCATGCCGTTGTATGCGGACGTCCTGTCGGTGGGGGTGAATGCCTCCAGATTGAACAGATAGTTGCCTGCCGCATAGTAAGTGATCGTCGATACTATGAGCAGTATAATTCCGCCCAGCACGGACGAGGGGATAAGCGACTTTTCAAGTGCAGGTATAAAGCGCTTAAGCGTACTTGCCACAAGCAGACTTGCAAGCAGTACGGCAATTATAAGCACGAACGACCATACGCTAAATTCCGAGAAATCCATCTCCGTTCTCCTTTTTGTTTTTGTAATTATAGTACACGTTTACGTATTTAAGGGCACAGAAACAGTTGCCCGCCGTAAGCTGGTATGTCTTTCCGTCAAGGTAAAAGTCAAGGCGCTTTCTGCCGCATACGGTCATCGCCCTCACGTCTGAAAAGGCAAATACCCTGTCGCCTACCTCAAGCCTGTCCGTAAACAGACGTGCTTCTGCCTCTTTTGCAAGCACGTCCTTTTTGCCGTTCTGTCTGTCAAGCGCGCGCAACATCACCTTTTCCGTAGATATTGCGTGGGCAAGGGGGTCAATTTCAAGGGCGTTCACCCATTCGTTCTGTTTTTCAGTCCACTCCAGCACTGTGCGCACGGGGAAATTTTCCGAAAAGCGCATTCTCTCGTCCACGGTTGCGGATATGCCGCAGTGAGTACACCTGATTTCATTGCCGCGGCTCTGTATGCCGCCTGTTTTCCCGCAGGAAGGGCAGACGTAGACAGCCCTCTCCATGAATTCCGCGCGGCGGCGGCTTTTGACGGGCTGCGGCACGCTTTCGTCCACATACATGGACTGACATATGAGTTCGTACAGCTGTTCGTCGGTCAGGTCCTTATACTCTTCGTATTCGATGACGCGCGAAATGCCGCCCGTAACCCTGCCCTTTCTCACCTTGTCGGCATATCGGGGAATCACCCCGTATCCGCCGCGTATTATAAATACCGCCACAGGCAGACGCAGAAGCTTAATGAGCTTGGCGACGGAAGGCTTGATATATCCCGTAACGCCCGTAAACGTCCTGTTGCCTTCGGGGGAGAGCGCGATGGAGCGCCCCTCTTTGACGATTCTTACGCACGTCTTTACGGCGGCGAAGTCGTTTTCAGACTTTTTGAAGGGTATAGGCGCCTGGGTGTGTCTGATTATTGAGGATATGAACCCCATTGTGAACAGGTCCTCGCTTGCCACCGTGTATGGCTGTCTTTTGAGCGACAGGTACAGCAGGTGCTGGTCAAGAGGGGTCTGATGATTGTATATGTACAGGTATTGTCTTCCACCCTCGTCGAATTTCTCTCCGCGGTAGCGGTATTTCAGTGCGACGTACAGTCCTACAAGCAGACAGGACAGCTTGTAGTAGAATGCGTGCCTGCGCCTGCTCCACGTCTTTTTCTTTGCCATAACAGTTTCTCCGTGTTGCTTTCGTCACATAATATGATAGCTTTTTTTTGACTTATATTCAAGCAATTAGCGTGCGTTTGCGCGTGAAAATTTTGCGCGGGCGGGCGCTCACGCGAAAGTTGCCCGCTATTCTGCGCAGGGCAACGGTTTTTGTGGGGGGGGGTATGCGTACGCGCACGCAAAAGTTACGCCAACCGACAAAAAATAATTGACAAAGGGCGGAGGTTTTTCCTATAATAATAGACGGATAACTTCTATGGTATAGGGTCTTCCGAAAGCAACAATATCACGGGCCACAATACAAAATACGGTCAGACTGGTCCACTGCCGAACGGCGGTTTTCCGCTTTATTGATTGAGCTTCAGGCTCGAATTTTATAAGTTGGTTACTTTATAACCGAAGTGCGCAGGCGCGCAAACTTGTGAAAGGGTCAATAAGAGTAGTAATATTGTTTTCAATACAGACTCTGTATGCCAATCCATCTCCGACGAATAATTTCCCGCAGGCTCTCCGCTATCGAGGGGTGCCGCGTGCGGGCGATAAATGCCGACGGGCGCAAGTTGCATGGCTGCAACCTGCGCTTTTTTTGTGAGGGAGCAAACGTGGAAAACAGAAGAAGATTGGAACAGAACAGGGCGCCCATATACGAGGCGTTGCAGATGTTCAGAGAGATGAGGGTCGTTCCCTTCGACGTGCCGGGACATAAGCACGGCAGGGGCAACCCCGAACTGACGGCATTCCTCGGCGAACAGTGCGTCGGGATAGACGTCAATTCCATGAAGCCTTTGGACAACCTCTGCCATCCCGTGTCCGTCATAAGGGAGGCGGAAGACCTTGCGGCTCAGGCATTCAATGCTACGCACGCCTTTTTAATGGTCGGCGGCACGACAAGCTCCGTGCAGAGCATGATTCTCTCCGTCTGCAAGCGCGGCGACAAGATTATTCTTCCCCGCAACGTGCACAGAAGCGTGATAAACGCCCTCGTGCTGTGCGGCGCAATACCCGTATACGTCAATCCCGAAGTGGACGTCAAGCTG
>CALVXA010000120.1 GCA_944368635.1 uncultured Clostridia bacterium
AAGGGTTTGTCGGTAATAAGTTCCACCGTCACAGCGTTTTCCGTCCGAACTCAAGTTACGTACTTCAGAACCGCCGTACTCATGGAGGGGATTTTATGAATTTGTTCAAGAATATCTTCAGTCATTTAAAATTCCTTCAAGCACGGAAAAAAACTCCCTTTCGGCATCTTCTGAAGGGATGCGTTTTATAATTTCTCCCCGTCTGAATATTACGCAGTACTCCTTGGAGCCCGCTATGCCTATGTCGCAGTCCTTCGCCTCTCCCGGTCCGTTGACCACACAGCCCATTACAGCAACTTTGAGCGGTTTTGCGACGTTGCGCACCCTCTCGTTGACTTTTTCCGCCAGGTCTGTCACGTTCCACTGCGTCCTGCCGCAGGTGGGACAGGAAATAACATCCACAAAGTTTCTGTCCAGCCCGACTGCCCTCAACAGCTTTTTTGCGGCATAGATTTCCCTGACGGGGTCGCCCGTGATGGACACTCGCAATGTGTCGCCTATGCCGTCGATAAGCAGCGCACCCAATGCCGCAGATGACTTTACTATCGCCATTTCTTCCGTCCCCGCCTCGGTAACGCCTATATGAAGAGGATAGTCGCACATACTGCTGAGCAGTCTGTATGCACGCACGGTGAGAGGCACATCAGAAGCTTTGACAGAGATTACTATGTCGCTTACGCCATGCTTCTCAAGAATATGCGCGTTACTGAGCGCACTTTCCACAAGCGCACGCTCACTCCTGCCGTATTTTTCCAAAAACTCCCTTTCTATGCTGCCGGTATTCGCGCCTACCCGTACGGGAATTGCGTGTGCCTTTATGCAATCGGCTACGATGGCAATTTCCCTTTCCCCGCCGATGTTACCCGGGTTAATTCTTACCTTGTCGCAGCCGTTTTCAATAGCCTTTACGGCAAGCTTATACGAAAAATGAATGTCCGCCACGACAGGCAAACCGCCTGCCCGAAGACGGGCAATCCCCTCCGCATCCGCATCGTCCAGCACCGACACCCTGACAATATCGCACCCTGCATTTTTAAGGGCGTCAATCTGTGCAAGCACTGCGTCCGTATCCGACGTTTTGACGGTACACATCGACTGTATTTTTACCCTCTCCCCGCCACCTATGGCAACGCCGCCGCAGTTGACCTTTCTTGTTACTTTGTTTTCCATAACATTTCAAATAATAAAGGCAGTCTTGAACTGCCTTTGCCCGACATTTACGCTTATGCGTAAAGTCTATTTTTTACTTTCCATCATCTTCTGAAGTTCCTTCATGAAGCTGTCAATGTCCTTGAAAGAACGGTACACGCTTGCATATCTGACATATGCAACTTCATCAATGGACTTAAGTTCCTCCATTACCATTTCGCCGATCTCCTTGGAGGAAATCTCCTGCTCCATGGAATTGTAGATTTTCTTTGTGATATCTTCAACGGCCTTGTCTATCCTTTCCATGGATACAGGGCGTTTTTCACACGCCTTGATAATACCGTTTTTGACTTTCTGTGCATCGTACGCCTGTCTTGCCCCGCTGGACTTGACGACGAGTACGGGTGTGTCCTCTATTGTCTCGTATGTAGTGAATCGCCTGCCGCAATTCACACACTCTCTGCGCCTTCTGATTGTCCTGCCCTCATCGGCAGAACGACTGTCGATAACCTTGCTGTCCTCGCATCCGCAAAATATGCACTTCATAATAAATCCGTACCTTGTCGATTTTCTATATTATACCACAATATATTGTATTTGTAAATAGCAAATACAAAGTATATTGCATCCCATGGCGCATTTACTTCAACGAGTCCTTCATCACGTCTTCGAACTGCACTCCGTAAGGGTGATTGTCACCTGTGGCGCGTATGCAGTCGGCAACGAATCTGCCGGCAATGCGGCAACACTGCTCGTCACTCATGCCGTTGAGTTTATGTGCCGCATAAGCGGCAGTGAAGATATCGCCTGTACCGTGGAAGAAACGAGGCAGTTTCTCGTCGAACACATATTGAATTCTGCCCTCGCTGAAAATGGCTTCGCCGATGCAGTTATCTTTCTCCACGCCGGTGATAATTATCGTGCCGCGCGTAAGCCCGGAAAGCCTGCCGACGAGTTTTTGCACATATTCTTCGTCGCAGACTGACGGCACGGGCAAGTCGGCAAGATAGCACGCCTCCGTAATGTTGGGAACTATTACGTCCGCAAGCGAGATGAACTGCCTTACCGCGCTTACATAGTTTTCATCGAAACCGGGGTAGAGTTTACCGTTATCCCCGAATACAGGGTCGATGATAACCTTTGCTCCCTCATTTGAAAACTCACTGAAAATTTTCTCCGACAGCTCCATATACTTTTTGCTGCCGAGATAGCCGAGTACATATCCGTCGAACTTTATACCGTTCTGCTTCCACGCATCGAATACGCTTTCAAACTGCGGGGCGAAGTCAAAATATGACCATGTCTTGTACATCGTGTGGTTTGAGAGTATTGCCGTGGGCAAAATTGCCGTTTCCATGCCGAAATGCGACATTACAGGCAACACTGCCGTTATGGAACACTGTCCCACGCACGAAATATCCTGAATTGCAAGTACCTTTTTACCTTTCATAATTCCGTCTTTATTATTGCCGCGAATTGAGGCAATATGCAT
>CALVXA010000121.1 GCA_944368635.1 uncultured Clostridia bacterium
AATTGCATTTGCTGCAAATTCTTTTCCATCACCCTCACCACGCTTTTAACTTTTGTTATATTATATCAAAAAAAGCCTTTGTTGTCAATATGGGTAAACAAGCGCATATTTTGTTAAAACTTTTATAAAATGTATGTATAGAACGCAATGATTTTGCCTTTATCGGAAGATTTTTACACCTTTTATTTACACCCAAATTACACCCATACAGAAATACATAAGATGAAAGCTGCCGCGTATAACGCAAAAAAGACAAAAAAATAAACGTTCATAGTGGACAAAACGTCTTAAAAAGGCTATAATGCACACTATAACGCTTAATTCTTATTGCTCCTAAGGGGCCGTTCCGGGTTCGATTCCCAGCGGGAGTACCACAAGAAGGCGAGCGGATTTTTTTCGTTCGCCTCATTTTTTGCGAAATTATTTTCCGATAAGATTCGATAGAGTTTTTTAGCGTTGGCGAACGGAGGAATTATGCGGAGAGCAGACAGACAAATAAATGACGATAATGTGATGGACGATGTTATATCGAGAAGTAAGATTTGCAGAATAGGGCTTAATGACGAAGGAGAGGTCTATATAGTTCCGTTGAACTTCGGTTATGTTCGTAGCGGCAATCGCAGGGTGTTTTATTTTCACGGTTCAAAGTGTGGCAGAAAGGCGGGACTGATAAGGGCAAATTCCGCAGTGAGCTTCGAATTAGACACGGATTTCAGACTGATGGAGGCAGACGTTGCGTGCGGCTATTCTGCCGCATATGCCTGCGTTATGGGTACGGGAGTTATTGAGGAGCTGACAGACGGAGAAGAAAAGGTACAGGCTCTTTCCCGATTGATGGAGACAATGACCGGAATGAACGGTTGGACTTTCGATGAGGGCAGAGTAGACGGGGTGGCTGTATACAGACTTGATGTAGAAAAGATATCATGCAAAATACACAGGATAAGCTGAATTATGTTGTTTTGAGGCACGGCGCAAAATTTTTGGGATGCAAGCCTAAAGGAAATTGTTAATTTAAAAGTTATTTATTATAAATGATGTTTGACATTTGAATTTTTTGTGGTATAATTTCATTGAGTATTGATAAGGAGAGAACTTAATGAATATCTGGCACGATATTTCCCCGGAGCGAATAAAGGAAAACCGATTTGAAGCGCTGATAGAGATACCCAAGGGCTGTAAGCTCAAGTACGAACTTGACAAAGAGACGGGTATGCTCAGGCTTGACAGAGTATTGTATACGTCTACTGTATATCCTTCCAATTATGGGTTTATCCCACGTACTCTGGCTGATGACGGAGACCCGTTGGATGTTCTCGTTCTTTGTAACGAAAGCATTTATCCCATGACGCTTGTGACATGTACGCCTATCGGCGTAATAAAGATGATCGACAGCGGAGATCTTGACGAGAAAATCATTGCAGTGCCTGTAAATGATCCGAATTACAAGGATTACAATGACATAAAAGAATTGCCGCAGCACGTGTTTGAAGAAATGATGCATTTCTTCGAGGTGTATAAGGTCCTTGAACACAAAGTAACTACGGTAAAGGAAATAAGCCATAAGTATGAGGCAATTGAAATTATCAGAAAATGCGTGAAGGCATATAATGATAAGTACGGGAAATGACATATAAGAAACAAATAATAAAGCTAAAGCGCTGCACATGTCGTGCAGCGCTTAATTTATGCCTTAATATTTATATAAGTTACTTGACAACAAAAAGGGGCGCACATACGTGCGCCTTAATAAATTTTGTACTTTTAAGCTAATTCGTTAAGCTTCTTTGCAAGGCCGGACTTCTTGTTGGCTGCGGTGTTCTTCTTGAGTACACCCTTGCTTACTGCACCGTCGATAACAGCGTATACATCAGGCAGAAGAGCGGTAGCGGCTGTCTTGTCGCCCTGAGCTACAACTGCAAGGAATTTCTTGATTTCCGTCTTAACCTGGGACTTTATAATCCTGTTCTGGGCGGTTTTCTTCTCGATGATCAACGTACGCTTTTTAGCAGACTTTATATTGGGCACTTCAATTTCTCCTTTTGGATGTTTTCAACTTAAATCTTTTAAAATTCTATCATAAAAAGCCTGTGTTGTAAACTAATTTTTAATGCCTTTTTTAATTTTTTTAATAATATTTTGACCTCGCTCATATTCCTATAATATGGTAAATCGGCAATGTAAAAATACTGTGGTGATATTCGACAGCGGGATAGGCGGACTGAATGTGCTGAAACAATGTGCTGTTAAATATCCCGAATTGCATTATGTATACGCAGCAGACAACTTCAGAGTGCCATATGGCAACAGGCAAAGGGACGAAGTATACTCGCTTGCATCGAACGTGCTTGACGGCGCTATGTCATTTAGCCCGTCTGCAATAGTTATTGCGTGTAACACAGTTACGGCAGAGTGCATTTGCAGTTTGCGAAAGCGCTATCCTGTTCCGATAGTGGGAATGCAGCCGGCCGTTAAACCCGCAGCAAAAATTGGTGGAAGATGTCTTGTAATGGCGACGCGCGCTACGGCTACAAGCGAGAACTTTATTCGGCTGATAGCAGAAAATTACCCTTCCGCTTGTGTGTGCGCCAGCGAGAAATTGGCGGAATTTGTTGAAAAA
>CALVXA010000122.1 GCA_944368635.1 uncultured Clostridia bacterium
GGTGGCAAAGATAAGGCGCACGCGCGACGTGTACAGCGAAGGCGGTGCGGCGGGCCTTCGCCCCGACCGCTGCGTGGACGTCTACTGCAGGAACTTGAAAAGGCTTTACCCGGACGTTCCCGTTATGATTGGCGGCATAGAGGCATCGCTGCGCAGGTTTGCCCACTATGACTACTGGGCGGACAGGGTGTTGCCATCCATACTCATATCCAGCGGCGCAGACCTTCTGGTGTACGGTATGGGCGAAAGACCCGTGCGCGAAATCTGCCGCGCCCTCAAAAGGGGTATTCCCCTCGACAAACTGCACGATATCCGCGGCACGGCGTATGTGTCAGAATATGAAGGACTGTCCAAAAAACTGCGCGAGGAAATGGCGCAAGGCGGGGTGGCATTCTGCCCGTCGTTCGAGGAAGTATCGGCAAATAAACTTGCGTATGTTAAGGCGTTTAACGAACAGGCGAAGAACAACGACCCCTTTGTCGGCAAACCCCTCGTCCAGCGCCACGGCAAGGCATATGTGGTGCAGAACGCAATGCAATTTCCTCTCTCCCCTGAGGAGCTGGACAAAGTATATTCCCTCCCGTACGAGCGTACATATCACCCAATGTACAAAAAGGGCGTGCCCGCAATAGAGGAAGTGAAGTTTTCGCTCACGTCGGTGAGGGGGTGTTTCGGCAACTGCAATTATTGCGCAATTACCTACCACCAGGGCAGAATAGTGCAGAAACGCAGCAAGGACAGCATAGTGGAGGAGGCTAATAAGATTATTGCCGACAGGCAGTTCAAGGGGTATATCCACGACGTGGGCGGACCTACCGCAAACTTCCGCGACCCCGCCTGCCATAAACAGACGACAACGGGAGTTTGCACGACCCGCAACTGCATCGGCTGGGAAAAGTGTCCCTCGCTGGAAGTATCGCACGAAGAATATATCGACCTTCTCCGTACACTGCGAAGGCTTGAGGGCGTCAGGAAAGTATTCATCCGCTCGGGAATACGCTTTGACTATCTGATGTACGACAAGTCGGATGAATTTCTTAAAGAACTTTGCGAACATCACATAAGCGGACAACTCAAGGTTGCGCCCGAACACGTTTCCGACCGCGTCTTAAAGTGCATGAACAAGCCCCCGTTTTCAATGTATCTCGCGTTCAAGCGCAGGTTTGACGAACTCAACGAAAAACTGCATAAGAAGCAGTACCTCGTGCCTTACCTCATCTCATCGCACCCCGGTTGTACGCTCAAAGATGCGGTGAATCTTGCGTTGTACCTGAAATCTATAAACTATATGCCCGAACAGGTTCAGGACTTTTATCCTACGCCTTCGACAAAGTCAACGTGTATGTATTATACGGGCATAGACCCTGACACAATGCAGCCCGTATATGTGCCGAGGGACAAGCAGGAAAAGCGCATGCAGCGCGCGCTTATGCAGTATGCAAAGCCGTCCAACTATGCCGTCGTGCGGGAAGCCCTCATTCTTGCCAGCAGGCGTGACCTGATAGGCAGCGGCGCGGGTTGTCTTGTCCCTGCAGAGCGGGGCATTGACAGTACAAATTTCAAAGTTCAGCGCGGAAGTCAGTCAAGCAGGTCAAAGGACGGAAGGCAGGGTTCGTCAGACAAAAAGGGCACGGGCAAAGGCGCAAAAAATCACTCGAAAATAAGATAAATCAAAACGCAGGCGTGCGTGAGCAATGCTGTGCGCCCGTGCCTTTCTTTTGTTTGCTCACAACGTAGATAATGCAAATTTATTCATCGGAATAAATAATTATAACACAACGTCAAATTGCTTGCCATACAATAACGACAGTGTTATAGTATATAACCGTAGAAAAAAATTAAGAGAGCAGGGAATAATGAAGAGAATATTTATAACCATCGCAGCCATTGCGCTGACGCTGATATCCTCATTTGCTTTCTCGGCCTGCGCCACAAGCGAAAAGGTCTCCGTAAAGGAGATAGAGCTGACAAGCGAGGAATATGCCTTTGCCATACGCAAGGGCAACAGCGAGCTTCTCGACGACGTGAACGGAATGCTTGCGGAGTGGAAAAAAGACGGCTCTTTGGAGGAGCTGATAACTTCCTACTTTGACGGGGATGCCGATTTTACCTATTCAAACAAGACGTCCGCCCCGAGGGAAGGCGACTTCGTCGTGGCAACCAACGCATATTTTCCTCCCTTCGAGAGCTATGCGGAGGACAGTTCTTTCTGCGGCGTCGACATAGAGATTGCCTATAACATTGCCACGGAGCTTGGCAGAACGCTTTACGTAAAGGATATGGAGTTCGATTCCATAATACCGGAGATTCAGAGCGGCAGTGCCGATATCGGTATGGCAGGCATGACCGTGAATGACGAGCGCAAGATGCAGGTGGACTTTGCCGACGGGTACTACACTTCCGCACAGGTAATTGCAGTGCGCGCTACGGATACCACATTTGACTCCTGCAAGAGCGCTGACGATGCAATCGCCGTGCTGAAATCCCAAAATTCAAAGTATATCGTGGGTACGCAGGCAGGCACTACGGGCTATATGTATTCCGCAGGCGACGAAGACTTCGGCTACGAAGGCTTTGCAAACCTCACTACAACGGCGCACCGCACCGGC
>CALVXA010000123.1 GCA_944368635.1 uncultured Clostridia bacterium
TTTCACACAGATTTTTTACTGTCGCTAATAAAATTTACAACACCTTTTAGTTATTATTTTGTGTTATTATAGACATTATTTTTTTAAAATTTATTTAGCGCAAATATGATTTTATTGTCTGAATTGTTTCACATGAAACATTCCACCAAAAAAATTTGCAAAATAATTGTTTCACGTGAAACATATAACGCAATGTTTTTGACGATTTATCAACAATTATTGTTTAAATGTCGATAACTTCACGTAAAAATTTGCGCTTCAGTATAATTTATGCGTGCGTTGAAGTTACGGCGCAGACATTTTTTTCTATATGGAAAACTTTCACTTTGTGGATAACATTAAAGTTAATACCGTCCTTTCCACTGCAACTGACTGCAACGGACATTAGTCCTCATAAAGTTGTATGTCTTTTGCAAAGCGGATAATCATTCAGTAAGACAAAAAATATCTTTGCGCCATTTATTTATCAGTCACATTTAAGAAGTTTTTATTGCTACTAAAACAATAAAAGACCTTTGACGCAGAAATTTTCTGTCATTCAGCTGTTAAAAATAATGTATTCACAGCCATCACCACATCATATTTTTGTTCAACGCTTAACCCTGCACTACTGCCTTTCATAATATATATACTGTAATCAGTATGTTCAATAAGAAAATAAATTACCTTTCAGCCGCCCATTACCATAATTTTATAGCCGACGACATACGCATTTGCCTTAAACGACCTGCAATACGGACTTCAATTCATGACACGGCTTTTAGTACAACTTCGCCATCAGTTGAGTCACTCATTAGTTATGGCGGCAGATCCACCAGGAAATTTTTATACCTGTATTAAATTGCGCTATGCATGGCGCAAAATAATAAATGTTAAAATTAGTATTTATTTCCCGACATACCGACTGTTTTGACGGCGCAGAAAAACTATCAGGGCATTTTTTAAATAGGTAAATTTCCTTATCATCAAGGCAGCGCATTAATTTTTGTGACGTTTGAGGCAAGCGTCTTGAAGTCTGTATTGTATGTTATGACAGAAAATTTTACCTTACGCACAAAATTTACCCTGTCGCAGTTTTTAAAAGTATAGTTTTTTTAAATTGACCTGACGCCTGCTATTTCTTATTTAATACGAATGTATAGCCTGAAAGGTTATACCGTTTGAAACTTCGGATAAAATTGACTTTCAGTCAGGCAGATTACGATACTTTACCAGATTGCGATATTATAAATGTCAAATCTTACAAAGTCATAATTTCCACATTACAAATATGTAATTCAAATATCAGAATACAGTCCGCAAGTCAAAATACTGCGCGCACTTTAAGGATGAAAAACTTGAAAGGTCAATACACGCAAGATAAACTTCAATTACAATGCGGTTTGTATACGGCGAAATGTATATGACGGCAGAAAAACGTCAATAAACAGGAAAGTAAAATTCAGGCGGGAAACATGGAATATTCATTCAACGTATTCAACGCGCTTGCCCCCGACGGCGAAGTGGTTGTATTAAAAAAAATACTCGGAAAAATGACCTCCCCTCCGGTCATCGTGTGCGTGGGCAGTGACCTGAGCGTAGGCGATTCACTCGGACCGATAGTGGGAACAAAACTCAAGGAAAAGCTTGCAGGGCTCAACGTCTATGTCTACGGCTGTCTTGCAAAACCCATAACGGCGCGGGAAATAAAGTACACCGCAGACTTTATCAGGGAAACGCACCCCGACAGCAAGGTAATTGCAGTCGATGCGGCAGTCGGTTGCGCGGGGGACGTGGGACTTATCAAGCTGTCTGCAGACAGTCTGCGCCCCGGCAGCGGAGCAAACAAAAAACTTCAGAAGCTCGGCAATGCGTCCGTGATGGGGATAGTGGCGGAAAAATCGCTGTTTAACTACGCAATTTTCAGCGCAACCAGACTGAATATAGTATACAGAATGGCGGAAATCATCTCTGAGGGCATAGCAAATTATGTTCTCGAACTTCTGTCAGAGCAAAACATTTCACATGACATTGCAATCTGAAAAGGCGCTTAAGCGCTTTTTCCCAAAAAGAACGACAGGAATATTGTAAAAGCAGGGGGGTAAGGAGATTGGAAACAGTGAAATTGACGGCGAGCATAAGCAGTGATACAGTCGGAGAACAGGAAATTCATGACGTTTTATGACAGGGCATTTACGACATAGCGCCAAGGATATGCAATCTCTCTCTCGGACAGAAGTCTACCGATTTTGCAGACTGCGCGCAGGCTATACGATTATTTTGCAGACAGTGTGCAGACAATACGGTTATTATATTATATTCCGCGCTGACTTAAATGCATTTTCAGACTGTCAGAATGCACATTAAATGTGCTTACGGCTGGCAGTCAAAAAAAATTTAAGACAGGCACAAAGACAAAAAAAATAGGGTAATTCAGATTAAAAAACAGCAGTTTAAACGTGGGTTTTCTCATACTGAAAATGTGCAAACCGTCAGCCATGTTTACTGGTTTCTGCTTCTCCATAGCGTCATATATCACGATATTCAAACACGGGCTGTTTGTAATTAAAACAGGTTTGCTGCGATGTAAAAAATGTCCGATTTCCCTGACGATGAGATAACTTCTTAAAATTAAGGCTTTTTAAAGCCATTTTTTTGATTTGCAGAACGGTAGTGGGGGTCGGGCTGTATATACTGTAAAAAGCAGCAGAGGGACGGCATAAAATTTTCCCTCTGTTGCTTTTTTTCTTAAATTTCTATCAAAACAAGGCTTTTTTTAAATATTTTTCCTTAACGCTTTATTCAACATAAATGAGACAAACTCTCTCGGAACCCGTCAGAATATTGCATTAAAGACCGTGACTACAACAATCTTAATATATGCCTTTGTACAAAAAACGCATACACGTCATATTAAAATATGTACCACAACGACAGAATAGGTCATTTATGACTTTAAATACAGGCGGCGAGTAAATACATTACGCCGCCATATTTTCATTTGTCGCCGTGTCGCCTGATAATCAAGTACGCATTATAAGTTTGTAAATGAGTAATTTTTTTAAATGCAATATCATGTTCTGAATTTCGTCCGCACGGAAAGATACAGTAATATCACACAATAAAGATTTTTCTTCCCCTGTTTCGCGCATACTCCACAGTGTACGCCGTACCTCCAGTTTCCCTTCTCAGATAGGCGATGAGATAGCGGCACCTGTCAACCATGTAGTCGTTACGCCTGAGCATAACCGCGCGGAAGTAGCGGCTGTTCACAACTTTCACTTCATCCGCCTCGTCCACCAGCCGCGCGTAAACTCTCTTGTCCTCTTTCCCGAAAAATTTGTCCTGTTCGGGGCAGGATATACAGGCAATCAGCTTTATTCCGCCATAACTCTGCTTAAGGTCCAAAATAAGCTGTGCGGCAATCATGTCGAACCCCCTCGCCATACCGCAGTAAAAGTCCGTCACACCCTGCGCAATCAGCCCCTCCACAATCTCATTCAGCATGACCATATCGGGCGGGTCGTCTATTTTTCTGTGCCCCGTAAAGGCACAACTTTTGTTAAGGCTCATTTTATAGCTCCGTAAAATGTAAATGGAGTCGTACTGTCCGGCTCCGCTGACAGTGCGGACTTTCTGAAAATGCGCTGTACTTCAACAAAGTAAATATTAAATAGAGTAAAGGATGAATCTGCGTGAATAAAAAACAGCGTTAAAACTTACAGCTATGTCCTGCAAATGCCTTTGTCCGTCAGACAATGGGGTTCTTCCTCTCTTTTCCCTGTCCTCTGGGGTAAATTTTCGGCGTGTGCGCGACTTTTCGTATTACTACTATCGTGCGCTTTTCTCCGTTTAGGTCAAAGGGGTCTGCCTTTTCAAGCTCTCCGCCAAGCACTTTTATCGCCCTTTGCGCTTCCTTCAGCTCCTCCTGCGCGTCTCCCTTGTACGCAATAAACCTTCCCCCGACTTTTACGTACGGCATACAGTATTCGCACAGCGTATTCAGCCTTGCAACCGCCCTCGCCACGCAACAGTCGAATTTTTCCCTGAATTTTACGTCTTTTCCGCCGTCCTCGGCGCGCATATTTTCAACAGTCACACCTTTCAGACCCAACTTATCAACACAGATATCAAGATATCTGCACTTTTTCGCCGTACTTTCCACAAGTGTGAACGTCAGGTCGTCCCTTATAATCTTCAGAGGAAGCGAGGGAAATCCCCCTCCGGAACCTATTTCCGCAACGGCCGCACCGTGCGGAAAATATGCCTCTCCCGTGCATGAATCGATAAAATGTTTGTTAATTATATCATCTTTTTGCGTAATTGCAGTCAGATTAAACATTTTATTGTATTCAACAAGCGTTTCAAGCAGCACGTTGAACTTGTCGCAATATTCTTTTTTAACCAATTCTCTGTAATGATTTATGTCCATATTCTTCCCTATTTTAACACAAGTTTTCCGCCTTTTCAACCCCTTTGGGCTGTTGTGGATAAGTTTATAAAAGTTATGAACACTGCCTCTTTTATTGTCGATAGCTGTTCATAACTCATTTCAATTATAAATAAAAGTTAAAATTTACTTTTATGTCTGCGCGCAGGTATTTACAATTCGACAAAATTCAACACAGTTCTGCACACTCTGTCAACACAAAACAGGGCATCTTATGTTGATAACTTCAACTTTAAATTTCACTTTAAATATGCTCAAATACGGCTCATTTTGTTGCAATTTCTCCGCATTTTTGCTATTATATATCCGACACGGTACCTGCATTTTGCAGGATTTCCACAATTACACACAGCCTACTAATACTACTACCATATAAATATTTAATAAATATAAATGTATATATAGTCATCAGGAAAGGCGGGCGTATGTGAATGTCTGAAATGAGCGAACAAAAGACAGAGGCTGTTTGCTTTATAAAGGTCTGCGCCGAAGGCAGGAAAAGACGGCAAAGCCCTGACCTTGTGCCTGTTTTTGTATTAAAGGTTGAAATTTTAATTCCGGGAGAAAAAAATGAAATTTGTCTGCGATGGACTCGATCTTTCCGACGCGGTGCTGAAGGTCGTAAAGGCCTGCGCAACGCGCACAACTCTGCCCGTTATGGAGTGCATAAAGATAACGGCTAAAATTGACAGTCTTATTCTCACCGCCACGGACGGCGAAATCTCCATTCAGAAGAAGATTAAGGCGGAGATATACGAAGAGGGCGACGTGTGCGTTCCCGGCAGGTATTTTTGCGATTTTATAAAGAAGCTGGAGGGCGTACAGCTCACAATAGACGTCAACGACAACAGGATGGACATAGTCTATGCCGACAGCCAGACTTCCATGCAGGTGCTCGGCGCGGAGGACTTCCCCATAATCAATACGGACGTAAACGAAAATTCCTTTACGCTCGGCACGGATGAATTCAGACGGCTTATAGACGCAACGGCTTTCTGCTGCGCCGCCGATGACTCCCGTCCCATTTTAAAGGGCTGTCAGATGGTAATAAAGGGGGAGGAAATCTGTGTGACCGCCCTCGACGGTTTCCGCCTTGCAACGGCGAAGGGCAAGGTGAAGGGAAGCACGTCCGACCTTGAGATTGTCTGCCCCGCAAGGACGCTTAAGGAAATTGAAAAGATGCTGCCCGAGGGCGACGGCGAAACGAGAATAAACGTGCAGAGGGGACTTCTCCTTGTCTGCGTGGACGACACCGTGCTCACTTCCTCGCTGTACAACGGCGATTTCATAAAGAAGGAAAACATAATTCCGAAGAGCTTTTTGTCCGTGGTCAAGGTGAACAGGGAGCTTCTGAAAGCGTCCATAGAGAGGGCGGCAATTCTTGTAAGAAACGACAAGAACAGCCTTATAATAATGGACATTTCGCAGGGCAAGGCGGAGATATCCTCCAATTCCGAAATAGGCAAGGTGAACGAGCCGGTAAAGGCGGAGCTGGAAGGCAAGGACCTGAAGATAGCCATGAATTCCAAATTCATAACGGACGCCATAAATGCGCTGACGGAGGAGGAGATAGTGTTGTCCTTCAACAGCAGCGTTCAGCCCTTCATATGCGAAAATGTGAAAAATAAGGATGTACTTTACTTAATTTTGCCCGTCAGGACGTCGAATAATGCTTGACTTAAGCCTGTAAAAAAAGGTAAAATAGTTTACGCATATAATTTTGTATGACGACAATAAAAGAAAAATAAATTTATATATCGGGAGTTAAAGAAAAATGAAAAGAACTTATCAACCCAAGAAGAGGCAGAGAAGCAAGGTTCACGGTTTCAGAAAGAGAATGGCCTCCACGGCAGGAAGAAAGGTACTCAAGAGAAGAAGAAACAAGGGCAGAAAGAAGTTAAGCGCATAACTTGACCTCTCTGAAAAGTCGCGTAAAAAGTGCAGTATAGAAGATTAAAGAAGAATAATCAGTTCAACACATTGTTCAGAAAGGGGAAAAAAGTCTTTTCCCCTTATCTCACTATATTGTATATTCCCTCGAGGGAGAACGTGATGGGCATCGCGCTCTCCAAAAAGCACGGAAAAGCAGTAAGGCGAAACAGAATAAAAAGGCTTATAAGGGCGGCGTATGCGGACGCTCTGTCCGCCCTCCCCTTCAGGTGCAGTATGGTAATATTGCCGAAGGTGTGTGCGGAGTACAGCTATGCCTCCTTCAAAGACAGCCTTGTCTCCGCCTTCGGGAGAATGAAGAAGTGAAAAGGGCGGCGTCTGTTTTATACAAAATTGTTGCCTTCAATCCCCTCAAAGTGCTGTCCATGCGGCTTATAGTCTTTTACCAGAGACATCTTTCGCGCCATACCTGTCTTTACAGTCCGACCTGTTCGGAATACACCCTGCGCAGCATAAACAATCTTGGCTTTTTCGCGGGGGTTTTGTGCGGACTGTGGCGCGTGCTTCGTTGCAACCCCTTTTCCAAGGGCGGATACGACCCCGCCCCTGAAAATCATTTCAAGGTGAAATGGGTCTATTGACCTGAAAGTAAAAATCTGATGTTGAATTTGTTATCCGGCGGCACGTTGGGCTACGGCGTAATGGAAATTGCGTTCAAGGATCTCAACTGGATAGGGCAGCTTATAAAAATACTCATAGAGGGCATCGGAATAGTCGGCGTGGGAATAATCGTCTTCACGCTCATATTGAAGACTATTGTGCTGCCGCTCGACATATATTCAAGGGTAAAGACCAAAAAGCAGGCGCTCATCATGGAAAAGATGAGGCCGCAGATGGAAAAACTGCAAAAGCAGTACGCCAACGACAAGCAGATGTACAAC
>CALVXA010000124.1 GCA_944368635.1 uncultured Clostridia bacterium
TTTGTAAATGCCATTTACCTCTACGACGACCACGCAAAACTCATTCTGAACTACAAAAACGATACGAAAACCATTACCCTTGACGAGCTTCAAGGTTCGGATTTTAATTCGGTCACTGCGCCAGAAAAAGTGCCTGTTTTGATTGATTTTTAATGATTTTCAGTCAAAATACGGCACTTTTTTTGTTTTTTAAAGTATTACCCCCAATCATCTGAACCAAAGCCCCTCAACGGTTTTGCCGTTGAGGGGCTTTTTGTTCTGTAGCAGAGAACGGAGGGTTCGAGGGGAGGCAAGCAAGCGTTGCTTGCGCCGGTCGGCGGACTCTGCCGTCGACTTGACAGTCCTCGGCTTGGGCTGTCAACCGTGCGCCGTGCCCAAACGGCAAATCCTCTACTCTGTGCCAAAGACGGCAATAATACGGACTCTGGAAATGAGTTCGTATTATTTTTACCTGAGATTATTTCGGACTTATTGTCCGTTTCGAATAAAACCCTCCGAATTATGCTTTTTTTGCGGCATAGTGTAACACTGTTCCTCGCGGACGTCAATGGCGGCAAAATGGTTGCAGAAAATACCCATTAAATGAGATTAAAAGTCGGGTAAAGATTATTTTCCTTGTCTGGCTTTTTTGCTGTCTTTAAAGTTGCTCATACGCTTTGTAAAACGGTTTTGACTTTGTCGCGTTGACTTCCGCAAAAACATTTTCATATTTACCGAACTATGCTCATCCGCCTGTTGCGCGAAAAGGCAAAGATATTATACAAAAATAATACAGTTAAAATAGGCCTATAAAAAATTAAAAGTATGCATTTGTAAAATGAAACGAAAAGGCGCCCCGCCGCATATGGGCAGAGCGCTGTTCGCAAAGATCCCTGATGAAAGCCCGAATCAGCCGACGACGGTGATTTCTGTGTCTCCCAAGAACAGTTTAAACGACTCAGGCTTTTCGGTCAAACCGAAGTCAAGCAGTAGAACGGTGTCCGATTCGGAGATAGAGGAGGAGTAGTTCGGGTTAACGTAGTGAATCTCGTCGCGCTCAATATAGAAGGTGTAAAAGTCCAGATCGGGATCGGTCAGTCCATATTTTTGCATGATCGACTCTTTTTCGGCTTCAACGGTTGCCTCATCCAAGTCGGCGCCGACGCTTGCAATCTCGCTTAAAATATTCTTGCATTCAATCGTTTCACCGTTCACTTCGAGGGAGAATTGGTAATAATAGACTTTGTCCGTGAAGTCCGATGTCAGCCCTTCCACTTTGACAAAACAGCTGACCGTGCTTTCCAGCACTTCGTCAATTTCTTCAGTATAAGTGTACTTGTATTGACCTGAAACAGCCTCGTATACCTTGTTCGTTCTCTGCGCTCCGTTGAGGCACATGTACAGAGTATTACTGCCCACCGTCACGGCGAAATCGCTATGGTTGATCGCCGAGTTATAGATAGAACGTGTTTCGATAGTCTGGCCGTTGTACTCCACAGTTTCGTATGAGGGCTCCCTTTCAAAGAACAGCACTACGCGCCATACCTCACGGGCATCGATGGATGAAGCTGTGGAAGTGCCGCAATCGTGGTTTCCAGGGCTATTCAAATCCAGCCGCGAACCGTAGGTTTCGGTAAATCCCCCATCGGGAAGTTCTGCATACGAGCCGTCGACATACACGGCGCCGAAATTATAGGGTTCCCACGTATCAATATAGGGGTCAGTTACATTTTCGAAGGTTTCCAGCGTGGTCAGACTGCACGCCTGTACTCCGCCGCAGGTGAAGTCGCTGGCGCGAAGCGTGATGCCTGTCAGAAGACGGCTCGGGGAATATACACACACGTCGATGGCATAAAAGATGCCTGCGCCTGTGTTTTCTACGACCTCCGGTTCATCTTCACGAATCCAGCCGACCGCCCTCTTCGTAGCGATGTCCGTCTCTTCCACGGTCAGCGCGTTCGCGGTTGCAGACTTGGTAGGACCTTCTTCATCTCCTCCGCCGCATGCCGCAAAGGAGAAAGTGCACGTCAGTCCGCACGCGAGAGCGAGCAAAAGTGTTAAAAATTTTTTCATAATGTTACCTCCTGATTTTTTATAACACAGCGGACAGAAAAACGGTTTCCGCAAAACTGTTGCCTTTATGGTCTTATCCCGAATATAGTAGACAGCAGACGCTCCCTTAAAGAACGACAAAACAGTTTCTTGCCAGATATCTCCAAGGCTCTTTTTTCTGAACAAAGCACCTTTTTACGTGTTCACCGAATAATGTAATTGACGTATATCTATATTTAATTTTAACACTTTAGCAAATAAATAACAAGTATTTGGAAGAATATTATCATAATATTTATTCAAACATTGACAAATCGGCGGTTTACCTTGTATGATTGTTTACCAAATACACTATTTATGTATTTTCTTGCCACGATAAAAAATTTTCCGAGCCAGTTCATCGTATACTGCTGCCGTTTGTTTTTCTTCAGGATACTGAAACATCGCCTTATACTGCTTTGCCGACATAATATAACTAACTTCCCCCTTCAATGGGGCAAAAATATTTATTTGTTTTTAATTCCCGCCGCAGGAAAACAGTGGAGTACTACCTCTATATTAAAACGCCGCACAGAAATTCACGCCCTGTGCGGCATAATACTATGAGGCGGTTCTGACGCCGTCATGACAGCCCCCCCGGCTCGGGCTGTCAACAGTAAAACTTAAAATTCGGCTTGCGCTTATTTTATGCAGGACAGCATATGTTCGCAATAGGCGCGGGCGATGTTTTTGCCCGTAGCGGCCTCCAGCCCGCGGAAAAACGCGTTGGAATTGACCTCGCAAAGCAGGTACTCATCTTTTCCGTAAAGTACGTCCACGCCACAATAATCAAGGCGGAGAATATCCGCCGCCTTCTCGCACATGGCGGCAACTTCGCGCGGAGGAGTTATTGCCTTTGCACTTCCCCCAAGTTCAAGGTTGGAACGGAAATCTCCGTCAGAACGCCTCTCCATTGCCGCAACGCATTTTCCGCCTATCACCATAACTCTCATGTCCCGTCCGTAACTTTCGGGCACAAACCTCTGAAACAGATGAGGCGTACACTTCAGCTCCCTTGCCGCCCTCCTCAGCTGGTCGGCATTGTCAACTTTGAACACTCCCTTCCCAAGCGAGCCGTAGCACATTTTGACAATCATCGGATAGCCCAGACTGTCCTCCACCTCCTTCAGCGTCTGTTCGGAAACATCCTCCTGCGGGTCATAGCAGAGCAGTCCGGCAAGCGTGCGCGGCATGGGGATGCCGCTGTCCGCAAGGCGTATGAATGTGGTCATCTTGTCATCGCAGACTTCAATCGCGTCGTGTCTGTTGAAAAGGCGCATACCCGCCCTTTCAAGCATCTGGGAAGTATATTTATCCTTATCCAGATATACGCAGAACGCGTAGTCGCCAAGTTTGCTTACAATTTCGCCGCTGTCCGAGACAGACGCCGCAAAGAAGTTATTGCGCAGTATATCAGCCTCCACGCCCATCCGCAGCAGTTCCTCCCTTATCCTGTCCGACTGATACAGGCTGTGCTCCAGTCGGGAATATGCGTTTATGATTATTGTCGCTTTCACTGTCTTGCCCTCCAGAATTTCCGCAATTTAATTACGCGCACGCCTGTACGCGACACAATGCGTTATCTTGAACATATGCATATTATATCATATACCTTCCG
>CALVXA010000125.1 GCA_944368635.1 uncultured Clostridia bacterium
TTCGGATTACAATTTAGCATCTGCAAGTGCGTTGTGTGTGCGTCCTTGCCATCTCGGGCACAAAAAACTCCGCAGGAATAATCTTGCGGAGTTTGTCTGTACTCAAATTAAAGCTTAACCCTTGTTGAAGTAAACCTTTACGCCGGGACCCATGGTGGAGGTCATTACGACGCTCTTGATATACTGACCCTTTGCTGCGGCGGGCTTTGCCTTTACGATTGCATCCATGAGGGCCGTGAAGTTTTCGGCTATCTTTTCAGCGCCGAAGCTCTTCTTGCCGATGGGGCAGTGAATGATTGCGGTCTTGTCGAGACGGTATTCAACTTTACCTGCCTTGACTTCCTTGACTGCCTTTGCAACGTCCATGGTTACCGTACCGCTCTTGGGGTTGGGCATCAGACCCTTAGGTCCGAGGATACGACCTATACGGCCGACGACGCCCATCATGTCGGGGGTGGTGATTACTACGTCGAAGTCGAACCAGTTGTCCTTCTGGATACGCTGGATCATCTCCTCTGCGCCTACATAATCGGCACCTGCCGCCTGAGCCTGGTCTGCCTTGTCGCCCTTTGCAATGACGAGTACTTTCTTGTCCTTACCTGTACCGTTGGGAAGCACGAGCACGCCCCTGACCTGCTGGTCTGCCTGCCTGGGGTCTACGCCCAGACGAACGTGAAGTTCAACCGTTTCGTCAAACTTTGCCTTTGCGGTAGAAAGAACGAGATTTACTGCTTCTGCGGGGTCGTATGCCTTTGTGCGGTCGTATGATTTAACGCTTTCTGCGTACTTCTTGCCTACTTTCATCTATTATTTCCTCCGTGTGGTTCTTCCGAGGGTTCGACTTGAATTTTTTTATTCCTCTCCCACTTGCGGACTTAAAACTTTAAGTCCCTTTACTCCTCTACGGTGACGCCCATAGAACGAGCCGTTCCCTTTACCATGCTGACTGCAGCCTCCAGGCTGTCGCAGTTGAGGTCGGGAAGTTTGGTCTTTGCAATCTCTTCGACCTGAGCCTTGGTGAGCTTGCCGACCTTATCCCTGTTGGGACGTGCGCTTGCAGTTTCCAGTCCTAACGCCTTCTTTATAAGTACGGGTGTAGGAGGAGTCTTCAGAATGAACGTGAAGCTTCTGTCCTGATAGATGGTCACGACGCAGGGAATAATAAGTCCTGCCTGTGCGCTCGTCTTGGCGTTGAACTCCTTGGTGAAGCCGGGAATGTTGATACCGTGAGGGCCCAGCGTAGAACCTACGGGGGGAGCGGGTGTCGCCTTTCCGGCGGGGAGCTGCAACTTAACTACCGCAGTAATCTTTTTAGCCATAATTAAATGTTCCTCCAATCGTGGTAATAGCGAAGGCGCCAGAGAAAAGAGATTTAACGCATTCTCCCACGGACGCGCAACCTTGTGCGCATATAATCAAAAGCCTTATGCTTCGATTTTCTTTATCTGAATGTATTCGACTTCCACGTCGGTGGACCTGCCGAACATCTGTACGTTGACCTTGGCTTTCTGCGCAGTGTCGTTGACTTCGGTTATTATGCCGTCGAAATTCTCCAGCGGGCCGGAGTCTATCTGCACATGGTCGCCCACCCTGAAATCTGCATCGGTGACAACCTCTTCAAGGCGCATCTTTCTTATCTCGTTTTCCTTCATGGGTATGGGTCTGCCCTGAGGACCGACGAAACCCGTTACGCCCCTCGTATTGGTTATCCAGTACCACAGCTGGTTGGAATAGATCATCTTGATGAAGACATAGCAGGGGAGCAGCTTGCGTTCGACAATTTTCCGCTTGCCGTTCTTTTCTTCGATGGTCTGCTCCATCGGTATCTTCACTTCAACTATCTGGTCCTTGAGGTTGTTGTTCTCGATAAGCCTTAAAAGCGAATCTTTGACCATCATCTCGTAGCCGGAATAAGTGTGAAGAATATACCAGCAAAGTTTTTCTTCCATGCCTTATACCCCTATGTTGGTGATGAGTCCGAGAAGGGCCTGAAGACCCTGATTTATGCCCGTCACTATGAGCGTGAAGATGAGTACCACTACCAGAACGACGCAGGTCGCCTTTACCACTTTGGGGAAAGTGGGCCAGGTCACCCTCTTGAGTTCGGAGAATACTTCCTTTATCTTTCTGCCCATTCTTACGAAGATGTTGGGCTTTTTAACGTCCTTGCTGTTTGCCATAATGCCTCCGTTCGTCTTTCAAATGAAAAACCGAAAAATTACTTGGATTCCTTGTGCTCCGTATGCTTCTTGCAGAAAGGGCAGTATTTGGAAATTGTAAGCCTGTCAGGATCGTTGCGCTTGTTCTTGTAGCTGTCGTAGTTCCTGTGCTTGCACTCGGTGCATTCGAATGTGATTTTAGCCCTCGATGATGCTTTCATAGTAGAAAACTCCGTACAAAAAAATTACACCCCTGTCGGTAGTGTAAGAGAAGTTTAACACTAATATCCCCGCTTGTCAAGCCTTTTTGCCTTTGTTTGCGCAAAATTTGCCCGAATAACTGTTTAAAATATATATTATTGTAACGTGGCGGCAATGCACGCCCTTCGGCTGCACGCGGCGGCGACCAAGGGCGCGGCGCGTCTTAATATGCGGCAGGTCAGCTTATCAGCCGAAACGCATACCGCGCGTTCAGCTATGCGTACGGAAGGGAATAAAGCGAATAGGGCGCAACGGTAAAGTCGCGCCCTTGATATGCTTTAATTGAATTTACGCCGCGTCAGTTTACGTTGCCGGGCGCAAAGGCGTACACGTCCCTGTCCTCGGGGAAGATGGGCCCGTTGATTACGGGAAGGTTGAGGGGCGAGATGTAAGCCTGTGCCGTAAGGTTGGTCACAGCCGAACGGAGATAGGGATACAGCAGCTTTGTAACGTCGATGACGAACGCCCTTTCACCCTGCGCGTCGGGAACTTCTGCCAGCTCGAATATGCCGACGACGGTTGCCGAAAGGTTGAAGGGCTTGGGCTCTTCCTCGGTGGAGATTATCTTGACAGACAGCGACACGAGGTTGAGCTTGGGGTTTTCGTTGGACTTGCGTACCTGACGGGAAAACTGGGGCTTTATGTCCAGCCTCTGGTTGGGCTGCAGCTTTACCCTGTTGAGATTGTATGAAAGTTCTTCTACGGTGATTCCTTTGAAATCGTATTTCATGAATATTGCTCCTGAAAATTATTTACCTGATTATTGTACCAAATTAACGTACGTTTGTCAATGCGTAAAGTAAAATTTACACGCCCGCCTTGTATTTTTATTGTCCGCCTTTTATTGTACGCCGCCTTACCGATGAAAAATTGCAACACGCGCGACTTTGCGCACCGCCGCCCCCCCCTTTGCCGCGCAGCGCATTTTATAGCCGCACACTCCGCCGCAAATTGTCCTTCCTCCGCCGCACGCGCAGCTTTCAGCCGTTCCTTCCCACCAGCTCGTCTATCGTCACGTCAAAATAGTCGGCAAGCTGAATAAGCTGCGATATCGAAGGTTCGCTGTAACCCGTCTCCCAGTGGGATACGGT
>CALVXA010000126.1 GCA_944368635.1 uncultured Clostridia bacterium
GAATTTATAGATAAAAAGCAGACATCTCACAAAGTCAATAGTAATTTAACTATAACATATCACGTAGTAGTTAATCCCGTAGATTATACGTCACTGTTCAAGTTTGACGTTACAGTATCTGATACTGAGGTGGTTTCTATATCACTTTCCGACAAAGAAGACGCAGACGGCACTACCCCTGGCTTTGGCTCGGATATAGGAAACGCTCCTGAAACCCTGGTGGGCATGACGCTTGAAGACATTCAGGCACTCTTTACCGATGATACATTCACCCCTAACTCAAATGTAAGCAATATCTTTACAGGTGCAAGCCTTACGGGTACGGCTTATTATCGAGCTGCTGCTTTTGCTCTGGCAAACTATGACAAGGCACTTGCAAGCGCTTGGGAGTATGCCTCTTTCGTAGACGGCGATGAAACAAGTTATCAAGTTAATAATGACGACTCTGTAACGTTCCATATCACAGTAAACCCCATAGTTTATACTGAAAGCTACGGATTTGATATCACCGTTTCGTCGGAAGGGAAGATTACCTCTATGACGCAGACAAAAGAAGGTTCCACCGGCGGCTTTGAGCAATATGTAAGCGCTGCCGCAAAGAACCTTGTCGGAAAGACACTTGCCGATATAGAAGCACTGTATCAGGACAAAACATTTGACCCCGAAAAGGAGGTTGGGACGATATTTACCGGCGCAAGCTATTCCGATACGGCACACTACCGCGCTGCTGCATATGCGCTTGCCAACTACAACCTCGCAATTATTTTAGGAGGTAACGCATAATGAAAAACAGATATGGCAAGATTACGCTTGACGGCATAATCTTCAATAACCCGACGTTTGTGCTGGTGCTTGGCACCTGCCCCACCCTCGGACTTATTTCCTCCGCCTCCAGCGCGCTGGGCATGGGTCTGACGGTAGTAGTCGTTCTCACGCTTTCCAACATCATAATCTCCGCACTCCGCAAGATTATACCCAACGAGGTCAGAATCCCCTCCTATATAGTCATCATTGCGACGCTTGTAACGCTGGCGAGAATGATTCTCGCAAAGTTGTTGCCCGAACTGTATGACAGTCTGGGCGGGTTCCTTGCGCTGATAGTCGTAAACTGCATAATCCTTGGCAGAGCCGAAGCATTCGCCAACAAGCACACCGTGCTTGAGAGCGCTGTGGACGGCGTTTCCAACGGCATTGGCTTTACCTGCGCACTCACCATCATGGGCATTATCTGCGAGTTCCTCGGCAAGGGTTCGCTTTTCGGAACACAGATAATGAACTTCAAGATTGCCGTGCTTGCAACCCCCGCAGGAGCTTTCATAATCTTCGGGCTTTCCATTGCGGTATTCACCTATGTGCTCAATCTCTTCATGAGAAGCCGCAGAATCAGGACGAACAGAATTGCAAGGGAAAACCTGCTTGACAGCAAGACGGTTGACGCACAACCCGTAAAGGAGGCCTGACGAGATATGGCTACATTTATTGCAATAGTTATTTCCGCAGTACTGACGAACAACTTCATTACTCATCAGACTTACGGCATCTGCCCCTTCCTTGGCGTTTCCAAGAAGACTTCCTCTGCGGTAGGCATGGGCGTTGCGGTAACGCTTGTAATGACGCTGGCTACTGCCATAACCTATCCTATATATGAATATGTAATGGTTCCCCTCGGAATAGACTTCCTGGAAATCATAGTATTCATCTTCATCATCGCGTCGCTTGTACAGATGATTGAAAAGATTATCGAAAAACTTTCCCCCACGCTTTACAACGCAATGGGCATCTACCTTCCCCTCATCACGACGAACTGCGCCGTACTCGGCGTATGCGAACTTGTCATCGGCAGCAACACAGCTTCTCTGCTTGACGGCGCCGCAATGAACATGGGCTGGGCAGTGCTTTATGCCCTGTTCGCAGGTCTTGGCTTCACGCTTGTCATGATTATCATGAGCGGCATGAGGGAAAAGCTCAACTGCACGAAGGTTGCAAAGTCGCTTGCAGGTTTCCCCATCTCCATGATCACCGCAAGCTTCATCTGCATGGCTTTCACGGTATTCAGCTACATTGCATAAGGAGGACGATTGAAAATGAATAATTTACTTACTGAATTGGGAAAAATCGACCTCGAAACACTTAAGACGGTAGGCATAGTTGCCGGCATCTTTGTAGGCATTGCAATCGTAATAGTTGCCCTTATACTTGTAGTTAACAAGGTTTTCAAGGTAAACATGGACGAAAAAGTAACCAAGATACTTGAAAACCTTGCGGGCGCAAACTGCGGCGGATGCGGCTGTTCGGGCTGTTCGGGCTTTGCAAAGAAGCTTGCAGACGGAGAATGCGAAATCAACCAGTGCCATGTAACCTCGCCCGAAAAGAAGGCTGAAATTGCGGCTATACTCGGCGTTGAACTGCACGAAGAGGAGCGCACCGTTGCCGTTGTGAAGTGCAACGGCGGCGCTGAAAATGCGGCTGACGCGTTCGAATACGTCGGCAACCCCACCTGTGCGGCAAACAACACCCTGCTGGGCGGCAACAAAGTATGCAAATACGGCTGTCTTGGCTGCGGCGATTGCAAGTCCGTTTGCCCCGAAAACGCAATCGACGTTTCTGGCAAGCTGGCAAAGGTCAACCCCGATGCCTGCACGAGCTGCGGCGCCTGCATTAACGCCTGCCCCAAGCACATAATAGAGCGCATACCTGCCTCCGCGCCCGTATATGTTGCCTGCAACTCCCAGTGCAAGGGCAAGGAAGTCATGAACGCATGCAAAGTTGGCTGTATTGCCTGCGGAATGTGCGCAAAGAAGTGCCCTCACGGCGCAATTACAATGGTGAACAATCTGCCTGTAATAGACTATTCAAAGTGCACGGGTTGCAAGACTTGCGTAGCCGTCTGCCCCCGCCACACCATTATCGACAGAGGCGTTTGCTGAATCTGAACCGACAAAATTCCCTGCGGAATTTCCGCAGGGAATTTTTTGTATAACTAAAAGGCACGGACGCAAAATTGCGTCCGTGCCTTAATATTCGTTGCGCATTCACACTTTCCGATTGCCGCCGAAACCCCGACGTCAGATAATAATTATTCCGTCATCTACAAATTCGGAAGGTCTTATAACCAACCCGTGCGGCGTGCAGATTATGGGAACTGAGCTGTTGCTGTCCATAGGAAGCGAATAGACGCAGTCTTTATGATAGGAACAGTCTGCCGCAATTACCCTTACGCTGTCATTATTCAAATCGATTTCAATGTCGTTATAACCCTCTTCGTCATAGACGTGCACGACTATGCGTTCGCCGTTCTCCTCGGTTATCTCAACATTCTGCGGGGAAGATATTTCATAACTTTCCCCTATGAAGTCATAGGTGAACACGTCTTTTCCCTTTAATGTGACAACTATGCCCGACAGCTCGGTATTGTCGCGCGTCACCGCAAAGAATACTATGAGCGAGACGCTGACTGCAACGACCAGGACGTAGACTATTATGTCCCATATTCGGAAAAGTTTGCCGCCTTTGACCTGTTCTATCTTTTTAAGCGACATACAGGATTTATCCTTATAACAACACTATTTTCCCGCCTTCAATTCTGTTTGAAAGCTTGTAATCGTCATTGGTTATAGTCACCTTATCGGGTACGTTGGTGATAACTTTGCCCTCTCCCCCTTCGAATACGAGGAACACCACGATTCTGTCCGCAAAAAATTCGGGATTGTCGTTGATGAACTGAACTGCCCTTTCCTTGCCCATTACAGAGATTGCCGTGGTTATTGCATCGTCTTCAGCCGCGGAGCCACCCACTACCGTTACCGAAGAGATGCCCGTACGTATGGGGCTGCCCGTGGAGGGGTCGATTATATGACAATACTGTACGCCCTCTATGGTGTAGTACTTTTCATAATCGCCGCTGGTGGAGAGAGATGTGTCCTTGACGGTGAACGTACAGAAGGGGCCTTCAAAGAGCATGTCCTTGGGGTCGCGCGCGGAAAGAGTATACTCGCCGCTGTCCTTGCCTGCATACTGCCTTACGGCAATACTTGAAGAGCCGAAGTTGAAGTAGCCGAATGGAAAGCCGTGCTGCGTCATCAACTCGTATACGCGGTCTGCCACATAGCCCTTACCTATTCCGCCGAGGTCGAGGCGAAGATAGTATTTTACGCCGTCTACCGTGACATAAGTCGTAGGCTTATAGGCATAGTACTTATCGCCCTCCTTCCTGAGCGCAAAATCTTCAAAGCCTTGCGCAAGCTGTCTGAAAGCCGCTACATACCTGTCATCGGGAAGATTTTCGTACGGTTTATCCCTGTCATATGGCGCAGAAGGCGTGCCTGCAGGACGGGTTGTAAAGCCGTAGAGGTCAACGCTGTACCATACGGCGGGGTTGTAACTGCCGTCCGTAAGGTCGTATATTTCTTTTGCAGTGGAGAGCAGGTTATAGGTAACTTCGTCAACTTCCACCCACCTCTCTTCTGCGGGCGTGTCGTCTTCGAACGCCGTATTATATCTGTAAATATAAGAAGTAGTGACCGAAGAACTTATGGAGTTTTCAACGTCGGCAAGAAGATTTCTCACGTCCTCTGAAAGAGCGGCAAAGCTCTCGTTAATCTGCGCAACGGACATGGTTGCCTTATCCTGGGCGGACTTTTCAGCAAACAGATACGCATCAGTGCCCATTGCATAGGCAGACATGAAATTGTTTATCTTGGTATTGTCGCCGTCTCCGCCGCCTGCAGGTGCGCCGCCGGAACCGCATCCGCCCAACACGCCGACAGTAAGGGCAAGTACCGCAGTACCTGCAATTTTCGCTATTTTATTCATAGGCATATTATAACTTATAAATTGTAAAAAGGCAATAAAAAAAGATTGCCCTTGAAACCTGAAGGCAATCTTAAATGAAATTCACAGTTCTATGTCCGAAAGCACGCGCTCTATCTCCC
>CALVXA010000127.1 GCA_944368635.1 uncultured Clostridia bacterium
TTGCGCTGTGTCTGTCTTTACTTCGGTCTTCGGGGGTTGTTTTTCAGTTGCAGCGGGCACTGCTTCCTGCGCCTTTTCAGTTTTGTCTGCGACAGGCGCCTTTTCTTCGGCGGCGGCTTCAGTTTTCTTTACTTCAACCGTCTGCTCTTCCACAGTTTCTTTCACGACAGGCGCCTTTTCTTCGACAACGGGAGAAGGTGTCGTACTCTCCGCAACTTCAGCCTTTTCGGCCTTTTCTTCATTTAATTCTGCCTGTTTCTTCGCCCTCTCGCTTTCAAGGACGGAAAGTTTTTTAATGACGTCGAATGCCGACTTCTCGACAGAGGAAATTTTCTTGGAAAGTTCCGTGAAGCTTCCGTCGGAGAGCATTCTGGATATATTTTCAATGTTTTCGTATTTTGCCATAATTATTGCCTCCCAGCATATAATCTGTAATTGCCGCCAAGATTTTCAACCATTGCCTTGGCAAGATTTTCATCGCGCACAGCCGCAAGTTTACAACCTGCCTTGCGGACAGAATTTTCCAGCCCGCTGTAACACATGACAAGCGGACAGGAAAACCTCCTGCTGTATTTCTCCGCAACTTTAAGGGTATTTTCGGATGCCGTAGAGCAGACTAACAACAAGTAGACGCCCTTTTTCAGCATATCTATCGTTCCCGACCCGAGGGCAATTTTCCTTGCCCTGAGGCAGAAACCGAGGTAAGCGTCAACCTTTTCTGCCAAGGTACTCCTCCTCGATAGCCGAATAAATCCCGTCGTCTATTCTGCATTCAAACACTCTGTCGAGAATTCTGCCTTTTTTCAGCCTGGCGATACATTCCGGCTTATCGCAGATGTAAGCGCCCCTCCCCGCAGCCTTGTATGAAAAATCCAGAAAAACCTTGCCGTCTGCGTTTTTGACTATGCGGAGCATATCTCTCTTCTCTTTCAGCTCCCTGCACGCAACGCATTGCCTCATTGGTATTTTTTTTATTCTGGGCATTGCTTACTCTTCTTCCTTTCCCGCCTCGGTCTGTTCTTCTATATCCTGAAGTCCGTAACCTAACTTTGCGGCGGCGCTCTCGCTCTTGACGTCTATTTTCCAGCCTGTAAGCCTTACCGCAAGGCGGGCATTCTGACCGTCCTTGCCGATTGCAAGCGATAGCTTATCGTCAGGAACGACCGCCATTGCAGATTTTTCGCCGTCGAGCTGCGTAACGGAAATTACTTTTGCTGGCGACAAGGCGTTTGCAATGAATTCGAGAGGATTCTCTCTCCAGGGAATTATGTCTATCTTCTCGCCGTGAAGTTCCTCCACGACGGCGTTGACCCTTGAACCCCTGTTGCCCACACAGGCGCCTACGGCGTCCACTCTGGGGTCTTCGGAGCTTATGGCTATCTTTGTCCTTGCGCCTGCTTCCCTGCTGACTTCTTTGATGACTACGCTGCCCTGCTTGATTTCGGGCACTTCCTCTTCGAACAACTTTCTTACAAGCCCTGCAGAGGAGCGGCTGACAAGCACCTGCGCGCCCTTATAACCGCTTTTAACGCGCTTTACGAACACCTTTATCTTGTCGTTGACGTTGTATGTCTCGCCGGGCACCTGGTCGGAAGGCATCATAAGCCCCTCAACCTGTCCCTTGCCCAGCTCTACATATACGTTGCGCGCATCTATCTTTCTTACAGTTCCTACAACAAGTTCGCCTTCCTTGTCGGAGAATTCAGTCATTGCCGCATCTCTTTCAGTTTCGTGCAGTTTCTGCAGTATCACCTGCTTGGCAGTCTGTGCCGCAATGCGCGAAAAATCCTTGGGTTTGAAGGTCTCCACGACTTTGTCGCCAACCTTATAGCTCTTTTTTATTTCCTGCGCCTCTTCAAGCGAAATTTCGGTATCCCTGTTTTCCACTTCCTCCACGACTGTCCTGACGGAATAGAATTCCACGGTACCCTTTTCAGGCGAGAACTTCATCTCTATTTCGCCTGCGCCGCCCTGCTTTTTGCGCGCAGAGACGAGCGCGTTTTTAAGCGCTTCCAAAAATACTTCCTGGGGGATACCCTTCTGACTTTCAAGATCTGCAAGAGCAGCAAAAAAATCCTTATTGACCATATGATTTCTCCTATATAATGTCTGTTGCGCGGCTTTGTAAGGCGCTTATTATTCAAATTTGATAGCCTTGTTGATCTTGGCTATGCGGTTGCGGGGCAACTTCAGACTTTCTGTCTTCAAGCCTATCGTCACACTGTTCTCGTCGAACCCTTCAAGCGTGCCTTCAAGTAACTTCCTGCCCTTCAGCGGCGAATAGAGCTTTACTTCCACTTCCTTCCCGAGGTTTCTCTCGAAGTCTCTTTCCGTTCTGAACGGGCGGTCAAGCCCGGGACTTGAAACGTTAAGCGTATATGCGTCGCCGAAACTGGGGTCGAACTCGTCAATGGGCTCCATTATCGCGTTGTGAAATTTTTCGCAGGTGTCAAGGTCTACGCCGTCCTCAGTTTCAATGAAAATTGTAAGCGCAGCCTGCTTTTCGTTTGCGACAACGTCAACAATTTCAATGCCCATGGGGTCGGCTATGCCCTGCACAAAATTCATGATTTCTTCAACTGGTCTGAACTTCATAATTCTCCGTATATACAAGTATTGAGTGCCCTGTCAAGGCACTCAATCTTAAGGTTAAGTATTAAGTCTTTAACATTATAGCACGTCAGTTAGCATTTGGCAAGTTTTAGGAGAGGTTTGGCAAAGATTTTTTTATTTTTATCAGCTCTTTGAAGATCTTTGCGGTCACAAGCGCATCGTCTGCCGCCCTGTGATGGTTGAAGGTTATGCCGAAATAGTTTGCAATAGTGTCAAGCTTATAATTGGAAAGATGAAGAAGCTGTTGCGAAAGCGGTATAGTGTCGAATAACTTTCTTTCCAGCATATAGCCGCATTTGGAGCAGTAGTAGTCAACGAACTTGAAGTCGAAGTTGGCTATGTTATGTCCCACGAGATATGCCCCGTCGCAGAACTTGAAAAAGTCGGGCATAACCTGTTCGTATGTGGGTGCGTCGTCTACCTGTTCCTGCGATATTCCCGTCAGTTTGACTATCTCGGCAGACAGCTTTCTGCCGGGATTTACGAAAGTACTGAACACCTCCGTAACCTCGCCGCCCGTCATTTTATACGCGCCGATTTCTATTATCCTGTCCATTCCGTTGGAAGGCGAGCTGTTCAGCCCCGTGGTCTCCAGGTCGAATACGACGAACACATTGTCCTTAAGGCAGTCGGGCACAGACCTGTCCGCGAACATATCGTCCTGAGTGAACTCGCTGAACGGACGCGGCGTAATGGTTTCGTAATATTTCGGCACGGGCTTTGACTGTCGTTTTTCAGGCACGAAGTCCTTCGGAACGCTGCCGTAATCGATATAGTTAGCCGTGGCGCGAATCATTCCGTTGAACGTATCCGTCTTGCACGTCATAACAATGCTGTCGCCAACCTGAAGCTTTTTAACCTTTTCTATGCTCTTAAGCCTTGCGAAATAGGTTATGCGCATCGTAGCCGTTCCGTCGTTGAGCGTAAAGTTGTACATCATGCGCTTCCTTCCGTCAGGCCTTTCCAGCTCACGCTCTCTTATATCCTCTATCCTGCCGCAGACTACGACGTTCTCGCTTATAAAATTCAGGTCACTCAGGTACACGGCGGTGTCCATCATCTCCGTACTCTCTATAGGGGTGAAGTCTGCAATTTTAAATGTCCTGACAGGAATTTCGTATTCGATATTCTCGTGCTCTTCCTCTATCTCTATATTTTCAGCCTTGGAAGCGTCGGCTATGCACTTGCCTGAAAAATTACCGCAAAAATGCTTTTTCAGGTCCCTTACAATGCATTCGGTAAAGTCATTGGTATAAGCGCCGATGCTGACAACCTTGATTGTAAAGAAAAAGCCGTCCGGCGTGCGCTGTACGGCGACGTCTCCGTCGCCTATAAATGCCGCTATCTGACGGTTACACCTGGGAATTACTGAATAAATTCTGCGTGCAACCATATCTTCGTCTGGCGTAAGCTTTGCGATTGACAGCTTAAGCGCGAACATCTGCGGAACATATTGCCTGAATATGCTCTTTACGGCGCTTTCATCTTCGGGAGTGAAGGGTTTGTCGGTAATAAGTTCCACCGTCACGGCGTTTTCCGTCCGAACTAAAGTTACGTCCTTCAGAACCGCC
>CALVXA010000128.1 GCA_944368635.1 uncultured Clostridia bacterium
TATCCCTCGGAATGAAGAGGGAGAAGGTTGCAAAGGCGATATCCGAGCATCCCGACGCCGTCGCCGTGCTTGTCAATAACCCCACTTACTACGGCATATGCTCCGACCTGCGCGCGATAGTGGATATGGCGCACCGCGCGGGCATGTATTGCCTTGTGGACGAGGCGCACGGCACACACTTCTATTTCGGCGAAAATATGCCCGTCTCCGCAATGGCTGCTGGCGCCGACATGGCGGCAGTCTCCATGCACAAGAGCGGCGGCAGCCTCACGCAGTCCAGCCTTCTGCTTACGGGACCCAACATAAACAGCGGCTACGTCCGCCAGATAATCAACCTCACGCAGACCACGTCGGGCAGCTACCTTCTCATGTCCAGCCTTGACATAAGCAGGCGCAACCTCGCGCTCAAGGGCAAGCAGATATTCAGGAAAGTTGTGGACATGGCAGACTATGCCCGTTCGGAAATAAACGCGGTGGGCGGATACTATGCCTTCGGCAAGGAGCTTATAAACGGAGATTCCATCTTCGACTTCGACAGCACCAAGCTCAGCGTGCATACGCGCGACATAGGGCTTGCGGGCATAGAGGTGTATGACCTTCTGCGCGACGAATACGATATTCAGATAGAATTCGGCGATATCGGCAACATACTTGCATACATCTCCATCGGCGACAGAATGCAGGAGATAGAGCGGCTTGTCAGCGCGCTTGCCGAGATAAGGAGAAGATACCAAAAGGACAGCAGCGGACTTTTAAGTCAGGAATACTTCGACCCCGAAGTCGTCGTCAGCCCGCAGGAGGCGTTCTACGCAAACAAGAAGAGCGTACCCCTGCGCGAGGGCGTGGGGCACGTCTGCAGCGAGTTCATAATGTGCTACCCGCCCGGAATACCCATTCTCGCGCCGGGCGAAAGGGTGACGGAAGAGATTATAGAGTACATCGAATACGCCAAGGCGAAGGGCTGTTCCATGACGGGTCCCGAAGACCCCGACATAAAGAACATCAATATTCTGGTTTAAGGAGGGCATAAAGGCAATGGAACTTTGGTTCAGCGAATTTCATGCGCCCGACGTCAAGCACAGCATAAGGGTCAGCCGCCACCTGTACTCCGAAAGGAGCAGCTATCAGCAGATAGACATCTTCGATACCCCCGAATTCGGCAGGGTGCTTGCCCTTGACGGCAGCGTCATGCTCACCGAGCGCGACGAGTTCATCTACGACGAGATGATAACGCACGTACCCATGGCGGTACACCCCACGATAAGGGACATACTCGTGATAGGCGCGGGCGACGGCGGCGTCGTCAAGGAACTCACCCGTTACGACACGGTGGAAAAGATAGACCTCGTGGAGATGGACCCGCAGGTTGTACAGGTCTGCCGCACCTATCTTCCCGAAAACGCGCGCAAGCTTGACGACGTGCGCGTGCACATATTTTACGATAACGCCCTCCGCTTTTTAAGACGTTGTCATTCCGACTACGACCTTATAATCGTCGACAGTACCGACCCGTTCGGCCCTCTCGAAGGTTATTTCACGCGCGAATTTTACGGCATATGCTACAATGCCCTGCGCGACGACGGCATAATGGTAAATCAGCAGGGCAGCCCCTTCTACAAGCACGACGCCGACGCAATGCGCCGCAGTCACAGCAGGATAGTAAGCACATTCCCCATAAGCAGGGTGTACCAGGCGCACATACCCACATATGCCGCAGGCTACTGGCTTTTCGGCTTTGCCTCCAAGAAGTACCACCCCGTCGACGATTTCGTTGCCGAGCGGTGGGAAGCGCTCGGGCTCACCACAAACTACTATACCACAAGGCTGCATAGGGGCTCTTTTTACCTGCCCGCATTCCTCGAAAGAATGCTCAAGGAGGTGGAGTAAATGCTCAGACGCAACGTACAGACATTTCTGGCGTGCGATGCGGAATACAAGGACGCGCAGATAGTTATGTTCGGCGCACCCTTCGACAGCACCACAAGCTTCCGTCCGGGCGCGCGCTTCGGTCCCGCCGCAATGCGCGGCGAGAGCTTCGGCATAGAGACGTACAGCCCCTATCAGGACAGGGATCTGACGGACTATGCAATCTTTTACAGCGGCGACCTCGAACTGTGCTTCGGCGACAGCTCGCTCGCGCTTAAGGATATCTCAAAGCGCACGGCAACCATTCTCAAGGACGGAAAACTTCCCTTCATGATGGGCGGCGAACACCTCGTCACGCTGGGCGCCGTGAGGGAAGTGGCAAAAAGATATCCCGATCTGCACATAATACACTTTGACGCGCACGCCGACCTTCGCGACGACTACCTGGGCGCAAAGCTCAGCCATGCCTGCGTAATGCGCCGCTGTCACGACATTCTCGGCGACGGCAGAATACATCAGTTCTGCATACGCAGCGGCGACAGGTCGGAATTTGAATTTGCCAAGTTGCATACGGATATGCACCCCTTCGGCTTCGGAGGTCTGGACGGGCTCGTTTCCTGCCTCAAGGCAGAGGGTACGCCCGTCTACATAACCGTGGACATGGACTGCCTTGACCCTTCATGTTTTTCGGGTACGGGCACGCCCGAAGCGGGCGGCGTCGGCTTTGTCGACCTGCTTAAAAATCTTCTGACCGCCTGCAGTCTGAACGTAGTCGGCGCGGACGTAAACGAACTTGCGCCCATGCTGGATGCGAGCGGCGCGTCCACCGCGCTTGCCTGCAAGCTTACAAGGGAATTTCTGCTTGCCCTATGCGCGGGAAAATAAAGCATAATACAAAATTACACGGCTCAAGCGATATTCGTCCAATAAAAAGCGCTTAAGCTGCATTTCTTTTACAACTATCGGAGGAGAAATATGAGCAAAGTTTTGATAATCGGCTGCGGCGGCGTCGCTTCCGTTGCCATAAGGAAGTGCTGTCAGGTCAGCGAGGTTTTCACGGACATCTGCATCGCAAGCAGGACCAAGTCAAAGTGCGACAAGCTGGCGGACAGTCTTAAGGGCAAGACTGCCACCAACATAACTACGGCGCAGGTAGATGCGGACAACAAGCAGGAGCTGTGCGCGCTCATCAGGTCGTATTCGCCCGACCTCGTCATGAATATAGCGCTTCCCTATCAGGACCTCACTATAATGGATGCCTGTCTGGAATGCGGAGTAAACTATATGGATACCGCCAACTACGAGCCGGAGAATACCGACGACCCCGAATGGCGCAAGGTGTACGAAAAGCGCTGCAGGGAAAAGGGATTTTCGGCATACTTCGATTACTCCTGGCAGTGGGCGTACAGGGAAAAATTTGAAAAGGCGGGGCTCACAGCCCTTCTCGGCTGCGGCTTTGACCCGGGCGTAACGCAGGCTTAC